>NZ_NFKG01000001.1:0-319749 GCF_002160275.1 Pseudoflavonifractor sp. An187 | reverse complement strand
TTTAAAAACGGCTGAAGCGTTCTCACATCATTTCGGTCGAAAAACAGCTCTATCCCGGTGATATACTCACTGTTCACACCAATCTGCACATTATAAGCTGGCTTGAGCTGCCCGTTTCGCATGTGGTCTTCTTTCAGCCGCATAAATGTGGCATCTTCGTCTGTTTTGGAGTAACTGTTGCGCCCTTCTCCCATGGTGGATAGCATGTTTTCATACTGCTCCCACCGCTCCAGAAGTTCAGACAGGCGCTCCCATTCCTTTTGTCCGGGACTTTTCCGCCGGCCACTTCCATGGACAAAGGTAATATTTTGAGCAAACTCCTCCAACCATGCCCGCAATTCCTGTGTGGAAGTAAAACCGGTAGATCGTTCCACCTGGGCCTTTACTTTGGCCAGGTGCTTCTCCACGCTTTTGCGCCACACAAAGGTATAGCGGCCTGCACGGCTTTCCATCTTTGTTCCATCAATAAAGACAGCTCTGTGGTCTGTCTCCCCCATTTCCTCCAGCTTGCGGACAAACTGGTAGAACAGGTCTTCTATGGCTTCTCTGCACCGCCCGGTTCGAAAACGGGCAATGGTGGTGTGATCCGGTGCCTTTTGGCCTTCCAACAGCCACATAAAATCTACTCGATACCTACACGCCTCTTCCAGCTTCCGGCTGGAGTAGATGCCACACAGATACCCGTAGACAATTACCTTGAACATCACCCGTGGTTCCACTGCCGATTTCCGTCCTCTGGACGAATAGGTGCGATACAGTTTCCTGTAATCCAGTTCCTCAAGCTGGGCACTTGCCAGTCGGACGGGTGCGTTCTCCGGTAATATTTTTTGTGAGTTCAATGCAAATACCAGTTGACCGTGGCACTCATATACGGTACACTGATCTTGCTTGTTATAATTTGTCTTCACAAACAAATTATAAAGCAAATGAAACGAGAGGCCAACCCCCAAAAAGGTTAGCCTCTCGTTTTGTTGTTCTGGCCTATTTTGCAACAGGCCCTTCTGTTGCTGAGATTATTTTCTTTTTTTGCGATTCTCCCGCTTTTTCAGAATCTCCTTGCGGGCGGCGGCAGCCGATGCCCGGAGATCATCGGTGAGGCTGGCATAGCGGCTGGTCAGACGCATGTTGGAGTATTTGCGGCGGAAGGAGCGGGAATACCGTTCCAACCGGGCCACTTGCTGGCTGTAGTTGCTGCGCAGGGCGGCGGACTGGTTTTCCAGCATTTGACCCAGCTCGGCCTTACCCAGAGAGAACTGGACCTGTGCCTCGTCCCGGGCGGCGGCCAGCTTCACCACCAGCTGAGACACCAACGCCAGGTGCCGGATGGTGAGGGTGGCATCCACCAGCAGAATGACCAGTAAGACCACGCACAGGGTGTTCACCAGCCAGCCGGGGATAGTCTGGTAGATGCCGTCCACGGCGGGGTGAATCCAGAAGATCACCACATAGGACAGCGCACCCCACACCAGGGCCACCCACAGGCATACCCGGCCCTTGATGTTGAAGCGGAACCGGGAGTAGTCCCAGTAGCGCACGTGGGTGGTGGTCTCCAGAAGCCACGCCACGAAATACTCCCACGAGGTCATCACCACCACAGCGGTGAGATAGAACACAAACAGGTTGTGTTTCAGCGGGGTGAAAAAGAGGACCATTAACAGAACGCCGGCGCCGTAGATGGGGCAGATGGGGCCGTAGAGAAAGCCCCGGTCCACCAGACGGTGCTCCAGAATGGAACAGTAGCAGGTCTCCATCAACCATCCTAGAAATGAGTAAAAGATAAAGTAGAGAAATAGTGCCTGAATGGGATAGCCCAGGATGGTCAATGGGTTTCACCTCTCTTTTCTGGGTCGGACAGTAGGATACCCAGCACACCGTTATAGATGCGGTCGGGGTGTTGGGTGAAGCGCTGGGCAATGTCCTCTCCCTCCTCCCGGGTGGCGGTGAGCAGTGAGAGGGTAAAGAGGTTGTCCCGGTCGTCGTCCAGCATCAGACGCACGGTGTAGAAGGTGCCGTCGGGGGAGGGGTCCACCCGGCTGCGCACCTGGGCCTTCCGCTTCAAAGCGGCGTTGAAGGGGGCCAGGCGCTGGTCACAGCGCTTGCGGATGACGGGGGAGAGGCTGCTCTCGCCGTCGGCGCAGTTGCGGCGGCCCTTGTCAGTGGGGGAGTAGTAGTCTCCCTCACGCACCAGGTGTCCGCTCTCCAGCAGCTCCGACAGGGCCTCAGCAAATTCAAAGTAGTCCACGCCGTCGTCGCACATCACCAGATCGGTGAGGGTGGCGAAGTCAATGGGGCCCGCCACACGGGTGAGGATATAGAGAATGAGCAATTTGGTGTCCAACTTGCTGTGGATGAATCCAAAACGAGCCATGGTCTTGTTCCTGCCTTTCCTGGGATAAGGTGGCCTCATGGGCCACTTCTATATTATACCGAAAAAGGCCCAGGCTTACAAGGGAAACCTGGAGGCTCACAGGGCGGCCAGGGCGTTTCGAACCACTAAGGCATGGTACAGCCGAACCAGCAAACTCCAAGTGGGGCGGTCCAGAATACCAGTGACAGGCAGCTGTCCCAGCCCCTGCAAGTGACGGATGTGGTCGGTGGGGGTGGAGGTGGAGGGGAAATTGGTGAGAATGGGGGAGAGCGCCGTCACAACGGTGTCCACAAACGCCCATTCCGGTGTGCCAGACGAGGACGGCTCATACTGGGGGGAGATGATTTGCAGGGAGGGGGGGATCCCGTCCCGCTTCTGAATCAGCTCCGACTGCACCCGCAGGGCCAGCCAGGTGTCGTAGTCCACCACCCCGGTCACGGGAAGGCCAAAGTCCCGCTGAAAGATCATCACCCCTTCCAGGGTCCGCTCCCCAAACACCCCGTCCTCCACCAGGCGGGGCAGGGCGGGATGGGTGGCGGAGATGACGTTGAGCATGTGCTGAATGTCTCGTACCGGAGCGCCGGTGAGATTGAGTTCCATGGTTGAGATACCTCCTTAATCGTTGCTGCCGTAGGAGAGCGGATAGCCGGGAAATTGCCCGGCCTGGAATTGGTTTTCAATCTCCGAGGGGGAGATGGGCAAATTGGCGTTGGCCAGAGAGGTGGTGGCGATGCCCACGTACTCGTCGTAGAGCTTCAGCCACGTGGCGTTGTCCACCACGCCGGTGGCGGGCAGATGGTAGGCTTTCTGGAAATCCTGCACCGCCTGTTTGGTCTTGGGGCCAAAGATGCCGTCAATGGCCAGGGTGGGCAGATTGAAGGAGTATTGCCCGATGAGGGAGAGGAAATACTGGAGGGCGGAGACGGCGGGGCCCCGGTCTCCCTGGCGCAGCACCTGGATGCCCGAGGGGCCCTGGACCTGGGTGAAGCTCTGGCCCTCGCTGACCAGCTCGGAGAGCTTGGTGACGGCCACGTAGAGGAACACCAGCTTATACCAGGTACTCCGACCCACGATACCATCCACTGCCAGCCCAAAGACGGACTGGAACACCCGCACTGCTTCCTCCGTGCGTGGCCCAAAGATGCCGTCCACCTGGGCCAGGCGGGGAATGGCAGGGTAATTCTGTCCAATGCGGTTGAGCATGGCCTGGAGCACCACCACGTCCTCCCCGGAGGAGCCCTGGCGCAGGGGATAGCCTGGGTAGGAGTTGGGCACATCCCGGATGGGGGCGTCGTTGACCAGTTCGATGTCGTCCCCGTAGTAGTTGCGCAGAATGGTCATGTAGTCCGCCCCCTCCTGGGCCATGGCCTCACTGCCCCACTGGGACAGGCCGTCACAGGTGGAGGTGGTGCCGTTGCAGAACTTGGCTGCCAGGGGCTCCACAAAGCCCACTCGGCGGATGTAGGTGGTGAACATGTCGTCCACCAGGCGGTCGATGTTTTCAAAGGTGCTCCGGCCTTTGATGAATTTCTGATCGTTTTGGGTTTCGCTGGTGATGTCAAAGTCGTACCCGCGGCTGGGGTAGAACTCGGTGTACACCCGGTTGAGGGCAAAGGAGATTTGGGCCAGAATGTTGGCTTTCAGGGCTTCCTCTGACCAGGTGGGGTATACCTCGCTGGAGGCTACATTTTTGATGTAGTCGGGGAAGGTCACCGTGACGTTCTCCGCCGCCTCCTTGGGCTGGCCCAGGTGGACGGTGATATACTGGGGAATGTAGGGAATGACGGATACAGACATAGAAGCCTCCTTACAGCGGTTGTGGCGTGACGTTGGTGAACTGGGGCCGAGGGATGGGCGACTCGGGAATGGCCAGAGGGATGAGGGGCACACTCTGGGTGGTCTCTACCCCAGAAAAGATCTGGAGATTTTCGAAAACAGCCACCTGATACCCCGGGTGCTCCACCACCAGAGAGTAGGAGGAGAAGGGCAGGGGGGAGCCAGGGCTCTGGCTGAGGGCGGCGTCGGGAGCGGGCAGGGAGATGGGGCCAGCCACGCCGCTCTCGTCTGTAATGAGCACGGATAGAAGCTGATGCCTACCCTGTCCGTCCGGCTGGGACACCAACACCGTGGCCCCCTGTATGGGGAGCTGAGCCCGGGACGCATAGACGTGGACAATGAGAGAACCGTTTTGTGCCAATGCTAGGACCTCCTTGAGAAATGTTGCAAGAACTTGCACATGGAAATTGACAAACTTATGACAATGAGATAAAATGAATTGCGTATGGTGATCAAAAGAAAGATGAAATGCCGAAAAACTCTGACGGGATGTGAGGGTGTCATATGAAAAAAGATAAGATTTCTTCGGCGGTGATCCGGCGTTTGCCCCGCTATTATCGCCATTTGGATGACTTATATCGTGCCGGTACCATTCGAATCTCTTCCGGAGCCTTGGCCCAGTCCATGGGCCTGACGGCCTCCCAGATTCGCCAGGATCTGTCCTGCTTTGGCGGGTTCGGTCAGCAGGGCTACGGGTACAACGTGGAGCGGCTGCGGGGTGAGGTGGCAGAGATCCTGGGGATGAACCGAGGCCACACCGTGCTCATCTTGGGTGCCGGTAACTTGGGCCGTGCCCTCATTGAGAATTTCCCGTTCCGTGCCAATGGCTTCCGGCTGGTGGCCGCCTTTGACGTCAACCCGGACCTGGTGGACACCAAGCTGGGCGGCGTCCCCGTCTACCATGTGGATGGTCTGGACACCTTTGTGCGGGAGCACCGGGTGAGCGTGGCGGTTCTGACGGTGCCTGGGTCTGTGGCCGTGGCCACCGCTCGCCGCCTGAGCAAGCTGGGGGTGGACGGAATCTGGAATTTCACCAATGTGGAGTTGCCGGAGCAGGAGATGCCCGACGTGAAAGTGGAGAACGTGCACTTTGCAGACAGCCTGCTAACGCTGAGTTATATGATTTCTGAGGAGTAAATAGACCTCTCAAAAATTTTTCAAAAAATCGAAAAAAACACTTGCAATTTCATTTCAGCTGTGCTAATATATATGAGTCGCCAGAAAACGACAGCGACAAGCGGCTGTAGCTCAGCTGGATAGAGTGTTTGGCTACGAACCAAAAGGTCGGGGGTTCGAATCCCTCCAGCCGTACCAAAAGGCAAGTTCCGAAAGGGACTTGCCTTTTTTTCTTCCGGAGACATAGGAAAACGTCCGATGCAGGAATCAGCATCGGACGTTTTTTTCTCGGTCAGTCCGTGACCTGTTTCATGTTGGGGTAGACCTGATGAATCCGCTCATCGGGGTAGTAGTGGTCCAAAAATTCGGTGAAGCCGTTGGTGGGGGCGTCAGGGGCCGATTGGCGCTGTTGATACCGACCCAGAGCCAGGGCGGAGATGGCCATATTGAACACCATGAACACAACAATCACCCAGGTGAGCACTTTGCCCGCTTTCATGGGGATGCGCTCAATGAGACGGGACAGGCGGGGATAGAGGACCTTCATCCACACGGCGGCGGCAATGCCCCAGAAGAAGCAGTAGAGCAGATTGATGCGTCCGGCCAGGTTGAAGGGGATGTGGCTGTAATCCCAGAACACGGTGCCGAAGACCAGCTCGGTGAAGACACTACACACATATTCGTACACACCGCCCACAATGGTGCCGGCAAGGAAGAGGTAGCCCTCGCTCTTGTCTTTGTACCGATAGAGCAGGGCGGTGAACATCACAGCGCCAAGGCCCCACACAATACTAAAGGGACCGTAGATGAGACTGCTGCGGCTCATCCAGATGCCCATGGTGGCCCGGCAGAACAGCGTCTCGATGATATCGCCCAGCAGGGCGGCAATGAAGAAAATCCAAATCAGCTTGGTGGGAGAACAGCCCTGGGCAAACACGGTGGGCTTGGGCTTTTGGGAGGGGGCGGCCTGCTCCAGATTGGGGAAGGCGTGGAGCATACGGGTCTGGACCCGCCGGGTGATGGCGTGGCCGAAGAGAGCGGTGAGCTCCTGGAAGTCTCGGGACAGCTGTTCCAGACGGCGGATACGCACGCCCATCTGTACCGTGATGCCCAGAGAGAGGGCCAGGTCCAGGGCGACCAGTCCCAATCCCACCAGAACCAGGATGCGGGACAGCAGGGGAGGGAGGTCACCCAACACCAAGGCTAGAAGGGGGTTGAGAAAACTCACACACAGCCATGCGCCCACACCCAGCACCAGCAGCAGGGGCAGGGAGATGTACCCATGAAAGTGGAATTTGTGGTCGGAGAAGTCCCACCATCTGCGGTGGAGCATGCGCTCCAGAGCGACACCGGTGGTAATGACCAGAATGCCGGACAGAACGCAGGAGCCCAGAATAAAGAACAGGGGGCGGTGGGTCAGTTCCGAGAGGAACACCGTGGAGAGTACCGCTCCAATGCCGTAAATGGGGCTGACAGGAAGGTTGAGAAAGCCTGGGTTGACAAAGGAATGTTTTTTGACGGCACAGAATGCCACGCTGATGCACCAGCCCAGAATGGAATAGATGAGAAAGAACCAGGCCAGTTGGGAGAGTGAGTATGTCATGAAAAGCTCCTTTCGGGGTTGTTCTGAGAAAGACAAAAACTCACCACAGTATTGCTGATTACTGGGGTGAGTCAAAAAATATGCAGCATTGCGGGCTGATGGGAGATCAGCGCTGGCTGGGCACGGTGCGATCATCACCGAAAATCATATCATCCACATCAGGCTTGCGGGGATATTCTTTCACAAGTTTCACCTCTTTTCTCTTGCGCTGTTGTACATTATAGCAACATGTATCGGAAAAGTAAAGGGTGGAATTGTAAAATACAAATAAAGTTTTGGGCAAAGTGTAGAAAAGTGGAGGGATAACGAGGAAGATAGGGGAGAAAAAATGCTTGCAATTTCCCAGGGGGTGTATTATAATAAGCTTCACCGAGTTGAAATATGCGGGTGTAGTTCAATGGTAGAATGTCAGCTTCCCAAGCTGAACACGGGGGTTCGATTCCCCTCACCCGCTCCAATGAAAAAGACACGCTAAAAAGCGTGTCTTTTTCATTGGGAGCCATAGGCTCATTTCAATGCTCGGCGGAAGTGAATTCCGCCTGCGCCAAGGTTTTCGCCCAGGCGAAAACACTTGTACGGCGCACCAGCGCCGCCCGGCTTTGCGGGACCCTGTACTTATAATTATAAAAATGCCTGGAGAGAAGCCCTCTCCAGGCATTTTTGAGTCTTACTTTAGAAACACCAGTTCATAGCTGCGAGAGCCGATGCCGATCGTTTCAGCGTGCTCCAGACAGGTCTTGTACTCCGAGTCGGGGGTGCTGTTTTCAAAATGATCGTGGTGGTCACAGAAATCCGGCTTGGCCATGTTGTCGCTGAGCTGGCTGTTGGGCAGGGGATCGCAGGCCAGGCAGGCGTCCACACAGGCCTGGTCCAGGGCCAGGGGATCAAAGGAGGCGAACATGCCGATGTTGGGGAGGATGGGGGCGTCGTTCTCGGCGTGGCAGTCACAGTTGGGGCTGACGTCCACAATGAGAGAGATGTGGAAGTTGGGACGGCCGTCCACCACTGCTTTGGCATACTCCGCCATGCGGCAATTCAGGTCCTTCACAGCGGCCCAACTGGAGAAGTCGATGGCGTCAAAGTTGCAGGCACCGATGCACCGGCCACAGCCCACGCAGTTCTCGGTGACAATGTGCATCTTCCGGGTGGTCTCGTCAAAGGCCAGACCCTGGTTGGCGCACTCCTTCATGCAAGACTTGCAGCCCACGCACTTGTCCTGGTGTACGGAGGGCTGACCGTTGTGGTGCTGCTCCTTCTTACCGGCCCGGGAGCCGCAGCCCATGCCGATGTTCTTGATGGCGCCGCCAAAGCCCGCCATCTCATGGCCCTTGAAGTGGTTCAGAGAGATGAACACGTCAGCGTCCATAATGGCTCGGCCGATCTTGGCGTTTTGGACGTACTCTCCGTTGACGGGGACCTCCACATCGTCGGTGCCCTTCAGACCGTCGCCAATGAGGATGGGACAGCCCACAGTCATGGGGGTGAAGCCGTTTTCCCAGGCGCAGTACAGGTGCTCCAGGGCGTTTTTCCGGCTGCCCACATAGAGGGTGTTGCAGTCGGTGAGGAAGGGCTTGCCACCCAGCTCCTTCACCACATCAGCCACAGCTTTGGCGTAGTTGGGGCGGAGGAAGCCCAGATTGCCCAGCTCGCCGAAGTGCATCTTGATGGCCACGAACTTGTTATCCATGTCGATCTCGCCAATGCCTGCGGCCCGGATGAGCCGCTTGAGCTTGGTGGGAAGGCCCTCGCCCAGCTTGGTGCGGAAATCGGTGTAGTAAACGTTTGCTTTTTCCATACCTCATTGCTCCTTGTCTCGAAATAGGGTGAAAGTCATGTAAGAACAGTATAGCGGAGCCAGGAGAATTTGGCAAGAATCATCCGGGAAGGCTTTGAAAAGTTAGGCCTGCCAAACTGCTTTGAGGATGGCGCCAATTTTAGGCGGAGTGCCGTAGAGGAGCACGCCCACTCGGTAGATCTTGGCGGACAGCACCCCGATACCCACCACAGACACCGCCAGAATACCGATGGACAGGACAATCTGATAGACAGGGACGGTGCTCATAGCGATGCGGGCAAACATGGCGATGGGGGAGGTGAAGGGGACGAACGAGCACACCATCATGGCGATGTTGTCCACCGCACCGCTGCCCATGCTGAACATGACCACGCAGAAGGCAATGACAAAGAGCATGGACAGAGGCATGATGGAGGTGTTGATATCCTCCAGCTTGGTGGCAGTGGAGCCGATGGCGCCGTAGAGGAAGGCATAGAGAAGGAAGCCCAGAACGAAGAACACCAGCAGATATACCAGCAGGGACAGGGGCATGTCAAACAGGGAGGTCATCACGGAATTGCCGCCCCAAGCGTCCAGATTGAGCTGGTAGAAGAGAAGGGCGGAGCCGAAGATGACCGCCAGCTGGACAAACCCGGCGATGCAGGAGGCCAGCACCTTGCCGAACATCATGTTTACCGGGGTAGCGCTGGTGATGAGCAGTTCCATGGCTCGGGAGCTCTTTTCAGTGGCCACGTGGGAGGCTACCATCTGGCCGTAGAGCATGATGACCATGTACAGGGCCAACGTCATAATGTAGGTGTACCAGTAATTTTGGGCCTGGTCCACCCCCAGAAGTTCCTCTTTGGCGTCAATCTGAAGGGAGAGAATCTCCCCGGCCTGGTCCGGGCTCAGTCCCTGTTGGGTCATGGCCTCCACCTGGGCTAGGCTCACCAGAACTTGATTGGCCACCTGGGTAGTCTGGTCGTAGAGGGAACGATTGTACACATAATAGGTGTAGGAAGTCAGGGAGTCAAAGACCAGGGCACAATCGGCCTCCTGGTTGGACACCTGCTCCTTGATTTTAGCGAGGTCGTCTTGCGTCCAAGTCACCGTCTGGTCAGGGAAGGCAGAGGCCAGGGCCTGGGCAATGGTCTCGCCCATCTCTTGAGAGGGGGCGGAGATCAAAATCACCGACTGCTCGGTGGGCTCATCGGAGGAATCTCCGCCCATGGAGCCGAAGAAACCAATCAGGTTGGGCAGGAACATCACCACGGCCAGAACAGCCACAATGAACAGGGTGGAGCCCACAAACACCTTGTTTTTAAAGTAGTTTTTCAGCTCAAAGCTGAGAATAGTACGAAATTGTCTCATGATCTCTTCTCCCTTCACACGTGGTCCCCGGCGTATTCCACGAAGATGTCGTTGAGGGACGGCTCGTAGACCTGCACCCGGTCAATGTCGTAGCGGGCCACCAGTTGCCCCATCATCTCCTGCTTCTGGCTGGGGCTGTCCAGGCGGAGAAGCACCTCGCCGGGCTGCACCAGCTGGCAGCGATTGCCCAGTTGGGAGAGAATCTCCCGGTATTGGGGGCTGAACACGGTGAGACGGTCCCGGGGATAGCTGCGCTTGATCTGTTCCAGATTGCCGGAGATGGCGATTTTGCCCTGATTGAGGATGGCGATCTCCTGGCAGAACTCCTCGATGTAGTTCATCTGGTGGGAGGAGAAGAGGACGATTTTTCCCTTTTGAATCTGCTCCTTCACCACATCTTTGAGCAGAGCGGCATTTACCGGGTCCAGACCGGAGAAGGGCTCATCCAGTACGATGATATCGGGGTCATGGGCCAGGGCGGTGATGAGCTGGATTTTCTGCTGGTTGCCTTTGGACAGGGTGTCCAGCCGCTTGGTTTCGTACTCCTCCATGCCCAGCCGTTCCAGCCAGTGGCGCACCGAGGCCACCGCCTTGGCACGCTTCATCCCCTTGAGCTGGGCGAAGTATACCAGCTGTTGCCCGATGGGCTTTTTGGGGTACAGCCCTCGCTCCTCGGGGAGGTAGCCCAGGGACACCTTGCGGTAGTCGATGGGCTTCCCATCCAGGAGAACTTCTCCGCTGTTTTGAGGGAAGACGTCCATGAGAATGCGGATGGTGGTGGTCTTACCGGCGCCGTTTCGGCCCAGCAGGCCGAAGGCCTGGCCTCCCTCAGCGGTGAGGGAGATGCCCTGGAGCACCTGCTTGGCTCCAAAGCTCTTTTCGATGTTGCGTAGTTCCAATTTCATTATTGCTTACCTCAACTTCTCTTTTTATCCATTTGTAGGGATGTGTAGTTGTACACAAACTGCTGTACCAGCCAGAGACCGCCCACCAACAGACTATACGAAGGGGCGACCAGGTCAATGACGGATAGAATGGATAGTATTGCCATGATGCCGGGGAAAATCAGACCCATTACCTTGAAGGCCTGGTAGCTGCATTGGGCGATCTGCTGCCGCTCGGCTTCATCGCAGCTCTCGTACCAGTCCTTTTGAAACTTAAAATCAAAAATATCACCACGCTTTTCGGGAAATAGTTTCTTAGTAGCGGAGATGATGCGGGCTTGAATTGCTGTCATCCAGATGATGTGCCCGATGAGTAGGAACCAGGAGAGGTTGAACCCCCAAGAGGATGCATAGCTCAGAGCCATGGCCAAGAACATGAGCACCGTGGCCAGATTGGCCAGAAACATGGCCCGGCACAAAGTCAGGTTGGCCTGGGGAAATGCCTCGTCGTCCGCCAAAGCCTTGGGGATCAAACGCTTTCCCCGGAAGTAGTACCAAGTGGCCCCTATCAACAGCGAAAATCCGGGGACATAGCACCAGGGACCTAGGGAAGCCAGCATCAGGTTGAACTGCTCGCCGAGATTGCGGACAGAGAACTCATTGGACACGGCGGCAACGCCCACGATGCCGCCAATGAGGCCGCAGATGATGATGATCACGGCGAAGGTAACATAGATACGAGCGGGTGATTTTTTCTTAGCTTCTTTCATGATGACTCCTCCTCTGTGAGATAAAAGACGTCCTCCACCGGGAGGTGGAACACCTGGGCAATGCGAAGGGCCAGGGTGATGGAGGGGTTGTAGTCCCCTCGCTCAATGAGGCTGATGGTCTGCCGGGAGGCTCCCACCAATGTCCCCAGCTCCTGCTGGTTGATGCCCTGGGCTGCCCGAAACTCCTTGAGTCGATTCTGTAGCGGCATGAGCACCCCTCCTTGACAAGTATTATTTGCGTTATGACAGCTATCTTTGGCAAACATAAGATAGCATTGACAAGGATTATTGTCAATAGGGAAAAATAAAGAAAACGTAAAAATCTGTTTCCACCCGGTGAAGAGGGTGGATTTTTTCAAAAGCTTCGGTATAATGGAGAGGTGGTCCGAGGGGGGAAGGGCGAAACCCCACGGAATCTTGTCAGATACATGAGAGGTTGGATGGAAACCATGGGAATATGGATTGTGATAGGAGTTGTTGCAGCGCTGCTGCTCTTTTGGGTTATGTCGGTGCGGTGCCGCCATGGACACCCGGCGTGGGAGGTGCTGCGCCGATACCGATATGCCCACCGGGGGCTGCATGATGAAACACGGGGCATCCCGGAAAATTCCCTGACTGCGTTTCGCCGGGCGGCGGAGCGGGGGTATGGGGCCGAATTGGATGTGCACTTGACCCGGGACGGGAGTCTGGTGGTCATCCACGACGACTCCCTGCTGCGTACCGCTGGGGTGGACGTGGATGTGGCTTCTCTGACGGCGGAGCAGCTGTCTCAGTACCGCCTGGAGGGCACTCAGGAGAAAATCCCGTTTTTGGAGGAGGTGCTGCCTCTGTTTGAGGGGCGGGCCCCGCTGATTGTGGAGCTGAAAGCGGAGAAAAATGCGGCTCGGCTGGCCAAGGCGGCCTGTCAGGTGCTGGACCGCTACAAGGTCAACTATTGCATTGAGTCCTTTCACCCCAAGGTGTTGATGTGGCTCAAGCGGCACCGTCCTGAAATCTGCCGGGGGCAGTTGAGTCAGAACTTCATCCGTGAGCGCAGCGGGATACCTCTGGTGGCTGCGGTGGTGATGACCAACGTGCTCACCAACTTGGTGACGTGCCCGGATTTTGTGGCCTATAAATGGAAGGACCGCCGCCAACTCTCTCTGTTTCTGGCCAGACGCCTGTGGCGGGGCCAGGAGGTGAGCTGGACCATCCGGGATTCTGCATCTATGCAGCGGGTGGAGCAGGAGGGCTGCCTGCCTATTTTTGAGGAATTTCAGCCGTGAGAAATTTTAACATGGAGCTGGATGAAAACAGCAGAGGGTCTGCGGTGAAAAGGTCGCAGACCCTCTGCTGTTGCTAAAAAGTGATGATTTGGAACCTGATGGCCCCATGTTAAAACTTGTTGCTTTACAAGTTTGGTGTTCTCTCGTACAATGCGGGCAAGGATGGTGATTGAGTCATGCTAGGTGATAACATTAAGAAATACCGCCGGGAGAGAGAATATACCCAGGAAGAACTGTCTGCTAAACTGCATGTGGTTCGCCAGACGTTGTCCAAGTGGGAGAACAATGCGTCTGTGCCAGATGCAGAGGTTCTAATCAGAATATCTCGAGCGTTGGAGGTGCCGGTCAGCGTACTGCTGGACCTGACGCCGGAGGAAGAAACCGTGGACTTGACGGATGAGTTGGCAAGGGTCAACGAGGAGCTGGCAGAGCGCAATCAACAGCTCCAAAGAAACACATTGGCCAGCCAGAAGCGGGGGCAAATCGTATTTCTCTCCTTCGCGGCCCTGATGGTTGTGATCCTAGTGGACAATCCCTTGGCGTCGCTGCTTTTGGTGGGGGCCTGCATTGCATTGTCACTGCTGATCCTGTATCGGAATTTGTCTCTGTTTTCCGAGAGTACGGTTTCCATATCCCAGATGAAAGCGCTGAAAGTTGTGACGATATTCAACGCAGTGTTTTTGATTGTGTTGCTGGCAGTTTGTGGCCTGCTGCAAGCCCAGGTGATCACGCTGACGGCGCAGCAGGAACAGTGGTTGCTTATGGGCGTGTTTTCCGGTCTGTTCCTTTTCTTTGGTGCGCTTTCTCCACGGCTGCCATATCAGCGGCATACCGGCCTGCGTCTGCCATGGACGGTGCGGGATGAAGATACCTGGAACCTGGCCCATAGAATCATCGGCGTCATCTCGTTGCCCTTGACGCTGCTATACCTTGCCGCAGCTTTTTCGGTTTCGGATATGGAGCTCATTGGAACGATTTCTGTGATTGCCCTGATGTTGTATATCGGCATACCGGGTGTGATCTCTCTGGTGTTTTTCTGGAGAAAATATCATTGAGGAAGGTTCAAATGTTGTCAGTTATAAAGACACGTCGATATTGTTCCAGACGTGCATCGGCGCTGACGCTCCACAATGCAATGGGGGAGGGCGAGTAAAGTCTGGTCACTCCGTATGGTCTGCCGTTAATCCAGACGCTTTCTTTCCCTGTGTTATCTTTCGCCCTGGGATGAGGACCCTTGTCTGCAAAGAAACGGTTGACGAGCTTTTTCACTTCGGCTCTGCTGGTATAGATCAATTCCTCAATGTTGGGATACTCCAGCAGTAGCTTATCCAGAGGCTTGGGCTCAATGGAGATTAACGAGGCGTCATCGGATTTGCCGTTTCGGTGGATGCAGCTGCCCACAATATCGGTGATACCGATGTCTAACTCCTGTAACAGCTGCTTTCGTTGGTTCACTGCTTCTGTGGTGTTCACGAACTCCAGTGTGGTGCCTGTCACCTCAGAAAGTAACTTCCAAAAAGAATTGTCTCTGGAGCCGTAGTAGAAATCCACATCGTTGTCGTGTAAGGCTCTTCCCCCGGAGGTGCAAAACCGAAAGGGCGGCATGGTTCCAATGATGAGTTTGGTGGCACCCTCTGGGATGTAGGGCTCGTAGGGGTGGATGGAACGAAGCGTTTCTTCCATAGAATTTCCTCCTGAGAGTGAGATGAGAAAACGCCGCAGTTTTCACTGCGGCGTTTTCATAAATAAGTGGTGGACCTGAACGGGATCGAACCGTCGACCTCTCGGATGCGAACCGAACGCTCTCCCAGCTGAGCTACAGGCCCGTACCCAACTATTATAACAGAAAAAAACAGTTTGTAAAGAGAAAAATGGAGAAAATGAAAAAAGAGTCCAAAGGGGAAAAGTTTAAAATTCAGTTGAAAAAGTCGTGACGATGTGATAAAATAATCAACGGCTTTTAACACGCTTGTGTGTGGAGTAAGGCCGCGCTAGTCGGGGAGTTAGCGGTGCCCTGTATCTGCAACCCGCTATAGCAGGGATGAATCCCGGCCCCCGGAGACAAAATGTACTGACTGCCCCATATAAGCAGCGATGATGGATTGGTCCTGCGCAACGTAGCCCCGTGAACCGTGTCAGGCGGGGAACCGAGCAGCACTAAGCGGACCGCTGCGTGTGCCGCGGGGGTGCCGGTCTTGAGCCGGCTGTATGGGTAACGGGTATATTTTGTGCTTCAAAGGCCGGTGCGCGGTCTTATTCTGTACACAAGCGATTTCCTTTTTAGGGGGTGAGGCGTTTGTACCAGGCGTTGTACCGAAAGTGGCGTCCCCGCAGCTTTGACGACGTGGTGGGGCAGGGACATATTACAGAGACCCTCAAGCGTCAGGTGCAGGGGGGACGGCTGACCCACGCCTATCTGTTTACCGGAACCAGAGGAACGGGTAAGACCACCTGTGCCAAAATTCTGGCCCGGGCCGTGAACTGTCAGCATCCTCAGGACGGCAACCCCTGCAACCAGTGTCCGGCGTGTATGGGCATTGAGAACGGCTCCATCCTGGACGTGGTGGAGCTGGACGCAGCCTCCAATAACCGCGTGGACGACGTGCGTGCCATGCTGGAGGAGGCGGCCTATACCCCGGCCACCGTGGCCAAGCGGGTGTATATCATCGACGAGGTGCACATGCTCTCGCCTCAGGCCTTCAATGCGCTGCTGCAAATTCTGGAGGAGCCGCCCGCCCACTTGATGTTCATCCTGGCCACCACAGAGCTGCACAAGGTGCCGGCCACCATCAAGAGCCGGTGCCAGCAATTCGCCTTTAAGCGCATCCGGGCCGAGGAGATTGCCGGACGTTTGAATTACGTGGCCGCTCAGGAGGGCATTGAGCTGACCCAAGAGGGGGCACAGCTCATCGCCCGTCTGGCCGATGGCGGTATGCGTGACGCCCTATCCCTGCTGGATCAGTGTGTGGGGGCAGGGGGGACCGTAGACCAGGACCGGGTGTTTCAGGTGCTGGGCCTGGCGGGTAATCTCCAGACGGTGGCGCTGTTGGAGGAGATCGCAGCGGGCAACCTGTCTGGCGCATTGGCACGACTGGCCAGCTTGTACACCGGAGGCAAGGAGATGGCAGCCTTGGCCGGGGAACTGTCCGCTTTGCTGCGGGACCTGTTGGTGAGCAAGAGCGCTCCCAAGGGCGGGGCGGGACTGCTCACCGGGGGCTATGACTCGGGCACCCTGGAGCGGTTGGGACAGCTGTTCGACGTGCCTCGGCTGGTCCAGATGCTCGCTTTAGTGCAGAAGACCGCGGGCGAGCTGGTCCACTCTGCAAACCGACGCACAGACATGGAGTTGTGCTTGGTGATGCTGTGTGACCCCTCTCTGGACGGAAGTGTCCATGCCTTGACTGCCAGAGTGGCAAAGTTGGAGCAGCAATTGGCTTCCGGCGTTGTGGTTCAGCAAACGACAAGCGAAAAACCTTTACAGAGAAGCCCGGCACCAACTCCGGCTCAAAAGAGCACACAGCCTGAGCCAGACCTGTCCACTCCAGTGGCGTCTGACCCTCCACCCTGGGAGGTGGCAGAGAAACCGGTGCCACAACAACCTGCAAGAAAAAAAACTTTACAGGAAAAGCCGGCGGAAGAGACTCCGGCACCCCCTGCGGTTGAGCCTCGGCCAGCCCCGCCCGAGTCTGTGACACACGTGGGAGGGCAGACGGGATGGCCTGGCTGGAATGTGGTGTGTGGCCAGCTCAAAGGTGTGCTGTCCACCGGAGATTACACCTTCTTCTCCATGCCCGCCATGCTCACTGGACGGTGGGACGGGGATGTGGTGACTATCTGGGCCGCCAATCAGTTTGTGGCGGACCTGGTGGAGAAGCCGGATATCTCTGGAGCGGTCTCCCAGGTGGTTGGGCGATATATGGGACAGCGGGTTCCGGTGAAAGTTCAGGTGGGAGCGCCTCCGGCAGAGACGGTGCAGACGCCGCCTACTTCACAGCCCCCAGAAGAAGGGGATGCTCTGGACGCCTTTCTGGCAGCGGGGCACAGCAATGTAACCGTAGAATAATTTGTTAGGATATGACATAGGAGGTAATTCGGATGGCAAAAGGATTTAATACCCGCGGTATGGGCGGTATGGGCGGCATGGGCGGAAACATGAACAACATGATTCGCCAGGCCCAGAAGATGCAGCAGGACATGATGAAGGCTCAGGAGGAGCTGGAGAGCAAGTCCTACGAGGCCAGCGCTGGCGGCGTTGTGACCGCTGTGGTGTCCGGTAAGAAGGAGATCACCTCTGTGACCATCGACCCCGAGGCCGTGGACCCCGACGACGTGGAGATGCTCCAGGACCTCATTGTGGCGGCGGTGAACGAGGCCCTGCGCAAGGCTGCCGACGATGCCGCCAGCCAGATGTCCCGCCTCACCGGAGGCCTGGGACTGCCGTTTTAATACACACGACCCTCAAGGGCTGCTTTCTCACAAGAGAGCAGCCCTGAACCCATTGATAAGGAGGAACCAAATATGGTGAAGTTTTCTGAGATGAAATACCAGCGCCCTGACCTGGATGCGCTGAAACAGGAGATGGGCCAGCTGGTGGAGCAGCTCAAGGCCGCTGACAGCTACCAGGCTGCCCGGGAGGTGTTTTTGCGCAAGGAGGAGCTGGGGCGTCACATTCAGACCATGAGCACCCTGGCCAACATTCGCCACTCCATTGACACCCGAGACGAGTTCTACGACGGGGAAGTGAAGTTCTGGAACGCAGCCGGACCGGAGCTGGAGGAGTACAGCCAGGCCTGGAATTTGGCCATGCTCAACTCTCCCTTCCGCGGTGACTTCTCTCAGGAGTACGGCGACCTGATGTTTATCAATGCCGAGATTGCCCTGAAGACTTTCTCTCCTGAGATCATTGACCTGATGCAGAAGGAGAACGACCTCACCCAGGAGTATGAGAAGCTGCTGGCCTCCGCCCAGATTCCCTTTGAGGGCGGCGTGTACACCCTGTCCCAGATGACTCCCTTTAAGAGCGATGCCGACGACCAGCGCCGTCTCAACGCCTGGAAGGCGGAAGGGCAGTGGTACAAGGACAACCAGGAGGCTCTGGACAGCCTGTACGACCAGCTGGTGCACCTGCGAGACGAGATGGGCAAGAAGCTGGGCTATGAGGGCTATACCACTCTGGGCTATTACCGCATGGGCCGCAACTGTTACACCAAGGAGGACGTGGAGAAGTTCCGCCAGGCTGTGGTGAAGTATCTGGTGCCGGTGGCGGACAGCATCTACCGCCAGCAGGCCAAGCGCCTGGGCAAGGAGTACCCCATGAGCTTTGCAGACAATGCTCTGGAGTTCCGCTCCGGCAACCCCCGCCCCTGCGGCACCGCCCAGGACATTCTGGACCACGGCCGCAAGTTCTATGACGCCCTGTCTCCCGAGACCAGCGAATTTTTCCGCACCATGCTGGATGGGGAGCTCATGGACGTGCTCTCCACCGAGGGCAAGGCCGGCGGCGGCTACTGCACCGACATTCTGGACTACAAGGTGCCCTTCATCTTTGCCAACTTCAACGGCACCCAGGGTGACGTGGAGGTGGTGACCCACGAGGCCGGCCACGCCTTTGACGCCTGGCTCAACCGGGACCGCATTCCTTCCGAGTATATCTGGCCCAGCATGGAGGCCTGCGAGGTGCACTCCATGTCCATGGAGTTCTTCGCCTGGCCCTGGGCTCAGGGCTTCTTCGGAGAGGATACCCGGAAGTTCCACTACAGCCACCTGTCAAGTGCTCTCACTTTCATCCCCTACGGCACCATGGTGGACCACTTCCAGCATGAGGTGTACGCCCACCCGGAGATGACCCCTGCCCAGCGCCACCAGGTGTGGAAAGAGCTGCTGGGGACCTATATGCCCTGGATGAAGCTGGACGGGGAAATTCCCTTCTACAGCGAGGGCGAGGGCTGGCAGCGACAGCACCACATCTATTCCAGTCCCTTCTATTATATTGATTACTGCCTGGCTCAGACGGTGGCCCTCCAGTTCTGGGATAAGATTCAGGAGGACCTGGGGGAGGCTTGGGAGCACTACATGGCCTACACCCGCCAGGGCGGCAGCCAGGTGTTCACCACCCTGCTGGAGCGAGCTGGCCTGGACAGCCCCTTTGAGGAGAGCTGCCTGCAGCGGGTGTGCGCCTCCGCCAAGAACTGGCTGGAGCACTTTGATATGAGCGGAATCGAATAAGCCATGTCAGACAAGAAGAACAAGCATAAGCATAAACGGTGGAACCGGGCGGCCAAGGCGTCTCAATTCACCAGGGGAGCAGGGGGGGAGATGATCTATGTCGGTCGTCACTACTCCTTCCAGGGGGATGAGAGGAGCTATCGACAGGGTATGCGCCAGCGCATGGCGTTGGCGGCCGTCATGGCGGTGGCTCATTTGGCGGGCGGTATGATGCCCGTTCCTGCCTTGTACAACACCTGGTACGTGATTGCTCCTTATATGCTTACGTTTTTTGCGGTGGTTTCCCTGGTTTGGGCGGTGTGCCGCATGGTGTACTGGGGAAATCCCCTGCGGGAATACGTCTATGACGCCACCATCAAGCAGATCCCCATCCGTGCAACCCTGGCTATGATTTTGTCAATGTGCACACTCTGTGGACAGATTGCATATGTGGTGACACATTCCCTGCAAGGGGTTGAGTATCTGTACACTTTGGCATTTTCGGGCCTGGAAATTGTGGTTTTTGTCTGTGCTTTCCTGTGGAAGGGCAGAGAAAATCAGGCACTGTGGTCTATTTAACGTGATAAAGCGCAAAAATTTGTGAGATATCACAGGATGTTCTCGTTGACAATTGGAGCAAAACATAATAGAATAGTCTTTGCAAAATCTGCTGAAAAAACATTTGACCGCTTGGCGTGGACACTGAGGCGGCGAAAAATGAAAGATTGAGTAAGTGGAGTTGCAAAAACCGATTCCCCGGTAGAGAGAAGGGGAGTCGGAATCAGTCCTTGTGAGCTCAGAGGATGGATGTTCTCTTTGTTCAATATAATTTAAGGAGGAATCTCTACATGAAAAGCACGAAACGAGTGCTTGCGCTGGGCATGGCTTCGGTCATGACGCTTGGTTTGCTCTCTGCTTGCGGCAACAAGCCTTCCAGCGACAACAACAACCAGGCCAGTACCCTGGTGGTTGGTGACGGCAACTACGACGGCAAGTTCTCTCCCTTCTTCTACACCTCTGCCTATGATGGAAACATCGTCTCCATGGTCAGCCAGCCCCTGATTAGCTCTGACCGTGAGGGCGCTATGATCCTCAACGGCATTGAGGGCGAGACCAAGGAGTACAACGGCACCGACTACACCTACACCGGTATTTCCGATGTGGTGGTCACCGAGAACGAGGACGGCACCGTGTACTATGACATCACCCTGAAGGATGGCGTTAAGTTCTCCGACGGCACCGAGATGGACATCGACGACGTGATCTTCTCCATGTACGTCCTGTCCGACCCCACCTATGATGGCAGCTCCACTCTGTATGGTCAGCCCATTATGGGTATGAACGAGTATCGTTCCGGCATGGATACCAAGTTCAACCTGATCCTGGCCGCTCCCCGTGACAACACCGACTTCTCCCTGTGGACCGAGGAGGAGCAGACTGCTCTGTGGGCTGCTGTGGACAAGGCTGGCCCTGAGTATGCCAAGTACATCTGCGAGTATCTGATCGCCAACGGCCAGAACAAGGCCGAGGACAGCGTGGCTGCCTGCGCTGCCAACTGGAACTACCCCGACCTGGCTGAGGATGCCACTTATGAGGACTTCTATCAGGCTATGCTGGCTGCCTACAACGGCAATCCCGCTGAGATGGCCCGAAACGAGTCTCCCAGCAGCCTGGCTGATTTCACCAACCTCATTGAGGACTATGATGCCTACAACGTGGGTGTTCAGACTGGTGAGTCTGCTCCCAACATCTCCGGCATCCAGAAGACCAGTGACAACTCCGTGCGTGTGACCACCACCGAGGTCTCCGCCACCTGCATCTATCAGCTGTCTCTGGTGGTTGCTCCTATGCACTACTACGGCAACGAGGAGCTGTACAACTACGAGAACAACCAGTTCGGCTTCCCCAAGGGCGATCTGACCATCGTGCGTGAGAAGAACAGCAAGCCCATGGGCGCTGGTCCCTACGAGTTCGTCAGCTATGAGAACGGCACCGTGGCTCTGAAGGCCAACGAGAACTACTGGAAGGGCGAGCCCAAGATCCAGAACATCAACTTCAAGGAGACCAACGAGGCCGATAAGGTCAACGGCGTGAAGTCCGGCACTCTGGACATCACCGATCCTTCCTTCTCCACTGACGCCATCAAGGAGATTGCCGCAGCCAACGGCGGCAGCGAGGACTTCAACGGTTCCGTCATCACCGTCAACACCGTGGACAACCTGGGCTACGGCTATGTGGGCATCAACGCCGACAACGTGAAGGTGGGCGACGACGGTTCCTCCGATGCCTCCAAGAACCTGCGTAAGGGTCTGGCCACCGTGCTGGCCGTGTACCGTGACGTGGCTATCGACTCCTACTACGGCAAGTGGGCCAACGTCATCAACTACCCCATCTCCGATACCTCTTGGGCCGCTCCCAAGGTTACCGATGCCGGCTATCAGGTGGCCTTCTCCACCGACGTCAACGACAACCCCATCTACACCGATGGCATGAGCGACGAGGAGAAGTACGCCGCTGCCAAGCAGGCCGCTCTGGGCTTCTTTGAGGCTGCTGGCTACACCGTCTCCGATGGCAAGATCGTTGCTGCTCCCCAGGGCGCCAAGATGGACTATGAGCTGATCATCGGCGGCGGCGGTCAGGGCGACCACCCCGCCTTCATGATGTGTACTCTGGCTTCCGATGCCCTGAAGGAGATCGGCATGGAGCTGCGCGTGACCGATATTGCCAACGCTTCCGACCTGTTCTCTCAGATGCAGGCTGGCACCGCTGAGCTGTTTGCCGCCGCTTGGCAGGCCACTGTGGACCCCGACATGTACCAGATCTACCACAGCCAGGGCACTTCCAACTACAACTATGACATCAAGGACGCCAAGCTGGATGAGATCATCATGGACGCTCGCTCCATCACCGATCAGGAGGCCCGTACTCTGATGTACAAGGAAGCTCTGGACATCGTCATGGACTGGGCCGTTGAGGTTCCCATCTATCAGCGTGCCAACTGCTTCATCTTCTCCACTGAGCGTATCAAGATCGACACCCTGACTCCTGATATGACCACTTACTGGAACTGGATGAACGATGTTGAGCTGCTGGAGCTGAACTAATTCTGCACAGAAACAAAGGAACGAGTTCCTGAGTTTACCATCACGGTTGCCCTGCGGCCGTAAGGCCGCAGGGCAACCCTGCGCATCCCTGCACATGAGGCGGCTGTTCCGACCAAAGTCGGTCAGAGCCGGAGGGGCTGCCTGATGTGCGGACGGGGCGAACACATCATGCGAGGCCACGAACCCCTGTGCCTCGCCAACAAATACGGAGGGGATTCTATGCGAAATTTTATCATCAAGCGCGTACTATTATCAGTAGTCATTCTATTTTTCGTAGCATTCATTATTTATACACTGCTGCGCTGTCTGCCCAGCTCCTACGTGGAGACCATGGCTCGTCAGCTGGCTATGGCCCCCGGCGCCAAGCCTTATGAGGAGTGGGTGGCACAGCTCAACGCCCAATATGGTTTGGATTTGCCGCTGATCCCTGGTTTCTTCCACCAGCTGGGCAACATCCTGACCGGTAACTTCGGCGACAGCTGGAAGTACACCGTGCCTGTCATGGAGAAATTCACCAGCGTGATTTGGATTTCTTTTGTGATGGGCGGAATTGCCTTTATTTTACAGCTGATTGTTGCCATTCCTCTGGGCGTTATCGCCGCCACCCGTCAGTACTCCAAGGCCGACTACGCCATCAGCGTGTTCGCTCTGGCTGGTATCTCTCTGCCCACCTTCTTCTTTGCCACTCTGCTGAAGCTGGTGTTCTGCGTGAAGCTGGGCTGGTTTGATTTGGGCGGCCTGACGGGACGTGACTTCCTGCAGTTGGATGCCATGGGGCAGTTCTTGGATATTGCCCATCATATGGTGCTTCCCATTGTTACCCTGGTGGTGGTGTCTGTGGGCTCGCTCATGCGTTATACCCGTACCAACATGCTGGAAGTGCTCAACTCCGACTATATCCGCACGGCCCGTGCCAAGGGCCTGAGCGAGAAGAAGGTCATCTATCATCACGCCTTCCGCAACACCCTGATTCCTCTGGTCACCATCGTGGGTGGCTCTCTGCCCGGCCTGTTTGCCGGTGCTCTGATTACCGAGACTCTGTACTCCATCCAGGGCATTGGTTACACCTCTTATACGGCCATGACTGCCGGTGACATTCCCTTCTCTATGTTCTACCTGCTGTTTATGGCTGTGCTGACTCTGGCCGGCAACCTGATTTCCGACATTCTGTACGCTGTGGTTGACCCCCGCGTACGTATCGCTTAAGAAAGGAGGCGCTTTCATGTCTGACGAGAAGAAAATGAACCATCAGCAGGAGGGCGGCTCCCAGGAGCACCTCTCTCTGAACGATGACCGCCGTGTTAAGGTTTTGTCCCCCGGCGCCCTGGTGGCCAAGCGCTTTTTCCGTAACCGCTTGGCTGTGGTGGGTCTGGTGATCCTGGCCGTTATGTTTGTCTTTTCCTTTATTGGCGGCGTGGTCAGCCCCTATAGCCAGGACGAGGTGTTCTACCGCCGTGAGTTCCAGTCCAAGGAGTATGCTGGCGTCACAGAGAACAGCAGCTTCCGCTATACCACAGCCGAGGGCCAGAGCTTTACCGGCATGGTCCAGGCTCAGTTCATGATGGCTGCCACCAAGGGCCAGACCTCTTTCACCTATGACGGCGTGACCTATTCCCTTGCCGAGGAGGGCGAGGACTTCTATGTGATCTCTCAGGGAACCACCCCTGTGGCTCTGGCATACAAGGATATCGTCAATGCTGAGGACCCCTCCTTGACCGTGGGCTTTGACTTCCAGCGTGCCGCCCTGAAGGCGTACACCAACGGGGAGCAGAGCTTTACCGTGGATGGCACCGAGTACACCGTGGATGAGCACGGCGGCATCAACGAAGCTGGTCAGCCTGTGGCCTATATCAGCCGCTTTGTGGTGCAGTCCAAGGTCAGCGGTGTCACCTTCACCCGTGACTTCAAGGAGCAGCTGGCTGAGACCATCGAAAACGACAGCGATGAGTTCACCTACACCAATGACGAGGGTACCTTCGACTACACCCTGGAGTACGATGCAGACACCAAGAGCTACTCCGTCAGACAGGAGAAGGAGACCCAGGTGTTTGATACCTATTCCGAGCCCAGCAAGGCTCACTGGCTGGGTACCGACCGCAACGGCATGGACATGCTCACCCGTCTGATGTACGGTGGCCGTGTGTCTCTGGTCATCGGCTTCATTGTCGTGATTATCTCCGCCGTTCTGGGTATCATCCTGGGCGGTGTGGCCGGATATTTCGGCGGCTGGGTGGACAACCTGATCATGCGTATTGTGGACGTGTTCTACTGCATCCCCTCCATGCCTCTGATTATTATTATGGGTTCCGCCATGGACGGCATGCGCGTGGACCCCACCATGCGAATGTTGTACCTGATGCTGGTTCTGGGCTTCCTGGGCTGGCCTGGCATTGCCCGTATGGTGCGTGGCCAGATCCTCTCTCTGCGTGAGCAGGAGTTCATGACCGCCACCGAGGCCTGTGGCATCAGCATTCCCCGGCGTATTTTCCGCCACCTGATCCCCAACGTCATTCCTCAGCTCATCGTCATCTGCACCATGAGCTTGGGTTCCACCATCATCACGGAGGCCACCCTGTCCTTCCTGGGCCTGGGCGTCAAGTTCCCCTTCGCTTCCTGGGGTAACATCATCAACGACGTGTCCAACTCCTTCGTGCTGACCAACTACTGGTTCGTTTGGATTCCCGCTGGTATCTGCCTGCTGCTCACCGTGTTGGGCTTCAACTTCGTGGGCGACGGTCTGCGGGACGCCTTCGACCCCAAGATGAAGCGGTAAGAGAGGAGGAGAGACAATGGCTAAGAAAAAAGCAGAAGGCTATCTCTCCGGCCGGGAGGCCCGGCGCATTGCCAAGGAAAACCGCCGGATCACCAACGCCTTTGAGAAACAGCGCAAGCGTAAAAACGTGCCGGAGAGTGAGTACCTCACCCAGATGGCCGATCCCAATAACGCCGTGGAGTTTGATAACCTCCACACCTACTTCTACACCGACGCCGGTGTGGTTAAGAGCGTGGATGGCGTGTCCTTCGAAGTGCCCATCGGCAAGACCGTGGGCGTGGTGGGCGAGTCCGGCTGCGGTAAGTCCGTTACCAGCCTGTCCCTGATGCAGCTGCTCCAGCGGCCCCAGGGCCAGGTGGTGGAAGGCGCGATCCGCCTGAACATGGGCGACAAGGCCTATGACGTGACCAAGATGCCCAACGAGCAGATGCAGAAGATCCGTGGCAACTACGTGTCCATGATCTTCCAGGAGCCCATGACCAGCCTGAACCCCGTGTTCCGCATCGGTGAGCAGGTGGACGAGGTCATCGCCCTGCACCACGGTGAGGGCAAGACCAAGGAGGACATCAAGGCCCGCACCATCGAGCTGCTGGAGATGGTGGGCATCGCCAACAGCCAGGGCGTGTATCAGATGTTCCCCCACGAGCTGTCCGGTGGTATGCGCCAGCGTGTGTGTATCGCCATGGCTCTGGCTTGCAGCCCCAAGGTGATCATCGCCGACGAGCCCACCACCGCTCTGGATGTGACCATCCAGGCCCAGGTGCTGGACCTGCTGCGCAACCTGAAGGATAAGATCAACTCCTCCATCATGTTCATCACCCATGACCTGGGTGTCATCGCTGAAATGGCCGACTACGTGGTGGTCATGTACGCCGGTCGCGTGGTGGAGAAGGGTACCGTGCAGGAGATCTTCTCCAACCCCGCCCATCCCTACACCATCGGCCTGATGGCCTCCAAGCCTGTGGTGGGCAAGAAGATCGACAAGCTCTATTCCATCCCCGGCAAGGTGCCCAACCCCATTGATATGCCCAACTACTGCTACTTCAAGGACCGCTGCGAGATGTGCGTGGCTGGCTGCGAGGGTGAGTACCCCTGCCAGGTGCAGCTCAGCCCCACCCACTTCGTGTCCTGCTACCGCTACTATGACAACAAGAACCAGGGAGGTGAGGGCTGATGTCTGACAAGAAAAGCGTAATTGCCAAGGGCGACTTCACCCCCGTGGAGTACGATCCCCAGTACATTCTCCAGGTCAACCACCTGAAGAAGTACTTCCCCATCAAGGGCGGCATGGTCAGCAAGACCGTGGGCCACGTCAAGGCCGTGGACGGCGTCACCTTCAACCTCAAGCGTGGTACCACCATGGGTCTGGTGGGCGAGTCCGGCTGTGGTAAGACCACCACCGGCCGTACCATCCTCCGTCTGGCGGGGGAGAAGACCGACGGTCAGGTGCTCTTCAACGGCAAAGAGATCTACGACATGAGCCCCAAGGAGCT
Organism: Pseudoflavonifractor sp. An187; assembly: GCF_002160275.1. Classification (NCBI taxonomy): domain Bacteria; kingdom Bacillati; phylum Bacillota; class Clostridia; order Eubacteriales; family Oscillospiraceae; genus Pseudoflavonifractor; species Pseudoflavonifractor sp. An187. The sequence goes on along the minus strand of NZ_NFKG01000001.1, from coordinate 293,188 downwards.
GCGGGCTCTGCGTACCAAGATGCAGATCATCTTCCAGGACCCCTTCTCCAGCCTGTCCCCCCGTCTGCCCGTGGGTGAGATCATCGGCGAGGCTGTGCGGGAGCACAAGCTGGTGAGCAAGGCCGAGTACAATGACTACATCGACAAGGTCATGGACAACTGCGGTCTGCAGCCCTTCCACAAGGCCCGCTATCCCCACGAGTTCTCCGGCGGTCAGCGTCAGCGTATCTGCATTGCCCGTGCTCTGGCTCTGAACCCTGAGTTCGTGGTGTGTGACGAGCCTGTGTCCGCTCTGGACGTGTCCATTCAGGCCCAGATCATCAACCTGCTCAAGGACCTGCAGGACCAGTACAACCTGACCTATCTGTTCATCTCCCACGACCTGTCTGTGGTGGAGCACATCTCCGACTCCGTGGGCGTAATGTACCTGGGCAACCTGGTGGAGTATGGCGACACGGAGGACATCTTCCGCAACCCGCTGCACCCCTACACCAAGGCTCTGTTCTCCGCCATCCCTGTGCCCGACCCCAACGCCAAGATGAACCGTATTGTGCTGGAGGGCTCCATTCCCTCTCCCGCCAATCCCCCCAGCGGTTGTAAGTTCCACACCCGCTGCCCCTATGCCACCGAGCGATGCAAGGTGGAGGCTCCCTGCCAGCGTGAGGTGGAGCCCGGCCACTACGTGGTCTGCCACCTCTTCGACAAGTAAGATATGGCACGTAAGCCAAAGAAATACGAGGACGATGACGGCCGCGTGATCGCGGATATGAGCGGCCTGTCCCGTCCGTCCCTGTTCCGGCCAGGTCGGCCGGACAGCAGGGAATCCCGGCCCCCGGAGCCCATGGAACAGGAGCGTGAGGAGCGCCCCTGGGAGGATACCGGAATGAGCCGGGAGGACCGAAGAGCCTACATCTGGGCGGCCATGAAAGCGGCTTTGTCCATGGCGGCGATTTACATCGTTGCCTTCGGGCTGTTGATTGCTCTGATGATATGGCTTTGGAATTAATGAAAATAGAGAGCTCTCCGGTGTTGCCGGAGAGCTCTCTGCTTTTTGTTGGAAAATCTGGTTGACCTCAGGGGCAGGAATGGGTATGATGGAGAAAAGGAGGCACAAGGCCATGAATGACATTGAGACTTTGAGACACTGGGTAGAGGCGAGCGAGAACATCGTCTTTTTCGGAGGCGCAGGGGTGTCCACGGAAAGCGGTATTCCCGACTTCCGGTCCCAGGATGGACTATATCATCAGCACTACGATTTGCCGCCGGAGACCATTCTCAGCCACGACTATTTCATGTCCCACACCCAGGAATTTTATCGGTTCTATCGGGACAAAATGCTGTGTCTGGACGTGCAGCCCAACGCCGCCCATCTGGCACTGGCCAAGCTGGAACGGCTGGGCAAGCTGAAGGCGGTGGTGACTCAGAACATCGACGGACTGCACCAGAAGGCAGGCAGCCAGCGGGTCTACGAGCTCCACGGCTCGGTCTACCGCAACTACTGCATGTCCTGTGGGGCCTCGTACCCGGTGGAGGAGATTGCAGCAGGGGAGGGGATTCCCCGCTGTCCCCACTGCGGCGGTATCATCAAGCCGGATGTGGTACTCTATCAGGAGGGGCTGGACCAGCGCACCATCCGAGGCGCTGTGGAGGCCATTGCCAATGCCGATTTGCTCATTGTAGGCGGTACCTCTCTGGTGGTGTATCCGGCGGCGGGACTGCTGGAGTATTTCCGGGGCCGTCACCTGGTCCTCATCAACCGGGACGCCACCAGCTATGACCAACGGGCTGATCTGGTGATTCGCCAGTCCATTGGGGGCGTGCTGGAGGAGGCCTGTGCCCATCTGGAGACTTGAAAGAATAGTAAAAATCAGGTATAATATCCTTTATCTTGACTGCTGGAAAAGGAGACAGGCCAATGAAGCGGACAGTTGCCGTGATGACGGACAGCAATAGCGGAATCAGCGTAGAAGAGGGGAAAAAGATGGGGGTGTACGTCATTCCCATGCCCATTAACATGGATGGAAAGGTCTACTATGAAGGATTGGACCTGAGCCAGGACTACTTCTATCAGCGCATGGCAGCAGGGGCAGAGATGTTTACCTCTCAGCCCTCCCCGGCGGACACCCTGGAGCTGTGGAATCGGATTCTCCGGGGCTATGACCAGCTGGTGTATATCCCCATGTCTGCGGGCCTGAGCAGCACCTATGCCACCGCTCGGATGATGGCCGATGACTATCAGGGGCGGGTGCAGGTGGTGGATAACCGCCGCATCTCTGTGACCCAGTACCATGCGGTGCTGGATGCCCTGGCCATGGCAGAGCAGGGCATGGACGCGGCTTCCATTCGTCGCACTCTGGAGGAGCAGGCAGCAGACGCCAGCATTTTCCTCATGGTGGATACCTTGAAATATCTGCGCCGGGGTGGTCGTGTGTCCGGGGTAGAGGCCTTTGCCGGAGCCATGCTGAACATCAAGCCCGTGCTCACCATTGCCGGAGACAAGCTGGAGGCGGTGGGCAAGGTGCGTGGGGCCAAGGCCGCCCGTCAGATGATGCTGGAGAAGCTGCGAGCGGACATGGAGGGACGGTTAAAGGCCCTCCACGACAGTGGCCACCTGCAAGTGAAAATTGCCTGTAGCCGGGTCCCTGACCAACTGCGGGAAGAGTGGGTAGATCAAGTGCAGCAGTACTTCTATCTGGACTATCCGGTGGAGTGCGCAGACCTGACCCTCTCAGTGGCCTGTCACACCGGACCCGGTGTGCTGGGCGTGGGAGCGGTACGTGTATAAATCATGTGAAAAAGCGGCGGAGCATGAGCTCCGCCGCTTCTATCTTTTATAGGGTCGTGGTGTATCGTAAATCCACGCACACGGTGTCGTGGGGGAAGGGGATATCCTGATGGGTGCCGTCCCAAGAAAAGCCGTGGCGGGCGTAAAAACGCCGAGCGCCTTGGTTTTCCCGCAGTACAAACACATAGACCTGCTGGAAGCCGTCTTCTTTCAGCTGCTCCTTGGCCCGGTCCATCAGCAGGCTGCCGTACCCTTTACCCGTCTCCTGGGGGTGGGTATAGAAGGAGATGACCTCTCCCCAGCCCTGGTAGCCAGAGGCGTCAAAGTGCACCTGCATGCCTCCGCCGTGGTTCTGATTGCCAATGCGGGCAGGCCCGCAGGTGATGCAGCCCACAGGGGTGTCGTCCCGATAGAGGAGAAACCCGTGGTGGCGAGGGGTTCTGGCGTAGTGGGCAAAGGTATCCACCCAGCGGGTGGGGGTGATGTGCTCTTCCATCCAGTCCAGAGGCACCGCCTCCTGGTAGGCGGCCCACCAGCCCAGAGCGTGGATTTCGCTCATGGCGGCGAAGTGAGCCGGGGTGGACGCCTCTACAATGGTGAGCTGTGGCATGGGAATCGGCTCCTTTTAGTGGGCGGCGCCCACCAGGTCCTGCTCCGCCTTCTGCTGGGCCTCCTGCTTGGCAATCTGGCGGGCGTTGGCCAGCATCAGCTTGATGCGGTTCTCCTGGTTGATCTTGGTGGCGCCGGGGTCGTAGTCAATGGCCACGATGTTGGAGTTGGGGTAGTCGTCTTTCAGCTTGCGAATCATGCCCTTGCCCACAATGTGGTTGGGTAGGCAGCCGAAGGGCTGGGTACAGACAATGTTGGGCACTCCGGAGTGGATGAGCTCCAGCATTTCGCCGGTGAGCAGCCAGCCCTCGCCCATCTTGTTGCCGTCGCCCAGGTAGCCGTGGACCAGCTTGTGCATGTTTTCAAAGGTGCCGGGAGCGTGGAAGCGGGTCTTTTTCAGGGCGGCGATCATGTCCTTCTGACACTCTTCAATGTAGCCCTTGAAGATCTGACAGACCTTCTTTTTGATCCACTTGCCGCCGTACAGGTCCACGTCGGACTCCCGGTTGAAGATCTTGAAGATCATGAAGTCGGTGAGGCCGGGCACCACAGGCTCAGCGCCCTCAGAGAGGAGGAAGTCCTCCAGGTTGTTGTTGCCCAGGGGGGAGAACTTGACGTAGATCTCACCCACCACGCCTACACGCACCTTCTGAGGTCCGGCCACGGGGATGTCGGCGAAGTCGGCGCAAATCTGGTCAAAGATCTGGCGCATCTCCTTGCGGTTCATGCCACGGCCTTTCTGGAAGCCCTCAATGAGCTTGTTCTCCCAGGTCTCCACCATCTTGTCGGTGTCCCCCTTCATCACCTCATAGGGGCGCACCTGGTTGGCCACGTTGACGATGAGGTCACCGTACATCATGGCGTAGATCATCTTGCGGATGAGGGGGAGGGTGAGGCTCCAACCGGGGTTCTTCTCCATACCGGAGAGGTTTACCGAGATGACCGGGATGTAGGACATGCCAGCCTTCTCCAGAGCCTTGCGCAGCAGGTGGATGTAGTTGGAGGCACGGCATCCGCCGCCGGTCTGGGTGATGAGCAGAGCCACCTTGTGGGGGTCATAACCGCCATGCTTGACGGCATCAATGAGCTGGCCAATGACCAGCAGGGCGGGGTAACAGGTGTCGTTGTGGACGTACTTCAGGCCCTCGTCCACAATGCCTCTGTGGTTGGTGGTGAGCATATCCACCTTGTAGCCCTCCAGCACCAGCAGCTGGCGGAACATGCCAAAGTGAACGGGAAGCATCTGGGGCATCAGCAGGGTGTACTCCTGCTTCATCTCTTTGGTGAACAGAAGACGCCCATCTTTGGCGTAAACCAATTCAGCCATGTTGTTTTCTCCTTTCGGAACTTGGTCCAGGGGACATCAGCCCTGGTTCTGATCCCGCTCCTCCATGGCGGCCATGAGAGAACGCACACGGATGCGGACAGCGCCCAGGTTGCTGATGTCGTCGATTTTCAGCTGGGTGTACAGCTTGCCGCCCTCTTCCAGGATGGAGCGCACCTCGTCGCCAGTGATGGCATCGGTGCCGCAGCCGAAGCTTACCAGCTGAATCAGCTGCATGTCCGGCTGGGTGCACACGTAGCGGGCGGCGTTGTACATCCGGGACTGGAAGGTCCACTGATTGAGCACCTTCCGGGGGGCATAGTCCTCGTGATAGGCCACGGCGTCCTCGCTGACCAGTACAAAGCCGAAGGAGGTGACCAGGTCGTTGATGCCGTGGTTGATCTCCGGATCAATGTGGTAGGGACGGCCCGCCATGACGATGATGGGACGGCTATCGGCCCGGGCCTTGTCGATGTAGGACTGGCCCACCGCCCGGATTTCCTGCTTGTACAGGTCGTAGGCCTGGTAGGCGGCCCGGATGGCGTGGACCACCTCTCGGCGGGGAATGCCGAAGGTGTCGGAGAACCACTGGGAGCCGATGCGCTCATAGTCCTTCTGGCGGTGTAGTCCGGCATAGGGGTAGAGGAACCGGGTCTTTTTCAGATCGGGCACGTTGGCAGCCAGCAGCTCAGGGTAGTAGGCCACCACCGGGCAGTTGTAGTTGTTGTCCGAGGTCTTCTCATCGAAGTTGTAGGACATGCAGGGGTAGAAGATGGCGTCCACTCCAGCCTCCACCAGAGCCTGGACGTGGCCGTGGAGGAGCTTGGCGGGATAGCACACGGTGTCCGAGGGGATGGTGCGCTGGCCCTTGATGTACAGCTTGCGGGAGGACTCGGGGGAGAGCACCACCTCGAAGTTGAGGCGGGTGAACAGCTCAAACCAGAAGGGCAGGTTCTCGTACATGTTCAGCCCGAAGGGGATGCCGATGCGGCCCCGGGAGCCGTTGCCGAAGCCCTTGCCCTCCATGGAGCGGAGCTTGCGGTACTTGTAGTTGTACAGATCGGGCAGCTCCACCTTCTCCTTGCCCAGGGGGCGGGAACAGCGGTTGCCGGAGATAAACCGACGGCCGCCGTCAAAGGTGTTGACGGTGAGGGAGCAGTGGTTGGTGCACAGGTTGCAGGTTACCGGCTTGGCGGTGTGGGTGAAGTTCTCCAGCGCCTCAGGGCCCAGCAGGGTGGACTTCTCCAGGTGCAGGTTGCGGGCGGCCAGAGCGGCGCCGAAGGCGCCCATGATGCCCGAAATGGTGGGACGGGTCACGTCCCGCTTTAGCTCCTGCTCAAAGGCCCGGAGCACGGCATCGTTATAGAAGGTGCCGCCCTGGACCACGATGTGCTTGCCCAGGTCGTCGGCGCTGGCGGCGCGGATAACCTTATACACGGCGTTTTTCACGATGGAGATGGACAGACCAGCTGAGATTTCCTCCACGCTGGCCCCGTCCTTCTGGGCCTGCTTCACCGAGGAGTTCATAAACACGGTGCATCGGGAGCCCAGGTTCACCGGACGCTGGGCAAACAGGCCCATCTTGGCAAAGTCCGCAATGGAGTAGCCCAGGGCCTTGGCGAAGGTCTCAATAAAGGAGCCGCAGCCGGAGGAACAGGCCTCGTTGAGCATGATGGAGTCCACCGCGCCGTTGCGGATTTTAAAGCACTTCATGTCCTGGCCGCCGATGTCGATGATAAAGTCCACGTCGGGGTTGAAGTGAGCGGCGGCGCGGTAGTGGGCCACCGTCTCTACCAGCCCTAAGTCACAGTTAAAGGCGTTTTTAATGAGGTCCTCACCGTAACCCGTCACCGCAGAGCCCTTGATGGTGATGCGGTCGCCGCACAGCTTGTAGATTTCCTTGAGCTGGGGCAGGACCACAGACACCGGGTTGCCCTGGTTGGAGTGGTAGTAGGTGTACAGCAGGCCGCCATCGGGGGCGATGAGGGCCATTTTGGTGGTGGTGGAACCGGCATCAATGCCCAGGTAGGCGTTGCCGGTGTAGGTGTGAATGTCCAGCTGGGGGGGCGTGGAGGCGTTGTGGCGGGCCACAAAGGCGTCGTACTCCTCCTGAGACTGGAACAGGGGGGGCATGGTGTCCACCACGGTGGTGGCGTCCCGGCTCTCCTCCAGCAGCTTCAACAGCTCCTCAAAGGGACGGGCGGCGTACTCCTCCGAGCACAGGGCAGCGCCAATGGCGGCAAAGCAGTCGCCGTCCTTGGGGAAGATGGCGTGCTCCTCGTCCAGCTGGAGGGTCTCCACAAAGCGCTCCCGCAGGCCCTTTAAGAAGGTGAGGGGGCCGCCCAAAAAGACGATCTTGCCCTTGAGCTCTCGGCCCTGGGTGAGGCCAGCCACAGTCTGGTCCACCACCGCCTGGAAGATGGAGGCGGCCACGTCCTCTTTCCGTCCACCCTGGTTGAGGATGGGCTGGATGTCGGACTTGGCAAACACGCCGCACCGGGAGGCGATGGGGTAGATCTTTTCGTGTTTCAGGGACAGTTCATCCAGCTCATTGACCGTGACGTTCATCAGCGTGGCCATCTGGTCAATGAAGGCTCCGGTACCGCCGGCGCAGGAGCCGTTCATACGCTCCTCCAAAGCGCCGCCGAAGAAGATGATCTTGGCGTCCTCGCCGCCCAGCTCGATGACGGCGTCCGTGTCGGGAATGTAGGTGTTCACCGCGGCAGCAGTGGCATATACCTCCTGGACAAAGTCCAGTCCAGCGGCCTTGGCCACGCCCAATCCGGCAGAGCCGGTGATGACCAGCTTCACCTCTTTGCCCCGCAGCATATCCTCAATGGAGTGCAGGGTCTCACAGGCCCGTTCCCGGGTCTTGGAATAATGCCGCTCATAGGAGCGGAATAATACTTGGTTCTCTTCGTCCAGCACCACCACTTTGACGGTGGTGGAGCCGATATCAATGCCCACTCGCAAACTCATAATGGCACCTTCCTGAATCAATAAAATAAAGCAGTGCTACTATTATATAAAAGAAAGGTTGTGATTTCAATAGCAGGTTCTTGTAACACCGGCGGGATATGGCAAAATTCATCACAACGATAACAGTCCGCAGCGGGGGGACCGCTGCGGACTGTAGGATATGACAATAGATTATTTAGGCTGGTAGGGAGCCACACCACACACCTCGGGGAAGTACACCTGATACCAGATGAGGAAGGACAGCACGGTGTACAGCTTGCGGTGGGTGCGCTTCTGGCCGGAGTAGTGCTGCTCCAGCAGGTCCAGCAGGTACTTCTGGTCGAAGAACTCGGCCACATAGTCCTGGTTGATGAGGTCCTTGGCCCAGTTGTAGTACTTCTCCTCCTTGAGCCAGGCGATGAAGGGGACAGGGAAGCCCACCTTGGGACGCTTGATCCAGTCGTCGGGAAGCATGGGCACGGCGGCCTGACGCAGGGGGAACTTGGTGGTGGACTTGCCACGCATCTTCTGGTTGCTGGGGATGGAGCGGGCCACCTTCCACACCTCCCGGTCCAGATAGGGCACCCGCAGCTCCAGGGAGTTGGCCATGGTCATCCGGTCGGCCTTGCGCAGAATGTCCAGGGGCTGCCACAGGTGCAGGTCCAGATACTGCATCTTGGTCAGGTCGTCGGCGTCCTTCACCTGGGCAAAATAGGGGGCGGTGATGTCCTTCCAGGTGCGGCTGCTGCGGTAGGCGGGGGTGAGAACCTGCTCCACCTCGTCGTTGTCAAAGATGAAGGCCTGACCCACAAAGGTGTCCTCCACAGGCTTGGCGGCCTTGGTCAGGAAGCCCTGACCGTGGAAGGGGGGCAGCTTGGACACCACACCTGCCACTGCCTTACGGATGGGGAGGGGCAGCTTGCGGTAGGCCCGGTAGGGCTTGGTGGTGTGGTAGGTGATGTAGCCGCCAAACAGCTCGTCGGAGCCCTCACCGGACAGAACCACCTTCACGTCCTGAGCTGCCAGCTTGGACAAAAAGTACAGGGGCACGGTGGACAGGTTGGCGTTGGGCTCGTCGGCGTAGTACTGGATGGTGGGGAGAATGTCGAAGAACTCCTCGGCGGTGATGGTCTTGGAGATGTTCTTCAGGCCCAGCTCCTCACACAGGGCTTTAGCCTCGCTGGTCTCGTCGAAGCCCTTGTTGGCAAAGCCCACGGAGTAGGTCTTGTCCGGGTGGGACAGGGCGGTGATGACGCTGGAGTCAATGCCGCCGGAGAGGAAGGCACCCACCTCCACGTCACTGATCTGGTGGGCCTCCACCGACTCGGTGACCACCTCTCGAATCTCCTGGGCGTGCTCTTCCAGGCTCTTGGAGTCGGGCTCAAAGGAGAAGGTGTAGTAGGCGCTCATGTCCAGCTTGCCGTCCCGGTAGGTGAAGTGATGGCCGGGAAGCAGACGGAACACGCCCTTAAAGAAGGACTCGTCCAGAGCGGAGTACTGGAAGGTGAGGTAGAACTTCAATGCCTCCCGGTTCAGCTCCTTTTTGAAGTCGGGGTGGGGGAGAAAGCTCTTGAGCTCCGAGCCGAAGAAGAAGGTGTCCCCCATGGGGGCGTAGTAGAAGGGCTTGATGCCGAAGGGGTCACGAGCGCCGTACAGAGTCTTGGTCTGGGTGTCCCAGATGACAAAGGCGAACATACCACGCAGCTTCCCGGTGACCTCAGCGCCCCACTCCATGTAGCCGTGGAGCACTACCTCGGTGTCGGAGGTGGTCTGGAAGGTGTGGCCCAGCTCCTGGAGCTGGGTGCGCAGGGTCTGGAAGTTATAAACTTCTCCGTTATAGGCCAAAATATAACGCCCGTCGGGGCTGGTCATGGGCTGGTGGCCGTGAGCCAGGTCAATGATGGACAGGCGGCGGTGGGCGATGGCGCAGTGGTCATCGGTATAGTAGCCCTCCTCGTCGGGGCCACGGTGAATAATGGAATCGCCCATGGCGTGAAGGGCAGTGACATCAGGGGTAGAGCGGGAGAGAAATCCGGTAAAACCGCACATAGAGTCATCCTCCAGAAGTGTTTTGAAAATTCAGACTAAAGCATACATCTTATATAGAAAAAAGTCAACCGTTCCCCGCAAGAATGCGGTTGAAATCCCAGAGGGAGGCATGGTAGAATACAACGAATAGACAAAATGGAAAGCAGGAGATCACCATGAGTTGGTCAAAAGTGCGATGGCAAGAAAAACTGTGTGGGATACTGGCCCTGGCGTGTCTGGTGGGGACAGTGGCGGCGGCGCTCCAACTCCAACAGGGGAGCGTGGCAGATCGCGTGTGGGTGGCGGTGTGTCTGGTGCTCATGGCAGCCCTGGGCGGATTGCTGCTGAAAAAAGAGAATGTTCCAATCAACCAGATTCTGGTTCTACTTCTCCCTCTGGCGGCGGCTATGCTGGTGCGGTGCCTGCTGTTGGACCACGAGAGCGACGATTACCTCACCTTCCTCAGTCAGTGGTACGACGTGATCCGGGAGGGCGGCGGCTTGGGAGCTATTTCTCAACCCGTAGGCAATTACAATGTGCCGTACCTCTACTTTATTGCCTTGATTTCCTATCTGAATATCCCAGACCTGTACCTGTACAAGCTGTTCTCCATCTTCCTGGATGTGATTCTGGCCTGGGGCGGCCTGCGCCTGGTGCGGGTACTCACCAAAGAGAAGGAAAATACCATACTGCCCCAGATCGCCTTTGGTGTGCTGCTCTTTGTGCCCACGGTGGTGCTCAACGGCAGCTACTGGGCCCAGTGTGACGCCATCTACGGGGCCCTGGTGGTCCATGCGGTGGCCTGCGTGCTGGAGGGCAAGAACAAGTGGTCCCTGGTATGGCTGGCGGTGGCCTTCTCTTTCAAGCTCCAGACGGTGTTTATCATGCCTCTGTGGGGTGTGCTGTGGCTGGCGGGCCGGGTGAAGTTCCGGGAGCTGTTTGTGTTCCCTGGGGTGTATGTTCTCACGGCAATTCCAGCCCTGCTGCTGGGCAAGCCCTGGAAGGACATTTTGTCCGTCTACTTGGGGCAGATGGGGGAGTATGACCGGCTGACGCTGAATGCTCCTTCCGTCTATCAGTTCTTGCCCGCCCACGCCGCCTATGACCCTGCGTTTCTATCCCAGATGGGCATCATTGCCGCTATGATTCTGGCCTTTGCCATGCTGTTCATCGGAGCGTGGAAGGGGAAAAAGCTGGACAACCAGATGGCCATGGTAGTAGCTATGGTGCTGGTGGTGGGGATTCCGTTTTTGCTGCCTCACATGCACGAGCGGTATTTCTATCTGGCCGACGTGCTGGCGGTGTGCTGGGCGGTGAGCAACTGGCGGCATATTCCGGCGGCGGTGCTGGTGTGCGGCTCTTCTCTGGCCAGCTACAGCGTCTATTTGCGCCTAAAGTACAACTACATTTTATACATTTCGGGGGATTACCTGGTGATGTTCTGGGAGGCGGCTGCTATGGCTGCGGCTTTGATCTTCTGTATCGTCCACCTGGTCATCCTGTGCGTGAAAAAAGGAGAAACCACATGAAATTTGTCTCATGGAACGTCAACGGCCTGCGGGCCTGTCTGAAAAAAGGATTTGAGGAATCGGTGCTGGGGCTGGATGCGGACTTCATCTGTCTCCAGGAGACCAAGATGGAGCAGGGCCAGGCCCATGTAGACCTGCCCGGCTACGAGGAGTTCTGGAACTCGGCAGAGAAGAAGGGGTATTCCGGTACCGCCATTTTCACCCGCCATAAGCCGCTCTCGGTGCGCTATGGCATGGGGGTGGAGCCCCACGACCACGAGGGGCGGCTCATCACCCTGGAGTACCCGGAGTTCTACCTGGTCAACTGCTATACCCCCAACGCCCAGAACGAACTGGCCCGTATCGACTACCGGATGGAGTGGGAGCGGGACCTGCGGGCTTATCTCATGGAATTGGACAAGACCAAGCCGGTGATCTACTGCGGAGACCTGAACGTGGCCCACAAGGAGATCGACCTGAAAAACCCCGGGCCCAACCGGGGCAAGGCAGGCTTTTCCGACCAGGAGCGGGAGCAGTTTGGACTGCTGCTGGACAGCGGGTTTGTGGATACCTTCCGGTATTTGTACCCGGACCTCACCGGGGCGTATTCTTGGTGGAGCTACCGCTTCAATGCCCGGGCCAACAATGCGGGGTGGCGGATTGACTACTTTGTGGTGTCTCAGCGGTTGGCGGAGAAGGTACAGGGGGCATTCATCCACCCCGATATTTACGGCAGCGACCACTGCCCGGTGTCGCTGGATCTGGAAATTTAAAAATTTACCAATTCTGAAGAAACTGGCATAGAGAAATCCTTTGCGCTGGGCACACTATGGTTGGACCAAAGTAAAGGAGGACATGTGCGATGAAGATGAGTATGATGATTCCCGTGGCAGGATTGAGCATGTTGGCGGGCGGTGTGATGGGCATGGCTCTGAGCCCCAAGAAGAAGACCAAGATGCAGAAGACGGTGAGCAAGGCGGCCAAGGTGGCCGGCGACGCCATGGAGAACCTGTCTGGGGCATTGAAGATGTAAGAGAAAGCGGCAGCGTAGGAGAGGGGAGAGGTCCCTTCTCCTGCGCTGTACACATATGACACGTTGAGGATGTGATGTAATATGCCGATGAGCGGGATTGAACAGCCGGAGTTTATCCAAATTGATGAGACGCTCCGTCTACATAGGTATACCGATGATTGCACCTTTGCGCTGAAGTGGTATCAGGATGAACATACGTTGTGGCTGGTGGACGGGAAGACGACTCCATATACCATGGAGAAAGTATATCAGATGTACCACTACTTGCAGGCTCGTGGCGAGGTGTACTTTATTGAATACAATCCCTGTGGCAATGGGTTTGTACCAATTGGAGATGTTCCCTTTTGGAGGGAGGACATGCCCATTGTGATTGGAGAGCCCGGTTTACGAGGGCATGGGATTGGAAAGAAGGTGATCTTGGCCCTGGTAGACCGGGCAAAGCGCCTGGGATTTTCGTCCCTGGAGGTAGCGGAAATCTATGAGTATAATGTGGGCTCTCGGAAGATGTTTGAAACATGCGGCTTTATGCCCATCGAGAAAACTCCAAATGGATGGCGGTATCGACGCTTATTGTGATTTGTACGAACCATATTACAGGGGGAGATATGAAAGTATCGATTACCGATCCGGAGGAAAAGCGAGAAGAGCGGAAGTGTTCACCCCTGTCCAGCCCACTCGGCGCAGGCCAGGGACTGGAAGTGTCAGTCAGATCAACGACCATCTCTGGGAGGGGAGATACTCCCCCGTGTGGCCAGATGGCAAGAAACGTCCCCGAAATGTCTACGCCCCGACCGAAGAGGAGTGCGAGGAGAAGCTGGAAGAGCTCATCCGGGAGATGAATGCAGAGATTGAAGCTCTCAGTGATGAGGTCAGGGCGGAGTTTAGGAAGGCAGGGGTGGTGAGAGAAAACCGGGAAGACTGTGCTACGTCAAAGCACAGTTTTCCCGGTTTACAGAGTGTAGATCTGCTCTACTATTTTCTTTAGAAAATCTTTCGCTCGGGGGACAGCATACCGTTTTCCATGCGTAAAACTTGGTCGTATCGCGCCAATATCTTAGGATCAGATTTGTGAGTCACAGCAATGCAGGTTATGCCTTTTAGGCTCAGAATGCTATCTTCAATTTTAGCTGCATTCTCGGCATCAAGGGCGGATGTGGCTTCGTCCACTAAAAGCAAGGATTTTCTGTGTAGCAGAGCCCGAGCTATGGCAATACGCTGCCGTTCGCCACCAGAGAAGCGTGCACCATTTTCTGAGACGTTTGTCTCTAGCCCCTCCGGCAAGTCGGCCACTACTTCATCCAACCCGGCCGCATAGACGGCCTCCTGCACTTGGGCGTCGGTGTAATCGCCGTGCAGGGTGATATTGTTGCGGATGGTGTCATCAAACAAAAACACATTTTGATGAATGACTGCACAGTCGCACTGCATATCCGCTTGGCCGTCCACTAGGATGTTGCCGTCGAAGTCGTTATAGTATCCGGCGAGCAGCTTTAACAAGGTGCTTTTTCCGCTGCCGCTTTTCCCAATGATGGCATACTTTTTACCCTGTTCAAACTGGGCGCTAGCATGGGCCAGCACAGGGGTATCTGAATAAGAAAAGGTCACATTGTCCAAAACGAGACTCCGTTTGACCTCAGACATGGGGGCAGAGGCATCAGAGATGTTTAACAGGGTCAGCATCTGGTTCACAATGGGCTGGGTAGACTTCAGCTGTGTAATCTGTCCCGAAATTTCAAAGGCGGGGGACACCACCATGCTAGTCAAATTTACCACAGCTAAGATATTGCCCAGAGAAATCAGACCGCGCACCGCGAAAATGCCTGCTAGCAACATAATGAATAGTTGCACTATTACCGAGGAAAAATTGGCAACGCTATACACCATGGCGTTGGTTGCGGTCATCTTCAACTTGCTGCTTTCCATGGCGTCGGCCTGATCTTGGCAGATTGCTTCGTTTTGTAGCTCAGCATGGTACGTTTTTAGCACCTCGTAGCCGGTCAGTGCATCCTTTACTTTGCCGGTATAATCGGTGGTTTTCTTTACAACCGTCTCTTGACAGTGAGCCATTTTTTTGCCGAACAGCTGGGGCAGCAGCGTTGGAATGCACATGGACACGATGGAGATTATGGCTACCATGGGATTGATAGTGAACAGCAACACCACCGCCATCACAATGCTAAAGGCCGACTCGAAAATCTTGATACTATTTTTCAGATAGTTTTCCTCAAAAGTTCCCACGGACTGGGTCAGCAGAGTCAGGTTTACAGCGCTATTACAGTTTTGATAGGTATCCATAGGTTGGTGTAGCATGCCATGGAACAAAGAGTTTTTCAGCTTCAGCATGATCTTTTTTATCCAAAGGCCCTGGAGATACATAGATGAAAATACTACAATCCCCACAAACACGGCAAACACAACACAAAGGATTGCAATGCTGGCGATCGGACTGGTGTCGCCGGTAAAAATAATCTCGTTAATTGTGTCAATGATCCAGCTGATCATCAGGGCCACCATTGCTTGCGCCGCCGTGTGCAGGACAGTCATCACTACCATGACGGTGGTAAGCAGCTTGTTTTTCTGAAAAATATAGCCTCTCATGGTCATTTCTCCTCGTTGTCAGGATGGTTCTCGTCCATGTTGGATATGTCGTGAGAATGGCCGGTCTCATCAACCCAATTTATATGATACTGCACAGACTTTTTCCCCTCAAAACAGAGGCTGAGAGATATGGAGATTTTCTCCTCCCTCTTCGGGGCAGAATTGTTGAAAACATCCGGTTTCGGCATAATAGAGAGCCTCCTCTTCGGCAGTTGAAGTTCATTGTAGAAACGGCGAATGCGAGGGTGGGCCCTGTTTGAGCCACACCCCCACATTCGTTACAGGGTGTAGGTTGCAGTTCTGTTGCTACTTTCGACTTGAAATTATGTGGATGATAGAAATACATTCACAATAAGCAGGGCTATTAGAACTTGACGATAATATGAATCTCGATCTTTACGCAAGGTCTCATCACTATGACCTCCCTTCGCAACCTCGAGACATATTTTACCTCGTAGCCCAAAAAAGACCATAACGAACCATGTATATGATAAACATACACGATTCGTTATGAACATATAACATCATTTGTTAAGTCGTGCCCTTTTACAAGTCGAGGCCAAGACGATCGAAGGCAAAGCGTTGAATCGACTGAAGGTATATGGTTTGTTTTGTTAATGCTGTATAGGCTGCCAACGTCTTCAAAATATCAGCGCACTCCTTTTTGCGGTCCGTAAGGCAGTAAATTTCTGCTCGAGTCAATTCGATCATAACCAAGAAACTATGTTCATTGTTTCTCAAACTTAGAGCTTCTGCCTCATCGATGTATTGTAGCGCATCTTGGTACATCTTCATTTTTGCCAAAATGGCGCCCAGATTTCTTACTACATTGATTTTGGCCCGTTCGTAACTAACCACATCACTTTCATGTCTTTTGAGTGAAGCATATAGGCGTTCACCCAGGCGCAAAGCCTCCATGTTGCGGTCCATGCCTGCATAAATGGCGACTATGATATGGAGCAGATCCACCTCTAAGATAGTCAGCACAGAGCTGGGGAAGTTTTCGTAGTCGAAGTTGGGGCGGGTTAGGGACAGCGCCTTTTGGGCTAGCTCCAAGGTTTCTTCGAAAGGATAGTTCTCTGGGTCCGTGTCGTGGCATTGTAGCCGTAACGTGGCCTCTACCAACCAGCAAAGTTGTCGACTCCGAGTATCGTCAGGGCAGTCTTGTTGTAGAAGTTTTAGTTCATCCCAAGCCCGATCCACATTCTCCTCGTCCGCCAGATTGATAACTGTCTGGGCTCTTTCCTCAAAATCCTGCTGCTTCTCACTGCGGTAGTACACGTTGCAAATTTGGTACAGCCCAGTTCCCAGTTTTTCTAGTAATGCTTCTAATACAGGTTGAGAAGGAATTTGGTTCCCATTCTCAATGCGCGAGATAGATACTGTGGAACAGATTCCCTCAGCTAGATCCTCCTGGGAAAGTCTCTTTTGCTTGCGTAGTTCTCTCAGGGTATCTCCCAATGAATTTTTATGCATGGATGTGACCTCTCGTTTCCGGGTAGCTGTACCCAATATTCCAAGTATAGTATAGCATATTGCCTATGAAAAAAGCAAAGCGGGAAAATGGTGGTGTTTGAGCACATTTTGAAATTTGTAATATTCCTGTTAATGACTCTGGGAGGGTAGATCCTTCACCACCGGTGGGAGGGTCGGAACTGGAATACGACAGGGCTTTATGAGGCGGTTCGTAGCCGCCTCTCAAAATCCTGCGCCACAGAAAACAAAAGAAGGGCACTCCTTATAAAAAGAAGCCCCCTTCCTGTGGTCAAAAAATAAAACCTGTCTGTGGTATTTATGTTGTCAACCTGAAAAACGTAAAAATTACCCCAAAATTCAGGCACAAATCAAAAGAAAAATCCGCTGTTTTCGAGAAAAAACAGCGGATTTTTGGTCCGAGTGACAGGATTTGAACCTATGGCCCACAGAGTTGACACTCTGAGGGCCATAAGGCGGCTGATTTCCATGCAAGAGGCCGCAGGTTCAACAAAATCAAGCAAAACAAAAAACACCGCCGACATCTCGTCAGCGGTGTTTTTTGGTCCGAGTGACAGGATTTGAACCTGCGGCCTCTTGGACCCGAACCAAGCGCGATACCAAGCTTCGCCACACCCGGATAATTTTTTAGGGCACATAACAGGGAAGAGGGAAAAGAAAAATCGCCGCAAGCGCCTCGACACTTGCGGCGATATGGAGGCGCCACCCAGATTTGAACTGGGGCATCAGGATTTTGCAGACCCTTGCCTTACCACTTGGCTATGGCGCCAGAGACACTTTTATAATATGCACCCTCCACTTAAAATAGAAGTGGAAGATCCGCTTCTATTTTAAGTGGAGCGAGTGACGAGGCTCGAACTCGCTACCTCCACCTTGGCAAGGTGGCGCTCTACCAGATGAGCTACACTCGCAAATGGTGCCTCCGGCCGGAATCGAACCAGCGACACGTGGATTTTCAGTCCACTGCTCTACCAACTGAGCTACAGAGGCATAAAAGTGGCGACGCGGAAGGGACTTGAACCCTCGACCTCCGGCGTGACAGGCCGGCGTTCTAACCAACTGAACTACCGCGCCACATGTGTTGACATTCCAACTAGAATGTCTTGGTGGGAACAACAGGGCTCGAACCTGTGACCCCTTGCTTGTAAGGCAAGTGCTCTCCCAGCTGAGCTATGCTCCCCAGTGCTTGCGCCTTGCTCGGCGCTGTCGCTCGTCAGACGACGTTGGTTATTATAGCAAGCACTGGGGGAAATGTCAACACCTTTTTTCAAGTTTTTTTGAAAATTATGAAGTTGCCTCCAAAAGTAACTGTTTTAACTCATCTTCTGAGAAATGATAAACTTTATCGCAGAATTGGCAGGTGAGTTCGGCGCTGCCTTGGTCCTGCATCAGAGATTCCAACTCATGTTTTCCCATGCTGATGAGAGCCCGAGACACCCGTTCCCGGGAGCACTGGCAGCGGTATTCCACCGGGGTAGTCTCCAACACTTCCAGCTCAAACTCACCCAGCACCTCGTGGAGCAGATCCAGAGGGCTGATGCCTTGGTCCAGCTTGGCGCTGACGGCGCCCACCTTGGCAATGCCACGCTCCACAGCGGAGATGACCTCGTCGGTGGCACCGGGGAGCAGTTGGATGAGATAGCCCCCAGCGGCCTGTACCGTCTGGTCAGGAGCCACCAGGACCCCCAAAGCGCAGGCCGTGGGAATCTGCTCGCTCTCCATAAAGTAGGCGGCGATGTCCTCGGCGATCTCACCGCCCACCAGTTGGACAGAGCCTACGTAGGGCTCCCGCATACCGATATCTTTGATAACGGTGAGTTCTCCGTCACAGCCCACGGCAGCGCCCACGTCCAGCTTGGCGTGGGCCTTGCGAGGTACATCCACCGCAGGATTGGTGACATAGCCCCGGACGTTGCCGGTGCTGTCTGATACGGCGGTGAGGCTGCCCAGAGGGCCGCCGCCGCGGATGCGGAGGGTCACAGAGCCGTCCTCATTTTTCAACATATTGCCCATCATGGACGCGCCCATGAGCAGACGGCCCAGGGCGGCAGTGGCCACCGGCCAGGTGTCATGAATGGCACGGGCCCGCTCCACCAAATCCGTGGCGGACAGGGCAGTGGCTTTGATGGGGGCGTCTTTGGCAATGACACGTACAAGTTGATCCATAAATTTTTATTGTTCCTTTCGTGCTGCAAAGAAAATGCGCCGATCCTCCTCTTTGGGAGGGCACATTTTTAGATTGCTGTATTGCTTGATGGAGGAGAAGCCAGCTTGGGTGAGAAAGTCGGTGAGTTCCTGAGGGGTATAGGCGTACTCCTCATGGTATTCACTCTCCCGATTCCATGCCCCGTCCGGCCGCAGGGTGAACAGGTCGATGCCGTAGCCGCAGACGCGCCGCCGGGGCTCGTAGTCGGCCCGCCATACACACATCAGGCTTTCGTCCTCGTCCAGATAGGTCTGTCCGTCCGCCTCCTCCAGGGCCAACGGAGTTTTTGCGTCAAAGAGAAAGAGCCCGCCGGGATTGAGGTTGCGATACACCTGGGCGAAGGCCCGGCGCAGCCTCTGGGGGCGGGTGACATAGTTGACGCTGTCCAGGCAGCAGATGACGGCATCCACTGGTTCCAGCAAGGTGAATTTGGCCATATCCTGGCACAGAAAAAGAACCTCCTGGTCTTGACACTTCTGTGCCGCTACGCACAGCATGTCCGCTGAGATGTCTACAGCAGTCATCTGGTAGCCTCGGGATGCCAAGATGGAGGTGAGAGAGCCGGTGCCGCAGGCCAACTCCGCCACCGAGCGAACGGGATGCTTCAGACGGCGGAAATGCCGCTCCACATAGTCCGCCCAGTGGGAATAGCCCACGTCTCCGGTGAGACGGTCATAGTATTCCGCCAGAGAGGTATATTGCTCCATACAATCACTTTAGACGGGGAAGGACAGTTTTATACCCATCTGCGCCGTACTGGAGTGCGCGGTTGACCCGGCTGATGGTAGCGCTGGATGCGCCAGTGCGCTCCAAAATATCATTGTAAATCATACCGCTGTCCAACAGCACAGCCACTTCCAGACGTTGTGCCATGGCCCGCAGCTCCGCCACGGTGCACAGGTCCTGAAAGAAAGCCCGACATTCCTCTGGAGAGGAGAGAGACAAAATGGCTTGGTACAGCATCTCTGCATTCTCAGAGTTGTTTTTCTGCATAGTGCAGCCTCCATTTCTTTAATAGTAGGTGCTGGTGTAATTGCGTATCTATCATACCATTGCGCTTCAAGAAAGTAAAGAGGTAAAAGAATGAAGCCGGATAAAATCTATCAGAGTGGCGGAAAAGGCTTGCGTCCTGGGGAATATAATATTATAATAGTCACATAATGCGTTGCGGATAAGGCAAATCCATTTACATGGTTGCGAATCCCGCACTGCGGAGGTAATTATGGTTAAAGCAATCGTAGGTGCCAACTGGGGCGACGAAGGAAAGGGCAAGATCACCGACATGCTGGCGGAGACCTCGGACGTGGTCATCCGGTTCCAGGGCGGTGCCAACGCTGGTCATACCATTATCAATGACTACGGTCGGTTTGCGCTTCACATTCTGCCCTCCGGCATTTTTTATCCCCATGTCACCAACATCATTGGCAACGGCGTTGCCCTGGATGTGGTGAAGCTGGTGGAGGAGCTCAAGTCCATCACCGATCAGGGCGTGCCTGCTCCCAAGCTGATCATTTCGGAGCGGGCCCAGCTGCTCATGCCCTACCACGTGCTCCAGGACAGCTACGAGGAGGAGCGTCTGGGCGGAAAGGCCTTTGGCTCCACCAAGAGCGGCATTGCTCCCTTCTATTCCGACAAATATGCCAAGATTGGCATTCAGGTGTGCGATCTCTTTGACGAGGATCGGCTGCGCGACCGCCTGACTCGGGCCGTGGAGCTGAAGAATGTGATGTTCCAGCACCTGTACCACAAGCCTGCTCTGGACGTGGAGGCGCTGTTCCAGCAGCTGCTGGAGTGCCGGGAGATGATCCGTCCCTATGTTGGGGATGCGGTGACCTTTGTCCACGAGGCCCTGGCCCAGGGCAAGACCATCCTGCTGGAGGGTCAGCTGGGCTCTATGAAGGACCCTGATCTGGGCATCTTCCCCATGACCACCTCTTCTCACACCCTGGCTGGCTTTGGCTGCGTGGGCGCTGCCGTGCCTCCCACCGCCATCAAGGATGTCATCTGCGTCACCAAGTCCTATTCTTCCTCTGTGGGTTCCAACACCGAGCCCTTTGTCAGTGAAGTCACCGGGGAAGAGGGCGACGAGCTGCGCCGCCGTGGCGGTGATAAGGGTGAGTTCGGCGCCACCACCGGCCGTCCCCGCCGTGTGGGCTGGTTCGACGCTGTAGCCACCAAGTACGGCTGTATGGTTCAGGGTGCCACCCAGGTGGCTCTGACCTGTCTGGACGTGCTGGGCTATCTGGATGAGATCAAGGTGTGCGTGGGCTATGAGATCGACGGCCAGGTCACTGACCGATTCCCCACCACCCCCAGTCTGATGCGGGCCAAGCCTGTGTTTGAGACCCTGCCCGGTTGGAAGAGCGACGTGCGTGGTATCACTGACTTTGAGGCCCTGCCGGAGCAGGCCAAGAACTACGTGAAGTTCCTGGAATCCCACATCGGTGTGCCCATCACCATTGTCTCCACTGGCCCCAAGCGCCACGAGATTGCTCTGCGTCAGCCCCAATAAAACCCAGAGCCCCCTTGCCGCAACCTTGAGTGGCAAGGGGGCTTTTGCACCCTTTTTCCCGGTGGTCATACAATGGGAATGGAAGAAGGGAGAATCTCTCTGTTCTTGTTCCCATCAACCATCGGGAGGTATTGATCTATGGCTGAATTGATTGAGCCCGGCCCCATCTGCGATACCGCTGGTATTCGAGAGGCCGTGTGCATTCACACCAGAAAAATTTACGACAGCTGTCGCGATAAGGACTGCGTGGAAGATCTGCGCCTTTACCCCACAGCCAGTTCCCAGGCTGTCATTGATCGGGCCATCAGCCTGAAGGCTGGAAAGGCCGAGCTGCTATACGCCTACATTGACGTGGAGCCCATGGGATTCCACCGGGGATTCTACACCGTGGACGTCCGCTACTTTTACCGTGTGACGGCGGACGCCTTCGTGGGGGCATCCCGCCCGGTGTCTGTGTGTGGACTGGCGGTGTTTGACAAGCGGGCCATCCTCTTTGGCAGCGAGGGCTCGGCCAAAGTGTTCTCCTCCAACGCCTCCATGGGCAGCTTGGACACCCAGGCGCTGGAGAATAGCAACCTGCCTGTGGCGGTAGTGGAGACGGTTGCGATCAACTGGGCAGGTAAAAAATGGCGAAAATTTTCCTGCAAGGAAACAAATTCAAAAAAAGTTTGGAAAATCTATTGATATTTGGGTTTGATAAAGTTATGATACATATAGAGCCCTTCTGAGTGTGGGAATCCATACATAGGGAAGGGAAATACTTGGCGTTCCGGGATAGGCGGGGGAGACCCTGGCTAGTTCGGGATGCGGACTGTAAATTTAGGAGGTTATCAATTATGAGATTTATTTCCTGCTCTGACTACACGGCTATGAGCCGTCAGGCCGCGAATCTCATCTCTGCGCAAGTCATCGTCAAGCCCAATTGCGTGCTGGGTCTGGCCACCGGTTCCACCCCCATCGGCACCTATAAGCAGCTGATCGAGTGGTACAACAAGGGCGACCTGTCCTTTGCCAACGTCCGTTCCGTCAACCTGGACGAGTACAAGGGCCTGTCTGGCGATCACGACCAGAGCTACCGCTACTTCATGCAGAACAACCTCTTCAACCACGTGGATATTGATGTGGCCAACACCAGCGTCCCCAACGGCAAGGCTGAGGATGCTGACGCTGAGTGCGCTGCCTACGACGCCCACATCCGTGAGCTGGGCGGCATCGACCTGCAGCTGCTGGGCATGGGCCACAACGGTCACATCGGCTTCAACGAGCCTGCCGACGAGTTTGTGGGCCCCACTCACGTGGTGGAGCTGGCTCAGAGCACCATCGACGCCAACAAGCGCTTCTTCGCCTCCGAGGCTGACGTGCCCCGTCAGGCTCTGACCATGGGCATGGCCGCCATTCTCCAGGCTCGCTCCGTGGTGGTGGTTGTCAGCGGCGAGGACAAGGCTGAGATCGTCCACAAGGCTTTCTTTGGCCCCATCACTCCCCGCGTGCCCGCCTCTCTGCTGCAGCTGCACCCCAACGTGACTGTGGTGGGCGACGAGGCCGCCTTCTCCGTGCTGCGTAAGGAGGGTTGCCTGTGAGACTCGCGGGCGGACAGGTCTTTGATCCCCAGGCCGGCTTTGTTGTCAAAGACGTGTGCCTGGAGGGCGGAAAGATCGTAGAGAATTGTCAGGACAACGGCGTGGATGTGTCCGGGTGCTATGTCATCCCCGGCCTCACCGATGTCCATTTCCACGGCTGCGTGGGGGCCGATGTCTCCGACGCAGACGCTCAGGGGCTGGCGGATATGGCAGCTTACGAGCTGTCCCGTGGCGTGACCCAGATTTGCCCCGCTGGCATGACTCTGGCTGCCGAGCAGCTGGAGAAGGTGTGCACCACCGCTGCCCAGCACCGTGCCGCCAACGTGCCCGGCGCTGAGCTGGTGGGTATTCACCTGGAGGGCCCCTTCCTGGCCGCTGCCAAGAAGGGCGCTCAGAACGGCGCTTGGCTGCGCGATCCCGACGTGGCTCTGCTGCGCCACCTGAAGGAGTGTTCCCAGGGCCTGGTGAAGCTGGTTTCTCTGGCTCCCGAGCTGGATGGCGCCATGGATTTTATCCGTGAGGTGAAGGACGAGGTGTCCGTGAGCCTGGCTCACACCACCGCCGACTATGACACTGCTATGGCTGCGTTTGAGGCTGGTGCCAACCATGTCACCCACCTCTACAACGCCATGCCTCCCTTTGCTCACCGTGACCCCGGCGTCATCGGCGCTGCTGCCGACAGCAAGGACGCCTACGTGGAAATCATCTGTGACGGCGTGCACGTGCACCCCGCAGTCATCCGGGCCACCTTCCGGATGATGGGCCGTGAGCGGATGGTGCTGGTCAGCGACACCATGCGTGCCGCTGGTATGCCCGACGGTGAGTACACCTTGGGCGGTCAGGCCGTGTTCGTCAAGGGCAACCGGGCTGAGCTGGCCGACGGCACTCTGGCTGGTTCTGTCACCGACCTGATGAACTGCATGAAGACGGCCGTCTCCTTCGGCATCCCCCTGGAGGATGCTGTGATGGCCGCCGCCGTCAACTCTGCCAAGTCCATCGGCATCTACGACCGTGTGGGTAGCCTGGACGTGGGCAAGGATGCCAACGTGGTGGTCCTGGACAAGGACCTGAACCTGAAGGCCGTCCTGTTCCGGGGCGAGCTGGTCCACGGGGTCCTGTAATCAGACCCAATACGTATCAGAAGAGCTGGTGCAGAGATACCTCTGCGCCAGCTCTTTGTCATACCCGGCACTTCCCCTCATACAGTGGTGTGGGGGTGATTGCTTTGCACATTCACTTTGTCATCGTGGACCACAACAGAGGAGACGCTCTGCAAGAGTTGTGGGGCAGAATCTTGACGGAAAAGCTGTGCAGCTGCTGGAGATAGAGAGGGGGAGACCCCTCTTTATCTTTTTTGGAAAGAAGGGAAGAAGTGTGTGAGAATTGCAGCCTATTGCCGGGTGTCCACGGCCAAAGAGGAGCAGCTGGACAGTCTGGCCAATCAGAAGGAGTTTTTTGAAGCCTATGCCCGGACCAACGGGTACGAGTTGGTCCGGGTCTATGCCGATGAGGGAATTTCCGGCACACAGATGCGGAAACGAGAGCAGTTTCAGGCGTTACTTCGAGATGCTGCCCGACATCACTTCGATTTGGTGGTGGTGAAAGATATTTCCCGATTTGCCCGCAATACAGTGGATTTCCTCCAGAGCGTGCGGGCCCTCAAAGACCTGGGGGTGAATACCCGCTTTCTCACCGCCAATATGGACAGCCTGGGGGAGTCCGAGTTTGTGCTCACCCTATTTGGGGCCCTGGCTCAAGAGGAGAGTGCCAACCTCAGCCGCCGCGTAAAGTTTGGTAAACGCCTCAACGCCCAGAAGGGGCGGGTGCCTCGGCTGCTCTACGGCTACCACCGGGTGGACAATTTCCAACTAGCCATCTGTCCAGAAGAGGCCCAGGTGGTGCGCAAGATATTCTCCCTGTATGTGGACCAGGGGCTGGGCTGCCGCACCATTGCCCAACAGCTCAACGGGCTGGGGTATGTGACCAAACAGGGCTGTCCGTGGACCCCGTCCGCCGTCCACCGCATCCTCACAAACCCCATCTACTGCGGCCACCACGTCAATCACAAGTATGAGGTGGAAAACTACCTCACGGGGAAGCGAAAAAAGCTACCCCCTCAGGAGCAATTTCACCATCCACGGCCCCAGTGGGCCATTGTCACACCGGAGCAGTTTGCCCAGGCCCAACAGCAGCGGCAACAGCGGGCCAAGGCCTGTGGGCCGGGGCAATCTCCAGGCCGATATAGCGCCCGGCATCCCTTCAGCGGCCTCATTGTCTGCGGAGAGTGCGGGAGAAGCTTTTGCCGCAAGACCTATACCTATGCCAACACCCGAGTGTACTGGAAGTGCTGGGGGAATGACCAGGGGCTGTGTGCCAACCGCACCAAAATCGAGGAGGAACAGCTGGTGGCTGCCATCCGGGACCATGTCGGTGAGTGTATCACCAACCTGGAAGGATGGAAGCAGAGTGTGGTGGATGGAGTTCTGAACCATATCTCAGGGGTACCCCAGGAGGAGAGTGAACTGGAACGGCTGGCACAGCGAAAGAAGCGGTATGAGCGGCTCTATGCCAACGGAATTATCCCCCTGGAACAGCTGCAACAGGAACTGGCAGAAATACAGACAAGGGAAGACACTTTACAGGAAGAATGGGCGGGAGAGCATAGCGATGCAGCGAAAATTCTGGCGCAGCTGGAAGAGTACATGAGGTGGGAGGGGCTGGAACGGGCAGATGTAGCCAAGCTGGTGGAGAAGATCACCGCCGACGAGCGGGGAGAGGTGCGGATTATTTTGAGGGCGGATGGCGGGACCTCTCCAGTTGATCCCGACCGTGGAGGCGGTTGATCCCATCATCCTGGGGATGAAGCTGGTGGATGGCTGTGAGAGCAACGGCTGCTGCTGTTGCTGCGACCCCAACGACATCCCCACCTGCATCACCTCCTGCTTCCCCGGCGAGCTGTCCATGAGCAGCGAGGGCAAGCGGGTGTATGTGACCCTGGGTCAGTTCTCCATGATTCGGCTGGAGCGAGACAGCCAGCTGCTCATTCCCGCCTATGACTACTGCATTCCCAACAAGGAGTGCACCGGTGGAAACGAGGAGGACCCCTGCGCTCTGTTCCGCAAGGTCCAGTTCCCCACCGAGGAGTTCTTCCCGCCCAACACGGTTTCCCCGCCAGAAGGCTACCAGGAGGCCAAAAACTGCAATCCCTGCTGCTGAAACCCGGTCTGGGAGGGGCGTTGCCTGACAACGCCCCTCCCAATTTCGTGGAGAACCACACTTTTTTTTTAACGGGAATTCTGCTATAATACACGAGTATCTTTCTAACCAGATACCAACCTAGAGACACAAGCCGGAGGGTTTGCATATGAATGAGATACATAAGCTGTACCAGCAGCTCAGGCAGCGGCTGCCCCAGCTGGAACTGCGTCAGGATGAGCCGATGAGCCGCCACACCACCTTTCGGGTGGGCGGTCCGGCGGCGCTGATGGCGCTGCCCCGACAGACGGAGGAGCTGGTGGAGGCGGTGAAGCTGGCCCGTGCCTGGGAGATTCCCACGGTGATGGTGGGCAACGGCTCCAACCTGTTGGTGGACGATAACGGCGTGAATGCTTTTGTGATAAAAACCGTGCCCCAGTATGCCCAGTGCCATATTGAAGGAGAGAACATGACGGCAGAGGCCGGAATTCTCCTCTCCCAGCTGGCCAATCAGGCGGCCCAGGCCCAGCTCACGGGGCTGGAATTTGCCCACGGCATTCCTGGCAGCTTGGGCGGCGGCGTGACCATGAACGCTGGCGCCTATGGCGGGGAGCTGAAGCAGGTCGTGACCCAGGTGGGGGTGCTGACCCCCACCGGAGAGGTGGAGGAGTGGGACGCTCAGCGCTGCCAGTTTGCCTACCGCCATACCGCCTTTAGCGACGGGGAAAACTTGGTGCTATGGGCCAAGCTTCACTTGGAGCCAGGTGATGGCCAGGAAATCCGGGACAAAATGAAGGATTTGGCTGGCCGCCGCCGGGAGAAGCAGCCCCTGGATTTTCCCAGTGCAGGCTCCACCTTTAAGCGCCCGGAGGGCCATTTTGCCGCCGCCCTCATTGACCAGTGCGGCCTCAAGGGCCTGCGTGTGGGCGGCGCCATGGTTTCGGAGAAGCACGCTGGATTTGTCGTCAACGTAGGAGGGGCCACTTGTGCCGACATTCTGCGTCTGATGGATCAGGTCCGGGAGCGGGTGTTCCGGGACACCGGCGTGGAGCTGGAGCCAGAGGTCAGATACCTCAAGTAAGGAGGCAGAGAGTATGCAGTTATTCATTGTATCGGGTGTGTCCGGGGCGGGAAAGTCCACGGTAATCTCCATTTTGGAGGACAGTGGCTATTTTTGTGTGGATAACCTGCCCCCGGAGCTGATTCCCAAGTTTGCAGAGCTGTGCCAGATGGGCAGCGGGGAGCATCAGCGGGCTGCCGTGGTGTGTGACATCCGAGGTGGCAGCCACTTTGACGGTCTGTTCCAGGCTTTGGACACCCTGGACAGCATGAAGGTGCCCTATCAGATTCTGTTTGTGGAGGCGGATGACCAGACCATCATCAAGCGGTACAAGGAGACCCGACGCAGCCACCCCCTGATGGACAGCCAGGGCACTTTGGCCCGAGCCGTTCAGATGGAGCGCAGGCTCATGAAGCCGGTGCGGGATCGGGCGGACATTGTGCTCCAAACCGACGCCATGTCCACCCGAAAGCTGCGGGACCGAGTGCTGGAACTGGTGTACCCCGGGCGGAAGAAGGTCAGCCAGCTGAATGTGTGCGTTACCTCCTTTGGATTTAAATACGGCCTGCCCATGGAGGCGGACCTGGTTTTTGACGTGCGGTTTTTGCCCAATCCCTTCTACATCGAAGAGTTGAAGCACCAGACGGGCTTGGACGACGGCGTGCGGGATTACGTGTTTCAGTTCGCCCAGAGCCAGGAATTCCTGGAGAAGCTGGAGGACATGGTGGGATTTTTGCTGCCCCAGTTTGTAGAAGAGGGGAAGAGCATGGTGGTGGTGGCCATCGGTTGTACGGGCGGCCAGCACCGCTCAGTGGCCATGACCCATGCGCTGGCAGAGTACGTGCGTAGTTTGGGCTATCAGGTCTCGGAGAACCACCGGGACATGACGAGGGCTTGAGATATGGGAAAGAAACACGGACCGGCTATTGTGGCCATTGGCGGCGGACACGGACTGTCTGCCGTGTTGCGTGGATTGAAGAACTGCACCGATGACCTCACTGCCATTGTCACGGTGGCGGATGACGGCGGCGGCTCCGGCACCCTGCGGGAGGAGCTGGGTATGCCCCCACCGGGGGATATCCGCAACTGTATGGAGGCCTTGGCCGACGAGGAGTCTTTGATGCGTACCCTGCTTGCCTACCGCTATCCCGAGGGACGGCTGGCGGGTCAGGCGTTTGGAAACCTGCTTCTGGCGGCCCTGGACGGAATTTCTACCTCCTTTGACCAGGCGGTGGCCCAGATGAGCCAGGTTCTGGCCATTCGAGGTACTATTCTGCCCGTAACCAATGAGAATATCCAGCTGGAGGCCGTGTTTGAAAACGGCACCCAGGTGTGCGGAGAGTCCAAGATCTTCAACTTTAAAAAGCAGCAGAACTGCGGGATTCACCATGTGCGCCTCATCCCCGAGCATCCCCCCGCGCTGCCTGCAGCGGTGGAGGCCATCAGCCGGGCGGACATCATTTTGCTGGGGCCTGGCAGCCTGTACACCAGCGTCATCCCCAACCTGCTGGTGGACGGCATCTCCGACGCCATTGAGGAGAGCAAGGCACTGAAAATCTACGTCTGCAACATCATGACTCAGGACGGGGAGACCGAGGGTATGACCGCCTCCGAGCATCTGGCGGCATTGCTGGAGCACGGCGGGCCCCAGTTGGTGGACCTGTGCCTGTGCAACAATGCGGCTCTGCCCCGTGAGATGTTGTACCGCTACCAGCTGGAGGACGCTGTGCCTCTGGTGGTAGACCGCCGGGAGATGGAGATTCTGGGGGCTGAGGTAGTGTGCCGCCCCCTCACCGATGAAAAGGTGGACTTCGCCCGGCATTCCGGGGACAAGGTGGCCCAGGCGGTGCTGGAGCTGTACCAGCAGCGGGGACACACCAAGACATTTTGACAAAAGGAGCAGATGCATGTGACCTTTTCTGCCCAGGTAAAACAAGAACTATGCAAACAGCCCCTCAGCCGCCGCTGCTGCGCTCAGGCGGAGGCCTACGGAATTTTGCTCTACTGCAATACGTTCCAGCCCCGACAGGTGCGCATCATTACGGAATCCCCTCAGCTTAAGCAGCGGCTGCCCCTGCTGTTTCGTAAGGCATTTCGGGTGGAGTTTGACGTGATTCCCACCGGGGAGGGGAAGGGCAGTTTTCTCATTGAGGACCCGGAGAAGCTGCACATCCTCTTTGACACCTTTGGACTGGAGCGGGACTCCGCTGTGTCGGTGCACATCAACTTTGCCCATCTGGAAGAGGAGCACTGCCAGACGGCCTTTTTCCGAGGCGCCTTTTTGGCGGGGGGGTCGGTGACCGACCCGGGTAAGAGCTATCATCTGGAGCTGGCCACCTCCCACGGGGCGGTGGGGCGGGAGAGCATCGCCCTGCTCCAGGAGCTGGGCTTTACCCCCAAGGACACCCAGCGCAAGGGCAATCACGTGACCTATTTCAAGCAGAGCGACCACATCGAGGACTTTCTCACCACCGTGGGCGCCCCCATCTCTGCCATGGAGATTATGACTGCCAAGCTGGAGCGGGACCTGCGGGGCAGCGTCAACCGGAGGGTCAACTGCGATGCCGCCAATCTGGATAAGACGGTGGAGGCGGCCCGGTGGCAGATGGATGCCATCTACCGCCTGGAGGAGCGGGGAATGCTGGAAGACCTGCCGGATAAATTAAAGGAGGCGGTGGACCTGCGCATGGCCCACCCGGAGTTGACCTTGGCACAGTTGGCAGAGCTGTGCACCCCTCCGGTGTCCAAGTCCGCTTTGAACCACCGACTGCGCAAGCTGGCCCAGCTGGCGGAGAGCTGAGAGAGAAAACCTTTTACCCAGGAGGATACATTCATGGCTTTTGTCCATCTACATGTACATACCGAATACTCCCTGTTGGACGGGGCCTGCCGCATCAAGCAGTTGGTGGAGCGGGTCAAGGAGCTGGGACAGGAGGCTGTGGCCATCACCGACCACGGAGTGATGTTCGGCGCTGTGGACTTTTACCGGGCCTGCCTGGGGGCGGGCATCAAGCCCATCATCGGCTGTGAGGTGTATGTGGCCCCCCGGTCCCGGTTCGACCACACCCGAGAGCTGGACGGCTCTCCCCGCCACCTGGTGCTGCTGTGTAAAAATGAGACGGGGTACCGCAACCTCAGCTATCTGGTGTCCATGGCCTATGTGGAGGGCTTTTACGGCAAGCCTCGGGTGGATATGGAGCTGTTGCGGGCCCACAGTGAGGGCCTCATCGCCCTGTCTGCCTGCCTGGGCGGGGAAATTCCCCGGCGGTTGATGGCGGGGGACTACCAGGGGGCGCTGGCCCACGCCCTGGAGATGCGGGACATCTTTGGGGAGGACAGCTACTACCTGGAGATTCAGGACCACGGCATCGACCAGCAGAAGGCGGTGAACGCCGGGATTTTCCGCCTCCACGCTGAGACGGGGATTCCCCTGGTGGCCACCAACGACGCCCACTACCTCACCCGAGAGGACTCGGTGATGCAGGACGTGCTCATGTGCGTCCAGACAGGCAAGCGGCTGGAGGACACCGACCGTATGCGCTTTGAGACCCAGGAGTTCTACATCAAAAGCGAAGAGGAGATGTGCGCCCTCTTTCCCCAGTGCCCGGAGGCCATTGAAAACACTTCCAAGATTGCCCAGATGTGTCAGGTGGACTTCCAGTTCGGGGTCCATCACCTGCCGGAGTTCAAGCTGCCGGAGGGGGAGACCGATGGGGACGCCTATTTTGAGCGCCTGTGCCGCCAGGGCTTCCAGCAGCGGTATCCAGGGGCCGGGGAGGAGTACCAGCAGCGGCTGGAGATGGAGATGAACATGATTCGCCGCATGGGCTTTGTGGACTACTTCCTCATCGTCTCCGACTTCATCGGCTACGCCAAGAGCCAGGGTATCCCCGTGGGCCCGGGGCGTGGTTCTGCCGCCGGGTCCATGGTGTCCTACTGTCTGTATATCACCGACATTGACCCCATGAAGTACTCCCTGTACTTCGAGCGATTCCTCAACCCTGAGCGAGTGACCATGCCGGATATCGATATTGACTTCTGCATCCGCCGCCGTCAGGAGGTCATCGACTACGTGTCCCGGAAGTACGGGGAGGACCACGTGGCCCAGATCGTCACCTTTGGTACCATGAAGGCCAAGGCGGCCATCCGGGACGTGGGCCGGGTGATGGACATGCCCTACGCCGAGGTGGACGCCATTGCCAAGCAGGTGCCCTTTGCCCTGGATATGACCCTGGACAAGGCTCTAGTGCTGTCCAAGGGTCTGGCGGACCTGTACAACGGCAACGAAAAGGTCAAGCAGCTGGTGGATATGGCCCGGAAGCTGGAAGGCATGCCCCGCAACGCCTCCACCCACGCCGCTGGCGTAGTCATTACCCGGCGGCCGGTGTATGAGTATGTGCCCCTGGCTACCAACGACGATGTGCCCGTGACCCAGTACACCATGGTGACCCTGGAAGAGCTGGGCCTTTTGAAAATGGACTTTCTGGGCCTGCGGAACCTGACCATTTTGGACGACGCTGTGAAGATGGTCAAGGAGCACAACCCGGACTTCTCTCTCAGCGAGATTCGAGACGACGACCCGGAGGTATTCCGTATGCTCTCCGAGGGGCACACCTCTGGTGTGTTCCAGATGGAGTCGGCGGGCATGACGGGGGTGTGCGTGGGCCTCAAGCCCCAGAACATTGAGGACATCACCGCTATCATCGCCCTGTACCGACCCGGCCCCATGGACTCCATCCCCAAGTTTATCGCCAGTAAGCAGGACCCCCGGTGTATTTCCTACCGGAATCCCGCCCTGGAGCCCATTTTGTCCGTGACCTATGGGTGTATCGTCTACCAGGAGCAGGTCATTGAGATTTTCCGCCGCCTGGCGGGCTACTCTCTGGGCCAGGCGGACATGGTGCGCCGGGCCATGAGTAAGAAGAAGGTCAAGGACATTGAGCGGGAGCGGGAGGCCTTTATCAACGGCGACCCTCAGCGCAACATTGAAGGTTGTGTGGCTCGGGGTATTCCGGCGGAGGATGCCCAAGCCATCTATGATGAAATTTACGCCTTTGCCAACTACGCCTTCAACAAGGCCCACGCCGTGAGCTACGCCATTGTGGCCTATCAGACGGCGTGGTTTAAGTGCCACTACACTCGGGAGTATATGGCGGCTCTGCTCACCTCGGTGCTGGACTCTCAGGACAAGGTGGCGGAGTACATTGCCGAATGTAAGGAAAACGGCATCGCTCTGTTGCCCCCCGATATCAACGAGTCGGGTCTGAGCTTTACCGTATCGGGCAATAACATCCGATTCGGACTGGCCGCCCTCAAGGGCGTGGGCCGGGGCTTTGTCAATGCGGTACTAACCCAGCGGCAGCAGGGAGGCCCCTTCACCTCCTTCCCTGACTTCTGCGCCCGCATGAGCCACAACGATCTCAATAAGCGGGTGCTGGAGAGTCTCATCCGGGCGGGGTGTTTTGACCGCATGGGCTATCGCCGCAGCCAGCTGCTGAAGGTCTTTGAGCAGGTGGTGGACTCCATTCTCCGTGACCAGCGGCAGAAACTGGAGGGGCAGTTTGACCTCTTCGGTGGTCAGGAGAGCCTGGAGCCGGAGATGAAGCTGCCGGACATTCCCGAGTTTTCTCCCGCGGAGCTCATGGCCATGGAGAAGGAAGTCACAGGCCTGTATCTGTCCGGCCATCCCATGGACCAGTACCGCCGCCAGGTGCAGAAGCTCCGTGCGGTGCCCATTGCCACCCTGATCCAGGGCTGCTCGGAGGAGGGGGACCGTCCTCCCAAGTTCTCCGACGGCCAGAAGGTGACCGTGGCGGGTGTGGTGGCCACGGTGAAGACCAAGACCACCAAGAACAACACCATGATGGCCTACGTCTCCCTGGAGGACGCCACGGGGGCTATGGAGCTGATGGTGTTCTCCCGGGTGCTGGGGGAGTGTGGCCACTACCTCAAGGCAGGGCTTCCTGTGGCCGTCACCGGGCGTTTGTCCCAGCGGGACGAGAAGGAGCCTCAGATCATGGCCGACTGGATTGGACCCCTGAGTGGAGAGGACCAGCAGAGCCCAACGCCAGAGGAGAGCGAGGCAGAAAAGACCCTGTGGATTCGCCTGCCCGACGGAAATGAGTCCCTGGTGTGGCTGAAAAAGCTGCTGAGTATGTTCCCCGGCCAGAGCCGCACGGTGGTCTACCTGCAAGACAGCAAAAAGAAGCTGCTGGCGGGCTGTCTGCACCATGCGGTGCTGCTGGAGGAACTGAGAGAGACGCTGGGCGAGGACAGCGTGGTTTTGCGGTAAAGAGGAGATACCATGAATCGGATACTGACGCATATCGGAAAGTTGTTGTTTCACCGACTGGGCATTATGGCGGTGTTGATCGTCGTTCAGTTGGGGTTCTACGTGTTTGCCCTTTCCAGGCTACAGGAGATTCCCCATTACGACATGATACATGGGGCCTTTTTGATCTTGTCCATTCTGGTGGTGGTGTGGATTGTAGCCAGTAAGAGTAATCCAGGGTATAAGATCAGCTGGATTATCATTGTTCTGGGTCTGATGCCCTTTGGGTCGCTGGCCTATCTGCTCTTGGGTGGAAACCACCTGTCCAACTTCAACCAGAAGCGTCTGCGCATCATGGAGGAGAAAGTGTGCCAGAACCTGGGGGATGAGTGCCACCGGGCCGGGGCCCTGACCCAACTCATTGGCTCGGATGCCTCGTGCATGGCCAACTACCTGGAGCAGGTGGCCCACTGCCCGGTATATGGCAACACCAAGAGCCACTATTATCCCCTGGGGGACAACTGTTACAGCGACATTCTGGCCGCCCTGTGGGGGGCCAAGCGGTATATCTTCATCGAATACTTTATCATTGAAGAGGGTAAGCTTTGGAACTCCATCCTGGACGTGCTGCAAGTGAAGGTGCAGCAGGGGGTGGAGGTCCGGGTGATCTACGACGACGTGGGGTCCATCTTCACCCTTCCGGCGGATTACCCGGAGCGCATGGAAAAGCTGGGCATCCAGTGCCGGGTGTTTAACCGCATCCTCCCGGTGGTGTCTCTGCGCCAGAATAACCGGGACCACCGGAAATATATGATCATCGACGGAACGGTGGCCTTTACCGGGGGCATCAACATGGCGGACGAGTACATCAACGTCAAGTCCCGGTTCGGCCATTGGAAGGATTCTGCCATCCGCCTGGAGGGGGATGCGGTGTGGTCTATGACGGTGTCGTTCCTGTCCATGTGGGACTTCACCGAGAACAGTGCCGAGGACTTTGACGGTTACCGGCCGGAGCCCTCGGCGTGGAGCGAGGTGGGCTATGTGCAGCCCTACCAGGACTGCCCTTGGGACAATGAGCCGGTGGGGCTGTCGGTGTACCTCAACCTCATCAACCGGGCCAAGCGGTATGTGTACATCACCACGCCGTACCTGGTCATTGACTACTCCATGACGGTAGCCCTCACCACCGCCGCCAAGTCCGGGGTGGACGTGCGCATCATCACCCCCCACATCCCGGACAAAAAGACGGTGTTTGAGGTGACCCGGGCCCACTACGACGAGCTTATAGAGGCGGGCGTGAAGATCTATGAGTACACCCCCGGCTTCATCCACAGTAAAAACTTTGTGGTGGACGACTGTTATGCCACCGTAGGCACGGTGAATATGGACTACCGCAGTATGTTTTTGCACTTTGAAAACGGGGTGCTCCTGTATGGCACCCCCACTGTCCACCAGATCCGGGACGACTTTTTGAGTACCCAGGACAAGAGCGTGGCGGTGACCCTGGAGCAGTGTAAGAGCGTGCCCTACTACCGCCGCTTGGGGCGGGAAATCTTGCAGGTGCTTGCTCCGCTGTTATAAGAAAAAAGATCGGACTGGGATGAGAGAACATCCTGGTCCGATCTTTTTTGTGGTTATTTGCGCAGGTAACGGGCTACCGCCTGTTCCAGCAGCTGCTGCCCCTCTTTGGAGCGGAGCACATCCACCACAGCGTCGTGGACGGCCTGCTGGAAGCCAGCGCTTTTCAGAATGGGGTCCAGCATGGAGCCCTCCTTTACCGGGGAGGGACGGGATGCTGGGGCCCGCTTGGGCTGGGGTGGGAGATAGGGGGCGGGGTCGTCGTCGGGAATGGCCCCATTCATCCAGCTGTCCTGGGTGGTGGGATCATTGCTCTCCCCCCGGAGGTAGAACAGAGACACGCCAAAATAGGCGGCCATCTTCTTCTGCTGCTCCTGGGTGGGGGTCTGACGCCCCGTCTCGAACTTCTCCACAGCGGTTTTGGGCAGGCCCAGGGCCAGAGACAGCTCCGGGCGGCTCATGCCCTTTTGGGTGCGCAATTCTGTGATGCGCTGGGCCAAGGTAATCATAGAAAACGCTCCTTAAAATGCGTGTCCGATGTCGGTGCGGAAGTGCATGTCCGTAAAGGAGATGTGTTTGCCTGCCTCATAGGCGTTGGAAATGGCCTCCTCCAGCGTGGGGGCGGTGGTGGTGACACCCAGCACACGGCCGCCGTTGGTGACGTATTGGCCGTCTTTCAGAGCGGTGCCAGCGTGGAACACCACGGAGGTCTTACCGGCCTCCTCCAGCCCGGAGATGGGATAGCCCTTTTTGTAGTCCAGGGGATAGCCACCGGAGGCCAGCACCAGCACGCACCCGGCCTCCTTCTTCCACTGGATATCCAGCTGGTCCAGGGTGCCGTCCACACAGGCCTGGAGCACGTCCATCAAATCGGTGTCCAGCAGGGAGAGCACCACCTGGCACTCGGGGTCGCCAAAGCGGGCGTTGTACTCCACCACCCGGGGACCCTTGGGGGTGAGCATGAGGCCGAAGTAGATGACCCCGTGGAAGGGACGACCCTCCGCCTGAAGGGCGTCAATGGTGGGCTGGAAGATCTCCTCCATGCACTGCTTGGCGATCTCAGAGGTGTACTGGGGCGGGGGAGAGATGGCGCCCATGCCGCCGGTGTTGGGGCCCTGGTTGCCGTCAAAGGCTCGCTTGTGGTCCTGGCTGGCAGGCATGGGGACCACGTGCTTGCCGTCGGCAAAGGCCAGCACGGTGACCTCGGGACCCACCATGCACTCCTCGATGACCACCGTGGAGCCGGACTCGCCAAACTTCTTGTCTGCCATCATCTCGGTGGCGGCCTGTTTGGCTTCCTCTACGGTGGAGGCTACCACCACGCCCTTGCCCAGGGCCAGGCCGTCGGCCTTCACCACGATGGGAGCGCCCTGCTCCTCGATGTAGGCCAGGGCCTTGTCCAGCTCGGTGAAGGTGGCATAGGCAGCGGTGGGGATGTGGTACTTGGCCATCAGCTCCTTGGAGAAGGCCTTGCTGGCCTCAATGATGGCGGCGTTGGCCCGGGGGCCGAAGGCGGGAATGCCCGCCTCCTCCAGAGCGTCCACCATGCCCATGGCCAGGGGATCGTCCGGGGCCACCATGACGAAATCCATGTGGTGTTCCTTGGCCCAAGCCACCATGCCGGGCACGTCGGTGGCCTTGACATCCACGCAGGTGGCCACCTGGGCGATGCCGCCGTTGCCGGGGGCGCAGAACAGCTCGGTGACCTTGGGGGACTGGGCCAGCTTCCAGCAGATGGCGTGTTCACGGCCGCCGCTGCCCACTACGAGTACTCTCATGGGTTGACCCTCCTCTTAGTGGTGGAACAGGCGCATGCCGGTGAAGGCCATGACAATTCCATACTTGTTGCAAGTTTCAATGACGTTGTCGTCCCGGATGGAGCCGCCGGGCTGGGCGATGTACTCCACGCCGGACTTGCGGGCCCGCTCCACGTTGTCGCCGAAGGGGAAGAAGGCGTCGGAGCCCACGGACACGCCGTGCATCTGGGCAATCCAGGCCTTTTTCTCCTCGCGGGTCAGGGGCTCGGGCTTGACCTTGAAGGTCTCCTGCCACACGCCCTCGGCCAGCACATCCTCGTACTCGTCGGAGATGTACACGTCGATGGCGTTGTCCCGGTTGGGACGGCGGATGTTGTCCACGAACTGGAGGCCCAGGACCTTGGGGTGCTGACGCAGCATCCAGTTGTCTGCCTTGGAGCCAGCCAGACGAGTGCAGTGGATGCGGCTCTGCTGACCAGCGCCCACACCGATGGTCTGGCCGTTCTTGACGTAGCACACGGAGTTGGACTGGGTGTACTTCAGAGTCAGCAGGGCCAGGAGCAGGTCGTGGCGGGCGGCCTCAGGCAGCTCCTTGTTCTCGGTGACGATGTTGTCCAGCAGGCTCTCGTTGATCTCGAAGTTGTTGTAGCCCTGCTGGAAGGTGATGCCATAGATGTGGCGAGTCTCAATGGGGGCGGGCTCGTAGTTGGGGTCAATCTGCACCACATTATAGTTGCCCTTCTTCTTGGTCTTGAGAATGGCCAGGGCCTCGTCGGTGTAGCCGGGGGCGATGATGCCGTCGGAGACCTCCATGGCCAGGAACCGGGCGGTGGCCTCGTCGCACACGTCGGACAGGGCGGCCCAGTCGCCGTAGGAGCACAGACGGTCGGCGCCGCGGGCCTTGATGTAGGCGCAGGCGATGGGGGAGGTGTCAAAACCGTCGGCGAAGTAGATCTGCTTCTCCACATCAGTGAGGGGGGTGCCCAGAGCGGCACCGGCGGGGGAGACGTGCTTGAAGGAGGCGGCGGCGGGCAGGCCGGTGGCCTTCTTCAGGGCCTTCACCAACTGCCAGGAGTTGAGAGCGTCCATGAAGTTGATGTAGCCGGGCTTGCCGTTGAGGACGGTGATGGGCAGCTCACCCTCGTCCATGTAGATGCGGGCGGGCTTTTGGTTGGGGTTACAGCCGTATTTCAGTTCCAGTTCAGTCATGGATTAAACCTCCCAGTGTTTGTTGATGATGGAAGTCTCACAGTCTCCGGTCTCCAGGTCGATGTAGCGGACGAAGAGGGAGACCTTGTTCTCGTCGTTGAGGGACAGCCACAGGTCCCCGGCCAGGGTCTCGGCGTCCGGGGCGGTGATGGCCACCAGACGAGGCTCACCCTCGAAGGAGGGCAGGGGGTCCAGGTTCTCCTGATAGGTGTGGATGAAGTGTCCGGTGCCGGGCAGGGGAGCGTCGTACTCGTAGAAGTAGCGCAGGTTGCAATCGGGGTTGCCGTAGGCGGACTTGAGAATGGACAGCTTGTAGCTTCCGTCCTTGAGGAGCAGACCGGAGATGCGAGGGGTGTAGTTGGGGGGATCGGGCTCGAAGCAGCGGGAGCGCAGGGACTCGGCAAAGGTCTTGCCAGCCAGCAGGCCCTGCTGGATGGTGTCGGTCTGGTCGCCGTTGGTGACAATGGTGTCCTCGCCCACCTGGCGCACGGGGTGATAGATGATCAGGGAGGGGTCAGTCATCTTGCTCTCGTCATAGGCCCGGGTGCGGATGCCGTCGTCCGTCTCCTCGAAGATGCGGTTGCGGCTGTTTTCGCTGCGGCCCATGATGAAGTAGGCGATCACCGCATGCTTGTTGTCAGCGGTGCGGCCCAGCACGATGCCCCGGCCGGGGTAGGGGTTGCGGGACAGCTCCTGGCACAGATCCAAAGTTGTCATAGTGGTACCTCCTCAAAGTGTTGGTCAAAGAAAAAGGGCGCACCTATCCACAAAATAGGTGCGCCCAGACGGTCGGCATTTCTACGGCTATACTCCCTGTGGTCAACCCACTTCCGTCAGTCATATAGCCTGTTAACTATATCATGCCCTGAGCGCCTTTGTCAAGCTTGCGGGGGCAGAATGTGGACCACTCGGCCCTCTACATGGAGCCGATTTTGGCAGAATAGGGAGACGGCCTGGGGCAGGATGTGCCACTCGGCCTGCTCCATGATGCGACGCTGCAAGGTCTCGGGGGTGTCCCCCTCCTCCACAGCCACAGCCTTTTGCAGCACGATGGGGCCGCCGTCACACTCCTCGGAGACAAAGTGGACGGTGGCGCCGGACACCTTCACTCCGTACTCCAGGGCCTTCTCGTGGACGTGGAGGCCGTAGCAGCCCTCTCCGCAGAAGGAGGGGATGAGGGCGGGGTGGACGTTCAAGATGGCGTTGGGGTAGGCCTGCACCATCTCTTCGGTGAGAATGATCATGAAGCCTGCCAGCACCACCAGGTCAATGTCCAGCTCACGG
Source organism: Pseudoflavonifractor sp. An187 (assembly GCF_002160275.1). Taxonomy (NCBI): domain Bacteria; kingdom Bacillati; phylum Bacillota; class Clostridia; order Eubacteriales; family Oscillospiraceae; genus Pseudoflavonifractor; species Pseudoflavonifractor sp. An187. Next base: position 254,199 of record NZ_NFKG01000001.1, on the reverse strand, counting down.
AGCTTGGCCACCAGCGCCTGGGTCATGGCCTGGTTGGAGGGATACTCCTTGCGGGGGATGACATAGTGGGGAATCCCCGCCTTCTCCGCCCGTTCCAGGGCGTACGCCCCGGCCTTGGAGGAGATGACGGCGGCAATGGTGCCGCCGCCCAGCTCACCCCGGGCCTGGGCGTCAATGAGGGCTTGCAGGTTGGTGCCGCCGCCGGACACCAAAACGGCAATACGCTTTCCCATGGATTACACCAGTTCCACGCCAGCCTCGCCAGCCACCACGCTGCCGATCTGGTAGGCGGTCTCGCCAGCTGCGGCCAGGGCGTCCAGAGCGGCCTGAGCCTGAGAAGCGGGGACGGCCAGAATCATGCCGATGCCCATGTTGAAGGTGTTGTACATATCCCGAGCGGGGATGTTGCCCGCCTTCTGGATGAGGGAGAAGATGGGCAGGGTGGGGAAGGAGTCCAGCTTGATCTGGGCGGTGAGGCCGTCCACCATCATGCGGGGCACATTCTCATAGAAGCCGCCGCCGGTGATGTGGCTGACAGCGTGGACATCCACGCCAGCGCCCAGCACGGCCTTCACGGCCTTGACATAGATGCGGGTGGGCTCCAGCAGGGCCTCGCCCAGGCTCTTGCCGCCCAGCTCGTTCATGGGAGTCTTCAGGTCAGCGTGCTCCACGTCGAAGACCTTACGCACCAGAGAGAAGCCGTTGGAGTGCACGCCGGAGGAGGCCAGACCGATGAGCACGTCGCCCTCGGCCAGGGACTTGCCGTCGATGATCTTCTCCTCATCCACCATGCCAACGGAGAAACCAGCCAGGTCGTACTCGTCCACGGGGTAGAAGCCGGGCATCTCGGCGGTCTCGCCGCCTACCAGGGCGCAGCCAGCCTGACGGCAGCCCTCGGTGATGCCGGTGACGATGTCAGCGATGCGGGCGGGGTCATTCTTACCGCAGGCGATGTAGTCCAGGAAGAACAGGGGCATGGCGCCGCCGCAGATGATGTCGTTGACGCACATGGCCACGCAGTCGATGCCCACGGTGTCGTGCTTGTCCATGAGGAACGCCAGCTTCAGCTTGGTGCCCACGCCGTCGGTGCCGGACACCAGCACGGGCTTCTTCATGCCACTTATGTCGGGGGCAAACATGCCGCCAAAGCCACCCAGGGTACCCATGACCCCGGGAATGTAGGTGGATTCCACCATGGGCTTGATGCGGCGCACCGCCTCATATCCGGCGGTGACGTCCACGCCGGCAGCGGCGTAGGAGGCAGAGTGAGAGTCAGAATGATTCATGAAAATTACTCCTTTCCGTTCCAGCAGTAGGTGCACACCTTATCCCGGTCCAGGCCGATGGACTCCAGCAGGCCGTCCAGGGACTGATAGCCCAGGGAGTCAAAGCCCATCTTCTCGCAGATGGACTTGAGCATGCACTGGCCACGCTCGGTGTTGGCGTCGGCGTACTCCTCCAGATGCTTCTGACCCTCGTCGCCCTCCAGCTCCTGGATGGTGCGACGGGCCAGCAGGTCCATGTCGGAGTTGCCCCGGGAGAAGTTCAGATACTTGCAGCTGTACATGATGGGGGGGCAGGCGGAGCGCATGTGCACTTCCTTAGCCCCGGACTCGTAGAGGAAGTCCACGGTCTCCCGCAGCTGGGTGCCACGGACGATGGAGTCGTCCACGAAGAGAAGCTTCTTGTCCTGAATGAGCTCGGGCACAGGAATCTGCTTCATCTTGGCCACCTGGTTGCGCACCTCCTGGTTGGCGGGCATGAAAGAGCGGGGCCAGGTGGGGGTGTATTTCACGAAGGGGCGGGCAAACTGCTTGCCGCTTTTATTGGCATAGCCGATGGCGTGGGGTACACCGGAGTCAGGCACACCGGCCACGAAGTCCACGTCGGGCTGTACGCCTCGGGCCTCTTCGTCCCGGGCCATGATCTCGCCGTTGCGGTAGCGCATGACCTCCACGTTGACCCCCTCGTAGTTGGAGTTGGGGTAGCCGTAGTAGGTCCACAGGAAGGCGCAGATTTTCATCTCGTCGCCAGCGGGGACCAGAGTCTCAAAGCCGTCGGCAGTGACCCGGACAATCTCCCGGGGGCCCAGCTCGTAGGCATCCTCGTAGCCCAGCTTGTGGTAGGCGAAGGACTCAAAGGACACGCAGTGGCCCTCGGGGCCCTTGCCGATGAGGACGGGCAGACGGCCCAGGCGGTCCCGGGCAGCGATGATTTCACCGTGCTCGGTGAGAATGAGCAGGGTCATGGACCCTTCAATGAGCTCCTGGGCGTTGCGGATACCGTCAATGAGGTTGGTTTTCTGGTTGATGAGGGCGGCGGTGAGCTCGGTGGAGTTGACCTTACCGGAGCTCATGGCCATGAACTGGTGGCCGGGCTCGGAAAAATGCTCTGCCACCAGCTGGTCGGTGTTGGTGATGACGCCCACGGTGGTGATGGCGTACAGACCCAGGTGGGAGCGAACCAGCAGGGGCTGGGGGTCGGTGTCGCTGATGCAGCCGATGCCGCTGCAGCCGTGGAAGTCGTGGAGATCCTTCTCGAACTTGGTGCGGAAGGGGGTGTTTTCAATGGAGTGGATCTGACGCTGGAAGCCGTCGGCGGCGTCATGAATGATCATGCCGCCCCGACGAGTGCCCAGGTGAGAGTGGTAGTCCACGCCGAAAAAGATATCAAGAGTTACGTCCCGCTTGGAGACGGCGCCAAAAAAGCCTCCCATGCTGTTCCTCCTAGTAAATTACTTGCCCATGAGGCGGCGGCTCATCTCCTGATAAGCGCCCTCCACGTTGCCCAGGTCGCGACGGAAACGGTCCTTATCCAGCTTCTCGCCGGTCTTGGAGTCCCAGAAGCGGCAGGTGTCGGGGCTGATCTCGTCGGCCAGGACGATGGTGCCGTCGGAGGTCTTGCCGAACTCCAGCTTGAAGTCCACCAGGGTCACGCCGCACTCGGCCAGAGTCTTCTTCAAGAACTCATTGACGGCGAAGGCGTAGGTCTTGATCTGCTCGATCTCCTCCCAGGTGGCCAGCTTCAGAGCCACAGCGTGGTAGTCGTTGATGAGGGGGTCGTGGAGGTCGTCGTTCTTGTAGGAGAACTCGATGGTGGGCTGGTCGAACACAATGCCCTCTTCCACGCCGTAGCGCTTGGCGAAGGAACCGGCGGAGATGTTGCGGATGATGACCTCCAGGGGGACGATGGAAACCTTCTTCACGGCGGTCTCACGCTCATTGAGCTCTTCCACCAGGTGGGTGGGGACGCCGGCCTTCTCCAGCTGGGACATGAGGAAGTTGCTCATCTGGTTGTTGATGGCGCCCTTGCCCAGGATGGTGCCCTTCTTGGCGCCGTCAAAGGCGGTAGCGTCGTCCTTGTAGGAGACGATCACGATGTCGGGGTTCTCGGTGGCGAACACCTTCTTGGCCTTTCCTTCATACAGCTGTTCCAGTTTGTTCATGATAAATCGTCCTTTCTCTATCTCAAAGTGAATGAAATTACAGTTCAGCCAGTTCCTGCTGGAGCTTGTCTTCCTTGGCGGCGATCTGAGCGGCCATGATGTCCCGGTCAGCGTCCAGACGGGAGGCCAGCTCGTCGTCGGTGACAGCCAGAATCTGGGCGGCCAGCACAGCGGCGTTCTTGGCGCCGTTGAGGGCCACGGTGGCGACGGGGATGCCGCTGGGCATCTGGACGGTGGCCAGCAGAGCGTCCAGACCGTCCACAGCGCCGCCCTTGAGGGGGATGCCGATGACGGGGAGGGTGGAATTTCCGGCGAAAGCGCCGGCCAGGTGAGCGGCCATTCCGGCAGCGCAGATGATCACGCCAAAGCCGTTTTGACGGGCGGAGCGGGCAAACTCAGCGGCCTGGGCGGGCGTGCGGTGGGCGCTCATGATGTGGGCCTCGTAGGGAATGCCATAGTGGGCAAGCTGTTGACAGGCACCTTTCACCACGGGCCAATCCGAGTCAGAACCCATGATAACTGCAACTTTTTTACTCATTGTTCCATTCTCCTTTACAAAACGCATGCCAAAAATCAAACAGGCCAACCACGCACTTGTAGTCGGCCTGTTTGGATTATGGACGGAATTTGGACGCAGAGATGCCCTGAGACATGCCAGATGCAACAGAAAAATGCTCGGCCTTCACAGGGCAACACCTCTCTACAAAAAGTATCTTTATTCTATACACAAACGAGGGGGCAAATCAAGGTATAAAATTTTTTTCGTTAGCTTACACAATGGATTGCCTGCGGATTCTATAAGGGCTGGTTAGAATAACCCGGCTCGGTCCAGAATTTCCAGGGCGTCTTTGGCACGGCTGGCCCAGGAGGCGTTGCGGGCATAGTTCTGTCTGCGAGGGGCAGCCAGGGAGGACTCCTCCTCCAGCGCCCGGCGGCAGCGGCGCACAAATCCGGCGGAATCGTAGGCGGTGTACACCACGTCGGGGAAGGGCTCCACCTGATCGGGGTCAATCATGGTGACAATGGGCTTTCCCGAGGCCAAGTATTCGTACATGCGAGGGGGGATGATATCGCTGCCTTTGGTGTCGGTATGGAAGAGGTCAAAGAGCACGTCGCAGGCGAACAGGTAGTCGGGCAGCTCCACCGGATTGACAGGCCCGGCCAGGACAATGTTGGGATAGCGGCGCAGGCGGCTGCGTACCGTGGGGGTGACCCGGCCCATGAGCAGGAAGGTCCACTCCGGGTGGGTGTGAGCGGCCCGGAGCATGGGCTCCAGCTCAATCCGGCCGTTGATGTCTCCCACCCGGCCCAGAATCGGGGAGGGCAGCTGGGAGAGACAGAGAGGCACCGTGAGTCCGGGGCGGGTGAACATGCGGTCATTGACCCCGTTGGGCAGCAGGTGCACGCTGTCGTTGCAGGGGGAGAGGCGCTGGACCAATCCGGGCGAGGCGGCAAACACCACGTCGGCATGGCAGGTCAAATCGCTCTCTTCGTCCAGATAGTTCTCGTCCCACTCCCGGTAGCAGTCGTACACGAGGCCGCTGTATGCCAGTTGGTCCAGATGAACGGTCTGTTCTGGACTGGTGCACCACAGCACCGGCTCCCGAAAATGGTGGTGAATCAGGACCTTTTCCATAAAGTTGGCGCAGCGCTGCTCATCTCGCCGCTGCATGGAAGGGTGATTCCATCGGGCGAACATGGGAGCGGGAAGGGTATACACGGTAATATGGGGGCGCATCTTGCGGCCCTGCTTGGGAGTAGGCATCCCACGGGGGACGGGAGGCTCAAAAAAGAGAATTTGGATGTCGTTCATCCGAGCCAGCAGCTGCTGGGTGCGGTTGGGGCGAGCCTGCCATGGGGTGTGGGACAGGCAGAGAATTTGCTTCATGACACTCACCTCAAAAGATCACATGGAAATCTTCTTGCAAGTCTGGACAAAATACAGTAGAATAGACCATATTTTGTCTCACAGGAACAATTATACAATATGCTTGACCCCTGGGTCAAGGGAAGGAGTACCACTGTGCTGGAGTTGATACAACAATTGGACGAGGGGGCCCTGTGGTGGATTGCCCAACACCTGCGCATGGCCTGGTTGGACCCCCTGGTGATGTTCTACACCAATCTGGGCAATGGCGGCCTGTGCTTTATCGCCGTGGCCCTGCTGCTGTTGGCCTTTCGACAGACCAGAAAGGCAGGAGCTACCGCATTGACCGCCTTGGCGTTTGGTGCGGTGGTGACCAACCTGACCATCAAGCCGCTGATCACCCGGCCACGGCCCTGGGTGGTCATGGAGGACTTTGTGTGTCTGGTCACCAGTTCTGACCCCAATTCCTTTCCGTCTGGACACACCACGGCGGCCTTTGCCTTTGGCGTGGCGCTGTTTCTCACGATGAAGCCAAAATGGGCAAAGGCCGCAGCCCTGGTGGCTGCGGCCCTGATGGGGTTGTCTCGTCTGTATGTGGGGGTGCATTTTCCCACCGATGTGTTGACGGGAGCGGTGATTGGAACTTGCTGCGGTATCCTGGCCAGCTGGGTGGTCCGGCGGGTCAGTGAGCGGTGTTCTCGTCGGTGAGATAGGAGATCACCCACTGGGCCAGCAACAGACCTGCGCTGGCGGGCACCCACATGGAGCTGGCAGGAATGGAACGGCGGCCAGGCGGAGGCGTCTCCGTCCCGTCGTGGGCACGAGAGGGAAGCTCGGGGGAGAACACCACAGGGTGGTGGAGAATCCCCCGGGCTTTCAATTCTTTTCGCACCACCCGAGCCAGGGGACAGCCCTCAGTCTTGGACAGGTCTGCAATGCGCAGCTGCTGGGCGTCCAACTTATTGCCGGTGCCCATGGCGGAGATGATGGGGATGTTCCGGGCATGGGCGGTCTCAATGAGGTCCAGCTTGCAGGACACCAGGTCGATGGCATCCACGATACAGTCATAGGAGTGCTGGAAAAACGCCTCTCGGGTCTGGGCCTCATATCGGGCGGCCATGGGGTGGAGCTGGCAGGTGGGAGAGATATCAGCTAAGCGGAGGGCGGCAGCCTCCGCTTTTTTCATGCCTACGGTGGAGTGGAGGGCGAAGGCCTGGCGGTTGATGTTGCTCATGGACAGATCGTCCAGATCAATGAGGGTCAGTTCACCCACCCCGGATCGGCACAGGGCTTCGGCGCACCAGCTGCCCACGCCGCCCAGGCCGAACACGGCCACGTGGCTTTGCTGTAACCGCTCCATGGCGGCATCCCCCAACAGCATACGGGTTCGAATGAATTGGTCTTCCATGTCAGTTTGCCTCCTTTCTCAAAAATGCCAGCATTTTTGAGAGAAAATGCAGCCCGCTGCGTGCATAATTGGGTCAAAGAGCGACCCAATTCCACACTGGCGGGCTGAGAAGTGTTTTTTCCGATGCGCATGTCCCCGGAAAAAACGGATTTGAATTTATTTTCCCGCCTGTAGTCGGGAAAACTCTGCCGAGGGCTTTTGTCTATGCAATACCATCAGAACTTCTAGCTAGGTGTTTGCTTGCTTGACAGTTTAAAATTTCCCCGGCGTATTAGGATACGCCGGGGAAATTTGAAAATCAAGTGGAATTAGTAGCCAAAGTACTTGGCACCGTCAGCCAGAGCGGTGGCATAGGCATCGCCGCCCAGCAGCTCGTCAGACCAGTCGGTCATAGCGTCGCTGGTGAGAGCGGAACGGACGGTCTGCTTCCAAGACTCCTCTTCCCACTCCTGGAAGTAGGTGATGTGGTAGCCGAAGTAGGCGGAGGTGGAGTCGGGATTGTCCTGGTGCTGGACCATGGTCACGTCACCCGTGGCACGCTCCTCCTCAAACAGCCAGCTGTTCCGGTCGTCGTTGAGAGTGCCGGACTTCACGCCGGTGGTCACACCGCCGTTGGAGGCAGTGGAGCTTGCGGAGTACTCCTCAGCCAGCTTGCCGAAGGCCTCAGCGGTCTTGTCGCTCTCTTCCCACTTGGCCATGACCTCTTCGGCCTTGGCCTTGGCGGCGTCCCAGGCCTCCTGAGTGGGAGCCTCGGTGTTGCCGTCCTCGTCGGTGGTGGTCTCAGCCTTGATGAGAATGTCGCGGATGGTGGCGGGAGTGGTCTTGTCCTGATAGCGGTCGTGGAAGATCACCACGTAGTAGCCGGCGTCGGTGTTCTCCACCACGGCGCCCTGGTCCTTCTCCAGCTCCAGCAGCTTGTCCTTGTAGATGCTGGACAGGGAGGAGGCGCCTACCACAGTGGTGTGGTCAGCGGAGTTGCTGGGGGAGGTCTCAGAGATGAGCTTGGCCACATCGGTGCCCTCCTGGTAAGCGGCCAGAGCCTCGTCAGCTTTGGTCTTGGCGGCGGCCATGGCCTCTTCCTTCAGCTTGGAGATCTCGTCGTTGCTCAGGGTGTTGCCCTCGTCGTCGGTCTCCTCCACCTCGTCAGCCTTGAAGTAGAGGTAGGAGTACTTGAAGGTATCGGCGTCGTCTTTGTGCTCGTTGTAGTAATCCTCCAGATCGGTCTCGGTGAAGGACTCCTTGGTGTCGGTGTAGACATCATTGTAGTACTTGGTGGCCAGCAGGGAGCGGGCTTCCAGGTCCTCATAGACGCTGGGGGTGATGTACTGTCCATACATGGACTGGATATAAGCCTTGTAGGAGACAGCAGAGGTCTTGGCAGCGCTCTTGGTGGAGTCGATGCGCTCGTCCAGATCCTCCTGAATGTCGGACTTGGAGTAACCAGCCTCCACAGCGGCGTCATACAGAGCCTTGTCGTTCTGAGCCTGGCTCAGGGCGGACTCCAGGAAGAAGTCGCGGTAGGTCTTGCCCTCTTCCTCATCATACATCTGCTCGTTGTCGGGGGTGTTGGGGTCCACGGCGCGGTAGTAGTAGGCGTACATGTAACGGATGTTGTAATAATAGTAACCCAGCTCGGAGACGCTCACCTTGGTGTCACCAATGGTGGCGGCAGTGGCACGGCGCTGGAAGAAGCCAGAGTTCCAAGTAATCAGGGCAGCTACCAGAATGGCCACCACAACACCTATGGCGGTGTAGGTGCGCACCTTACACTTGTAGGCAGCTTGTTCGGAATAGGCTTTGGAGTTCTTGTCGGAAGGGGCAACGGTTTGGCGTTGCTTCTTCTCTCTGGATGCACTCATGGTATCAATCCTCTCAGTATTCAGTGGTATCCCCGGTGGGAAGAACGGCACACCACGTCTGAGAGATGTGCCGAACGGGCATATTATACCACGTGGGGCTGGCGTATGCAAGAAAAAATCGGAAATTGTCACAAGGAAAAAGGCGATGCAGATTCGCTCTGCATCGCCTGAGTCATCAAAGGGCCCCGCCATAGCCGTGCCACCCAATTAAAAACCTGCACGCAAATGCAGGTGGGTTGTCTCCATCTGGTTTCCTCACTTCCAACGTCCAAACACTCCAAAGAGGTCCGGGAGGCCTGCGATCCGCCAGATGAGGGGACATCCCGTTTAAAAGATGTGGGTTTTAAAAAGGTGGTCACGAGACAAGGCAGGGATCAATTACGAAAAAGGTTACTGGGCGTCCTCGTCGTCCTCGTTGAACAGCTGAGTCATAAACTGCTCGTAGACTTGGTCCAGCTCCTCCTGATCGTCAATGTCAGCCAGGATCTGCTCCCCGTTCTCCTCAGCCACGCGCAGGAGAATCAGGCCGAAGTCCTCGTCATCCTCGTCCATGTCAGCAGGGACAAAGGCCATGTAGGTGTTGTCCCGATACTCCAGTGTGCCCAGATGTTCCAATTCAAATTCGTTGCCGTCCTCATCGGTGACGGTGACGAAATCAGGTCCGTATTCTTCGCTCATGCCTATAAGTCCTCCTTAGGGCGTTTTCGGGCGAATGTCTTTCGCTGGCTTTATTGTAACTGCAACGGGGCGAAAATGCAAGGGGGAGAATTGAGAAAAGAAAATCGAAGCTTCCGGGGCGCTCCGGGGGGCAGGGTGGACAAAGCAGGGTGTGTGTGCTATAATATCATGAGTCAATTCGGTGTATAAGCAAAAAATTCCAGAAGAATGTGCTGAAAAATATCGTATTTTGACGGAAATAAGTTATAGAAGAATGAAAAAGGAAGACGAGTTGGGCGCATTGCGCCCCAATACATCGGAGGTACCCATTATGTCAGAGATGAATCGAAATCGACCCTCTTCGGAACGTGGACCCAGGCGTCGGCACGACACATCCCAGACCCGTGGAGCAAGTCCGGAGAGAAGCGGGGAGGGGAGTTCCCACCAGCCCCGTAAGAAGGCACCCACCAAGCGGTCAGAAATTGCCCTGCGTGTGGGAAAGGTGCTGGGGACCCTGCTGCTCATCGGCATCGTCACCAGTGCGTTCATGGCCTGTTATGCTGCGGTGTATATCACCAATGTCATCATTCCCGAGGCCAAGCTAGACCTGTCCGCCTACACCATCAACGAGAACTCTGTCATCAAGTACGAGGATGACAACGGTCAACTGGTGGAACTACAAACCTTGGTGGGCGCAGAAAACCGCCAATGGGTGGACTATGATGAAATCCCTCAGGACCTTGTCAATGCGGTGGTAGCCGTGGAGGATAAGCGGTTCTGGGAGCACAACGGTGTGGACTGGTACCGTACCGCCGGCGCCTTTGTGAACATGTTCATCGGCATGAGAAACACCTTTGGCGGCTCCACCTTGACCCAGCAGCTGGTGAAGAACATCACCGATTACGATGACGTCACCGTCAAGCGTAAGATTCTGGAGATCTTCACCGCTCTGGAGCTGGAGAAGAATTACACCAAGGAAGATATCATCACCTACTATCTCAATGAGATCTTCCTGGGTCAGGGATGCTACGGCGTACAGTCTGCCTCTCAGATGTACTTTGGCAAGGACGTGTCCGAGTTGTCTCTGGCCGAGTGCGCCAGCCTGGCTGGTATCACCAACAACCCCTCTCTGTATAGCCCCTACTCCACCTTGGAGGTTACCCGCTATAAGTGCACCAACTGCGGTGAGTACTCTCTGACCAAGGATGATGTGTGTTCCGAGTGCGGAGCGAAGAACAGCTTTGACGAGGGCACCGTGTGGACGGCCCGGGACTACAACAAGGCACGTCAGGAGCTGATTTTGGACCAGATGGCCAAAGATGATGTGCTGGGGGACAAGGCCATCAGCGCAGAGACCCGGGACCAGGCCAAGGCCGAAGAGCTGGTGTTCCGTTCCGACTGGGACGAGGAGAAGAAAGAGGAGTACAACAACGCCAACACCAGCACCAAGACCATCTACTCCTGGTACGTGGAGGCGGTGATTGACGAGGTCACCGAGGACCTGATGGAACAGACTGGCCTATCCTATGAGGTCGTCACCAAGATGGTGTACAGCGGCGGTCTGGAGATCGTTGTGCCCTATGACCCGGAGGTTCAGGCGGCTGTGGACGAGGTATACAACGACAAGAGCAACCTCAATTATATCTCCAGCTCGGGCCAGGAGATGAAGTCCGGCATCACCGTGGTGGACAACACCACGGGCTACGTGGTGGCCATTGGCGGCGACGTGGGCGAAAAGACCATCAACCGGGGCTGGAGCTACGCTACGGATACGGTGCGTCAGCCCGGTTCGTCCATCAAGCCTTTGGCTGTGTACGCCCCGGCCATCAATGAGCACCTTATCACCCCCAATACCGTCACCGACGATGTGCCCCGTTGGATGGGCTCCTATTGGCTGAAGAACTATCCGCTCAAGTATCGAGGCCTGACCACGGTGCTGGAGGGTGTCACCCAGTCCATCAACACCGTCTCCGCCAACGTGCTGGAGAAGCTGGGCTTCCAGACCTCCTACGAATATATGACGGAGAAGTTCAAGATCTCCACGATGGTGGATGAAATGGTGCTGGAGAACGGCGAGGTGAAGACGGACCTGGGATACAGCCAGCTGGCTGTGGGTGGTCTGACCAAGGGTATCTCCACCTTTGAGATGGCCGCTGCCTATGCCACCTTCCCCCGGGACGGTGCTTTTACTGAGGCCACCACGTACCTGACGGTGAAGGACCACGATGGGAAAGTGCTCATCGACAACAAGCCCTCCACCGAGTATATCTTGGATCAGCGCACTACCTATTATATGAACCAGCTGCTCACCAACGTAGTCAGCAGTGGTACCGGTACCGCTGCCCGCATTTCCGGCCAGCTGGTGGCCGGTAAGACGGGTACCACCGATGCCGCCAACGACCAGTGGTTCGCGGGCTACACCAAGCACTACACCGCTGCGGTGTGGATCGGCTATCCCAACAGCGAGAGCATCGGCGACATGTGGCCCAGCCCGTCCACCATTCTGTGGCAGAAGGTCATGAGCCGTGTCCATGAGGACCTGCCCAGAGAGGAATTCACCCAGCCCTCTGGCGTGGTGACGGTGAGCATCTGCAAGGACTGCGGAAAGCTGGCCACCGACAACTGCTCCATGGATGTCCGGGGCAGCCGGGTTCAGAACATGACCCTGCTCAGCAGCGATGTGCCCAGCCAGTACTGTTCCTGCCATGTGGCCGTGGACATCTGCACCGAGGGCTCTGCCTCTGGGGGCTATCATCTGGCTGGACCCTACTGTCCTTCCAGCTCTGTCCGGACCGTGACCTTTGTGGACTACTCCCGGAACAATGAGTCCGGAGCCACAATCCTGGATGCTGGTGCCTTACTGTCCACGGTGCAAGGCAACGGCCAGTGCACGGTGCACAACAGCGGCACACCCACTGACCCCGAGCCCTCCACCTCGCAAGAGCCCACCGACCCGTCGGCCTCGCAGAAGCCCGGAGACGAGGGAAATGAGGACCCCAAGCCCAGCGCGTCGCAGGAGCCGGAATCCTGATATTGCTCAGTAGAAAAGACTCCCCGGATGGTCCGGGGAGTCTTTTTTCAGCGTGTCGAAAAGTTCGACACGCTTCTCGAAAATGCCAGCATTTTCTCGAAAGGATGCAGCCCGCTGCATGCATAATTGGGTCAAAGGGCGACCCAATTCCACACTGGCGGGCTGAGAAGTGTTTTTTCCGATGCGCATGTCCCCGGAAAAAACGGATTTTGATTGATTTTCCCGCCCCCACGGGCGGGAAAACTCTGCCGAGGGCCTTTTATATATGCAAGATCAGCTATTCTTCTTACATCGGCATGAGGCTTTTGGCAGTCTGTTTGTGCATGTTTTCTCATTACGTGCAAAAACATGTAAACATATGGAATAATTTTGTGCAAAATGTGAGGAAAAGAAAATTGCCATCTGTCCATCTGCGTGATACAATAGACCACAATGGAAAGACATTAGCGATGTGCTTAGCAAAAGGAGGATCCATGTATGTCGCAGAGACCCAGGTATTTCATTGTGGAGGCATCCGCATTGCCGGAGATCTATTTGAAGGTGGCGGAGGCCAAGCGGTTGCTGGAGACCGGCGAGGCACAGACGGTGAATGCCGCCACCCAGCGGGTGGGCATCAGCCGCAGTGCGTTTTACAAATATAAGGATGCAGTGCGTCCGTTTCGGGATATGCTCCACGGTCGGATTGTCACCATCCAGATCCTGCTGCGCAATCGGCCGGGAGCACTTTCCGGCGTGCTGAATATGTTTGCAGATTGGGGGGGCAATGTCCTCACCATCAATCAGGCCATCCCGGGCGGCGAGTCTGCGGCGGTGACCCTGGGTCTGGAGACTTCGGGATTGAGCATGGAGCTGGAAGATCTGCTGGCCACCTTGCGGGATTTGCCGGAAGTGCTGCGTTGTGAAGTGTTGGCCGGATAAGACAAGGATGAACGAGGTGAACAACATGGTAAAAGTAGCGATCTTGGGCTACGGCACCGTGGGGTCCGGAGTGGCTCAGGTGCTGTGTCAAAATAAAGATGCCATCGCCCGCAGTGTAGGGGACGAGGTGCAGGTCAAGTACATCTTGGACGTGCGGGACTTTGACCAGTCGCCCTATGGCGGTACCTTTGTGAAGGACTTTTCGGTGATCGAGGAGGACCCGGAGGTATCCGTGGTGGTGGAGACCATCGGCGGAGCCACGGTGGCTTTGAACTTCACCCAGCGGGCTCTGAGCGCAGGCAAGCACGTGGTGACCTCCAACAAGGAGCTGGTGGCCTGTCACGGGCTGGAGCTCACCCGACTGGCTCAGGAGAAGGGCGTGTGCTACCTCTTTGAGGCCAGCGTGGGCGGTGGCATTCCCATCATTCGCCCCTTGACCATGTGTCTGGCGGCCAACCAGATGGAGGAGGTCTGCGGCATCCTCAACGGCACCACCAACTATATCCTCACCCGGATGATCGGGGCGGGGCTCTCCTTTGAGGCGGCCTTGAAGGAGGCCCAGGAGAATGGATATGCCGAGCGGGACCCGTCGGCGGACATCCTGGGCTATGACGCCTGCCGGAAAATCTGTATTTTGGCGGATCTGTCCTTTGGCAAGAATGTGGACCCCCAGCTGGTGCCCACCGAAGGCATCACTGGTATCACTCTGGCGGATGTGGACTATGCCGACGGCGCAGGCAAGAAGATTAAGCTGCTGGGCCGGGCGCTGCGCCAGCCGGACGGACGGGTGTGTGCCTACGTGGCGCCCCATCTGGTGGATGGAAGCCACCCCTTGGCTGGCGTAGAGGATGTGTTCAATGCGGTGCTGGTGAAAGGAGACGCCGTGGGCGAGGTCATGTTCTACGGCCCTGGCGCTGGCAAGCTGCCCACCGCCTCCGCTGTGGTGGCGGATGTGATGGACATTGCCCGCTCTAAGGGTGCCCGGCCTCCCATCACCTGGGAGCAGGGCGATGACCAGACGCTGTGCGGCACCGACGAGCTGGCCAGCCGCTTTTACGTTCGGGTTCAGGCGGGGGCGGACGCTCTTCGCACCCACGTGGGTGAGATCAAGCTGCTGGCCCGCGGCGGGGCGGCAGCCGGTGAGACCGCCGGTATCACCGAGCAGGCCATGACGGAGCAGCAGCTTCGCTCCAAGCTGGAGGGGATGGAGGTACTCTCCCTCATCCGTGTGCTCAACTGACCCGCCAGATCGGCATAGTATAGGGCAGAATACAGCCCGAAAGGATTGAATGTGCAATGGCATTAATCGTACAAAAATTCGGAGGTTCCTCGGTGGCAAATGCGGAGCGTGTGCGCAATGTGGCCCGCATCATCACCGACGCATACAAAAAGGGAAACAACGTGGTGGTGGTGCTCTCTGCCCAGGGAGACACCACGGACGATCTCATTGAGAAGGCCCTGGAGCTCAATCCCGACCCCTCTCGCCGAGAGATGGATATGCTCCTGTCCACCGGCGAGCAGATTTCCTGCGCCCTGTGCGCCATGGCCATCGAGAAGATGGGCTACCCGGTGGTGTCCCTCACCGGTTGGCAGGCGGGATTTCACACCAATTCCGGCTATACCAACGCCCGCATCAAGCGGGTGAAGCCCGACCGCATTCTGGAGGAGCTGGACAAGCGGCGCATTGTCATCGTCACCGGCTTCCAGGGCCTGAACAAGCACGGGGATATCACCACCCTGGGCCGAGGCGGTTCGGACACCTCGGCGGTGGCTCTGGCGGCCGTGCTCCACGCCGACCTGTGCCAGATCTACACCGACGTGGACGGCGTGTACACCGCCGATCCCCGCCTGGTGCCCAACGCCCGGAAGCTGGAAGAAATTACTTATGAAGAGATGCTGGAGCTGGCCTCACTGGGCGCTCAGGTCCTGCACAACCGCTCGGTGGAAATGGCCAAACGCTACGACGTCAGGCTGGAGGTGCTCTCCAGTTTCACCGATGCACCCGGTACAAAAGTCAAGGAGGTAGTCAAGCGCATGGAAAAGTCTCATATCAGCGGTGTGGCCAAGGATAAGAACATTGCCCGTCTGGCTCTGGTGGGCCTGGAGGACACCCCGGGTATCGCCTTTAAAATCTTCTCTCTGCTGGCCCGGAACAACGTCAACGTGGACATCATTCTCCAGTCCATTGGCCGCAGCGAGACCAAGGATATCAGCTTCACCGTGGCCAAGAGCGACATGGAGCTGGCCCAGAAGTTGCTGGAGGAGAATCGGGATGTGATCGCCTTCGACCACATCGACGTCTCGGACAACATCGCCAAGGTGTCCATCGTGGGCGCTGGCATGATCAACAACCCCGGCGTGGCTGCCACCATGTTCGAGGCTTTGTTCAATGCGGGCATCAACATCAATATGATTTCCACCAGTGAGATCAAGGTTTCTGTGCTGGTGGACAGCTGCGACGCTGACCGGGCGGTGCAGGTGGTGCACGATCGGTTCTACGACGAATTCAACGGCGCACGGTAATTTGTAGACAAAAAGGGGTGGCCCGGTGGGGCCACCCCTTTTGCGTGGAATAGAAAAAACGGGGGAAACGGTTGCAACAAGGGGGGAATAATGATACAATCAATACGTATTGTCTTGCGAATCCATGGATTGGGCAGGACGCGAAGCAGACCTTTTATGCGAGGTGCGAGGATTGTATTTAAAAGCGCTGGAGATTCAGGGGTTTAAGTCCTTTCCGGAGAAGACGGTGTTGACCTTTGGCGCCGATATCACCGTGATCGTAGGCCCCAACGGATCGGGAAAATCCAATATTGCCGACGCCATTCGGTGGGTGATGGGGGAGCAGTCCACCCGTACCCTCCGGGGCAACAAGATGGAGGATGTCATCTTTGACGGCACCGCCAAGCGCAAGAGCCTGGGGTTTGCAGAGGTGACGCTGGTGCTGGACAACAGCCAGCACCTGCTGGACCTGGAGGAGCAGGAGGTGGCGGTGACCCGGCGGTACTACCGCTCCGGAGAGAGTGAGTACTACATCAACCGCCGTTCCTGCCGCCTGCGGGATATCAATGAGCTGTTTATGGATACCGGTCTGGGCCGGGAGGGCTATTCCATCATCGGCCAGGGCAAGATCGACGAGATTCTGTCGGTGAAGAGCTCGGATCGGCGTGAGGTCTTTGAAGAGGCGGCGGGCATCTCCAAGTACCGCCACCGCAAGGAGGAGGCGGAGCGGAAGCTCCAGCGCACCGAGGAAAACCTGGTGCGCATCAACGACAAAATCGGCGAGCTGGAACTTCAGGTGGAGCCCCTGCGGGTGCAGGCGGAGAAGACCAAGAAATATCTGGTGATGCGGGATGAGCTGCGGGGGCTGGAGATCTCCCTGTGGCTGGAGCAGCTGGAGCAGCTGCGAGCCAGCAGCATCCAGCTGAAAACCGCCCTGGACACCGCCACCGCCCACCGGGAGGCCCTGCGGCAGGAGCTGGAGGGACTCTACCAGCAAGCGGAAGGCTATGCCCAGCAGATGCAGCAGCATGAGGTGCAGGCCGAGGAGATTCGGCGGGCCCAGAGCGACCTGGAGCAGCAGGTGCACCAGGGACAGAGTCAGTTGGAGCTGCTGCGCCGAGATCAGAAGAACAACACCGACAACATCCAGCGCATTCAGGACGAGCTGGAGCAGCAGGCGGGCCGGGCCGGTTCTCTGGCTCAGCAGGTGCAGCAGCGCCGGGAACGCTTGGAGCAAGTGGAGCGGGCCATGGCGGACTGCCAGGCCCAGCTGGAGCAGCTGGAGGAGAAAATCCGCCACCTCATGGACTCGGTGGGCGGTCTGGACCAGGAGCTGGCCCAGCTGCGGGAACAGGAGCGGCTGGAACAGGCATCCGCCGGAGAGGCCAAGGCCCTGTTGTCCGCCCTGTCTGCGGCGGGGCAGGAGCTGATGGACCGGGAGGAGAGCGTGGCCCGGGAGCTTTTGGAGCAGGAGGCCCAGAAGCGACACATGGAGGAGGAACACGGACGCCTCCAAGGCCAGCTGGACAAGCTGGTGGAGGAGCGGGACGGGGTGTCCAACACCTTGGCAGGTTACCAGATGCGGCTGCAAACCCGGCAGCGGAAGGTCCAGCAGGTTATGGAGACCCACCGCCGCCTGGAGATGGACCACAACAACCTCCAGTCCCGCATCCACATGCTCTCCGAAATGGAGAAATTCTACGAAGGATATTCCAAATCCGTCAAGCTGCTCATGGGCGAGGCCAAACGGGGCGGCTTGTCGGGAATTCGCGGCCCGGTGGCGGGGCTCATCCATGTGCCCGATGCCTATGCTGTGGCCATTGAAATCGCCTTGGGCGGTGCCATGCAGCACGTGGTGGTGGAGCGGGACCAGGACGCCAAGCAGGCCATCGGCTGGCTCAAACGCCGGGACGGTGGCCGGGCCACCTTCCTGCCCATGAACACCATGCGACCGGGTTCCCTCCGGGAGACGGGGCTGGAGTCCCAGCCCGGGTACGTGGGCATGGCCAACGAGCTCATCGGATACCATGAGGATTATCAAACTGTGATGTCCAATCTGCTGGGGCGCATCGTCATCGCCCAGGATTTGGACCAGGCCATGGCCATGGCCCGGCGGTATGGACACCGCTTCCGCATTGTCACCCTGGACGGCCAAGTTCTCAACGCCGGCGGCTCTATGACCGGCGGCTCTGCCTCCCGGTCTGCGGGCATTCTCTCCCGGGCCAACGAGCTGCAGCGGCTGCGGGGCCAGATGACCGCCTTGGAGCAGGAGATGGCGGGGTCCAAAGAGCAGTTGGCCCAGGTTCAGCGGGAGCAAGCGGCGGCGCAATACGAATTGGACAACGCAGCCTCTCAGCTGCGGCAGGCGGAGGACGCTGTGCTCACCCATTCCCAGCAGCTGGAGCACCACCAGCAGCAACTCCAACAGGTGGAGCAACGGTGCGCCACCCTGCGCCAGGAGCGGGAGACCTTGCAGCAGCGTGGGGAGGAAAACGCCCAGGCGGCCCAGCGGGCCAAGGAGCGTATCACCCAGCTGGAGGGCTCTGCGGCGGCCATCCAGGCCCAGTCCCAGGACAAGACCCAGGGCCAGAGCACCTTACAGCAACAGCTGGAGGAATGCAGCGAGGACATGGCCGCGGTGCGGGCCAAATTGGCAGGACTCCAGGGCGAACAGAACGCCATGCAGGTGAACCTGTCTCAGCTGGAGCAGTTGCAGCAGGACCTGTCTGGGGACACTGCGGGCCGTCAGGCCATGGTGGAGCAGCTACAGGCCCAGAACCAACAGATTGCCCAGCAGATGGTGGAGCAGGACACCCAGGTGCAGGCGTTGCTGCGCCAGCGGGAGACCTGGAGCGGACAGCTCACCGGAGTCAACCAGAAAAAGCTGGAGCTGGAGGGAAAGCGCAACCAGGCGGACAAGCAGGCCCGGGAGAAGAACAACGACCTATTGTCCATGGAGCGGGAAGTGTCCGTGCTGGAGCAGAAATCCATGGCGGCTGCCATGGAGGAGGGCCAGATTCTGGACAAGTTGTGGGAGAACTACCAGCTCTCCCATGAGGCGGCCCGCAGTCAGCGGGTGGAGCTGGAGTCTGCTGCCAAGGCCACACGGCGCATTGGAGAGCTGAAACGGGGCATTTCTGCCCTGGGCAGTATCAACCCCGATGCGGTGGAGGAGTACCAGCGGGTCTTTGAGCGGTATAGCTACTTTACCGACCAGCGGGACGACGTGTCCGGGTCCAAGCGGGAACTGGAGGGCATCATCCGCCAGATTACCCGGGAAATGACCGACATCTTCCAGGAGAAGTTCCAGGAAATTCAGCAGGCTTTCCAGGAGACATTTTTGGAGCTGTTTCGAGGCGGCAAGGCCACCTTGGAGCTGGAGGACCCGGAGGATGTGCTGGGCTGCGGCATTGAGATCAAGGCCCAGCCCCCCGGCAAGGCGCTGAAAATCATCAGTTTGCTCTCCGGAGGTGAGAAGGCCTTTGTGGCCATCGCCCTGTACTTTGCCATTTTGAAGGTGCGGCCCACTCCCTTCTGCGTCATGGACGAGATCGAGGCGGCCTTGGACGACGCCAACGTGGTGCGCTATGCCCAGTATCTGCGGCGGATGAGCGACCGGACCCAGTTCATCGCCATCACCCATCGGCGTGGCACCATGGAGGGGGCGGACGTCCTCTACGGCGTGACCATGCAGGAGCAGGGAGTCAGCCGCATTCTCACCATCAATCTCAACGAGATGGCGCAGGAAATTATTCCAGAAACAACATAAGAGGTGACCAAACATGGGTTTTTTTGATAAAATCAGAAAGATTGGGATTTTCAACGGCTTTTCCAAACTGGATGACGACTTCTACGACGAGCTGGAGGAGTCTCTGGTCATGGCGGATATGGGGGCGGAGACCACCATGGAGGCTGTGGAGGAACTCAAGCAGCGGTGCAAGCGCAATAAGATCAAGGACACCGATGGGGCCAAGGCCTGCATGAAGGAAATTCTGGCCGAAATCCTCACGGTGGGCGACCCCCGGGTGGATATGAGCCGCACCCCCGCTGTGGTGCTGTTCATCGGCGTCAACGGCGTGGGCAAGACCACCTCCATCGGAAAGCTGGCTGCCCGCTGGAAGGGTGAGGGCAAGCGGGTGCTGCTGTGCGCCGGAGATACCTTCCGGGCTGCCGCCGCCGATCAGCTTACCATCTGGTCGGAGCGGGCCGGGGTGGACATCATCAAGCAGCACGAGGGGGCAGACCCCGCCGCTGTGGTGTATGATGCCATGAGCGCCGCCAAGGCCCGAAAGACCGATGTGGTGCTGGTGGACACCGCCGGACGTCTGCACAACAAGCAGAACCTGATGAACGAGCTGAATAAGATCTCCCGGGTCATTGACCGGGAGTGCCCAGACGCCAGCCGGGAGACCCTGCTGGTGCTGGACGCCACCACCGGACAAAATGGCCTCATCCAGGCCAAGCAGTTCGGGGAGAGCGCTGGCATCACCGGCATTGTCCTCACTAAGCTGGACGGCACCGCCAAGGGCGGCATCGTCATCGCCATTGCCAAGGAGCTGGGGGTGCCGGTGAAGTACGTGGGCGTTGGCGAGCAGGTGGGAGACCTGCAGCCCTTTGACGCCAAGGCGTTTGTGGAGGCGCTGCTGTAATGACTTGGTTGATGGTAAGTCTGCTGGTGGCGGTGTACGGCGTGTGGTATGCCGTCAATCCCCGCCCCTATTTGCAGCGCCGCATGAAGCGGAAGGACGTGCCGGAGCAGTCGGTGCGCACCGCCCGCATGGTGGGAATTGTCCTGGCTGTGCTGGGTATTGGCGTGGCCGTGATTCAGGCCGTGAACCTGGGCCTTGTGGGCTAAATGTAAGGAGGAGAAAGATATGACTCGTTTGGATGGAAGAGCGGTGGACCAGCTCAGAGACATTCACATTGAAACCAATTTCGTCAAATTTCCCGAGGGAAGTGTCCTCATCACCTGTGGCAATACCAAGGTGCTGTGCTGCGCCAGCGTGGAGATGACTGCTCCCCGGCACGTGGCTGAGGGCACTGGCTGGGTGACAGCGGAGTACTCCATGCTGCCCCGGGCCAACCGGGAGCGGTCCCGGCGGGACGTGTCCAAGCTGAAGCTGTCCCCCCGCTCGGCGGAGATTCAGCGGCTCATTGGCCGCTCCCTCCGGGCGGCAGTGGATTTGACCATGCTGCCCGACATGACCATCACCGTGGACTGCGACGTGCTGCAGGGGGACGGTGGCACCCGTACCGCCAGCGTTACCGGTGGCTTTTTGGCCCTGGCCATGGCGTGCAACAAGCTGGTGGCCGACGGAGTGCTGCCCGCCTCTCCTGTAAAACACTATGTGGCCGCCATCTCTGCGGGCATCGTGGACAACGTGCCCATGCTGGACCTGTGCTATGAGGAGGACTCCTCGGCCATGGTGGACCTGAACTGTGTGATGAACGAGCAGGGTGAACTGGTGGAGCTGCAGGGTACCGGAGAGGGCCGGGCGTTCACCATTGCCGAGCAGCAGCAGCTGGTGGCTCTGTGTCAGAAGGGCATTGAGGAGCTCATTGCACGTCAGAAAGAGATTTTGGAGGGTTGAGGCATGAAATTGGTATTGGCCAGCCAAAATGAGAAAAAACTCAAAGAGATGAACGACATTCTCTCTCAGTTGGGCATTGAGGTATGCCTCCAGTCCCAACTGGGGGTCCACGTGGATGTGGAGGAGACCGGGGAGACCTTTGAGGAAAACTCCCTGCTCAAGGCAAAAGCGGTGATGGAGGCCACAGGAATGCCCGCCATCGCCGATGACTCGGGCCTGTGTGTGGACGCTCTGGGGGGAGCCCCCGGGGTGTACTCTGCCCGGTACGGCGGACCTGGTCTGGACGATGCGGGTCGGTACCGCCTGCTGCTGGAGAATATGCGGGGCCAGACGCCCCGTACCGCCAAATTCGTCTCGGTCATCACCTGCTGCTTCCCCAATGGGGACGTGATCACCGCCCGGGGGGAGTGCCCCGGCACCATCGCCTATGCGCCCCAGGGCGAGGGCGGGTTCGGGTATGACCCCGTGTTCTTCCTGCCCCAGCGGAAAAAGACCTTTGCCCAGCTGACGGCGGAGGAGAAAAATGAGATCTCCCACCGGGGCCGTGCTCTGGCCCGGTTCCAGGAGAAGCTAAAAGAATATTTAAACAAATAAAGGAGTTCAAATATGGATTTGACAAGCAAGCAACGGGCCCAGCTGCGTGGGCTGGCCAACAACATCGACACCATCCTGCACATCGGCAAGGACGGCATTGGAGACAACCTCATCCGCCAGGCGGACGACGCCTTGGAGGCTCGCGAGCTCATCAAGGGTAAGGTGCTGGAAAACTCCATGCTCTCCGCCCGGGAGGGCGCCGAGGAACTGGCCCGTGCCACCCGCAGCCAGGTGGTGCAGGTCATCGGCACCAAGTTTGTGCTGTACCGGGAGACCCACAGCAAGGAGAAAGACAAGCGCATCAAATTGGTCAAGTAAACTCCGGTTGACATAGAGATCATTCAAATGGGAAAGGAATGTGATGGGAAGATGAGAATCGGCATTTACGGCGGAAGCTTCAATCCCCCGCATCTGGGCCACATGGCCGCAGCCCGGGCTGCCATAGACAGCCTGAACCTGGACCGGCTGGTGTTGGTGCCCAACAGTCAACCTCCCCATAAGCAGCTGCCCCCCGGCAGCCCTACCCCGCAGCAGCGCATGGCCATGACCGCCCTGACAGCGGACCAGCTGGGTCCCAAGGCAGAGGTCTGGGACGTGGAGCTCAGACGGGAGGGAAAGAGCTATACCGTGGACACCCTGGAGCAGGCGGTGGAGCGGTGGCCAGAGGATGAGCTGTGGCTGCTTATGGGCTCGGACATGTTCCTCTCCCTGGAGGACTGGCATCTTCCCCAGCGCATCATGGAGCTGGCGGGCATCTGTGCCTTTGCCCGCACCCGGGAGGACATGGACCGCTGCCATACCCATTGTGCAACCCTGACCCAGCGCTATAACGCCCGGGTCCAGGTGATTGAGATTCCCGATCTGCGGGAGGTCTCCTCCACCCAGATTCGCAGCCAGCTGCCCCAGAGTGAGGGGATGCAACACCTCTCCCAGCAGGTATACGGCTATATCCTGCGGGAGCACCTCTATCACACCCATGCCAATCTGGCCCAGCTTTCGGTGGAGGAACTGCGGTGCGTGTCCAACTCCATGGTCAAAGCCAAGCGCCTGGCCCACATCAAGGGGACCGAGGAGGAGGCGGTGCAGCTGGCACGCCGCTGGGGCGCCGATGTGGATCAGATGCGCCGGGCGGGGATTCTCCACGACTGCACCAAGTATTTCCCCCTGGAGCAGCACCTGGCCATCTGTGACCGGTATGGGTTCCCCTTGGACGAGATGGAGCGCAGATCGGAAAAGCTGCTCCACTCCAAGAGCGGGGCTGCTCTGGCGGAGCATGTCTTTGGGCAGGAGCAGGCTGTGGTCCAGGCCATCTCGTATCACACCACCGGGCGGGCCAACATGACCCTGGAGGAGATGATTCTCTACATGGCCGACTATATTGAGCCCAACCGGGCCTTTGAGGGCGTGGAGGAGATGCGAGAGCTGGCATACCGGGACTTGAAGGCGGCCATGCTCATGGGCGTGGAGATGTCCATGGAGGACATGCGGGAGCGCAACCAGCCCATTCACTGCAATACCCTGGAGGCCTACAACTGGCTGAAAGAAACTTGAGAACCGGACACCCCTGAGGGGTGTTTTGAAAGGAGAAATATCATTGTTAACTTCTAAGGAAATGATCGCACTGGCCGTTCGGGCCCTGGACGCCAAGAAGGGCAAGGACATTAAGGTGCTCTACACCGCCGACCAGACCACCCTGGCCGATTACTTTGTCATCTGCACCGGTACCTCCAACACCCAGGTCAAGGCTCTGTCCGACGCCGTGGAGGACGCCATGACCAAGGCAGGGGAGGAACCCCACCACGTGGAGGGGCACCGGGGCGGCCAGTGGACCCTGCTGGACTACTCCGCCATTGTGGTGCACGTGTTCACCGAGGAGGCCCGGGAGTTCTACGCTCTGGAGCGCCTGTGGTCCGACGCCACCCCCGTGGACCTGGACGAGTACCTCATCAAGCCGGAAGCTTGATTTCACGGACAAAAAATTCCCCTGTGCTGCAAAGCACAGGGGAATTTTTGCACTTGACGGATCAATTAGTAGTTCATGCAGCGGCGCTCAAAGTAGGCCTGGGGATGAGCGCACACGGGGCAGACCTGGGGAGCATCGTTGCCCACGTGGACGTGGCCGCAGTTGCGGCAGATCCACACGGTCTGCTCACCGGCGGAGAAGACCATGTCGTTCTCCAGGTTGGCCAGCAGCTTCAGGTAGCGCTCCTCGTGCTCCTTCTCGATGACGGCGACCCCTTCGAACAGAGCGGCGATGCGGTCGAAGCCCTCCTCACGGGCGGTCTCGGCCATCTCCTTGTACATGGTCACCCACTCGTAGTTCTCACCCTCGGCGGCAGCCTTCAGGTTTTCACGGGTGTTACCAATGCCGCCCAGCTCCTTGAACCAGATCTTGGCGTGCTCCTTCTCGTTGTTGGCAGTCTCGGTAAACAGAGCGGAGATCTGCTCATAACCCTCCTTCTTTGCCTTGCTGGCGAAGTAGGTGTATTTGTTGCGGGCCTGGCTCTCACCGGCAAATGCTGCCCACAGATTGGCCTCGGTCTTGCTTCCCTTGAGTTCCATATTGTTACCTCCTTTAAGTGACGCTCATAGGATGAGCTTTTCTTCATGATACTACACAGATAGCTGGGAAGCAAGAAAAAATTTCTTAATTATTTTTCAATTTTTATCCCATACTTCTAGTATCACGAAAAGGAGTGTGAGGATATGAAACGCAGACTTTCTGTTTTCTTGTTGGCGGTAATGGCCACGTTTGTATTTGCCGGATGTTCGTCCAACGATCCGGTGAAAACCACGCCTGAGGCGGTGCCTGCCACCCAGGTGCCCAACGACGCCGATCAGGGGGGTGGAGCCGGAGGCACCAACGATGAAAACAACGACGGCACACCGGATTCCACCCCGGACCCGGATGAGCGGGTGGAAGACGGCCTGGACGACATCAAGCAGGACGTGGAGAACGGGGTAGACGACGTGAAAGACGACGTGGAGCAGGGCGTGGATGACGTGAAACGGGGCATTGACGATGCCGCCGACAAGGCCCAAGATGAGATGAACCGCATGAAAGACGAGGCCAGCGAGTCCATGAAATAAAACAAGCAGCTGCCAGGGGGTTGCCTTGGCAGCTGCTTTCTATCTTATTGATAGCTGATGTACTTTTCCATGGTGTCCAGCACGCCGGTGCCTCCGGGCTCTTCGCCAATCTTATGGAAGTCATGGCGGAGATAGAAGGACTTGGCCCGCTGGTTCTCCGGCGCGCAGCGGAGTAGAAGACGCTTGCGGCCCAACTTTCGGTAGCAGGAGATGGCCTGGCCCAACATCTGTACCCCCAGGCCCTTGGAACGGTAGGGGGGGAGCATACAGAAGAAGGGAATGCGGCCCACGCCCTCCTCTGCCTGCTGCTGCCAGTCCATTTGCAAAATCCCGGCGGGCTCGTCGCCCAGCAGAGCCACCAGAACACTCTCCGGGGCGTACTCGGAATTTTTCTTCATCACGTCCAGGAAGGCGGCGCCGTTAAAGTGGTCCATGGTGCCGTGGCTGGTCATCCAGGCCTCTTCCCGAGCCTGCTGATACAGGGCCTCCTCTTCGGGCAGCTGCAAGGGGCGGAACCGTAGACTGTTGTGCCGCATGGCATCCAGCATGTCGGACCCAGAGTTGTCCTTGGGGTGGATGCGGTTGGCCAGATCACCCAGGTGGCTGTTGTCGTTGTAGTAGCAGATGTTCACCTGGTCGTTCTGGAACTGGAGCTTGGCCACACAGGTGTTGTCACCCAGAGGCATGTAGCCCATCTCCTCCACAGGGACGCCCAGCCAGCCGGAGATTCCGGCCCGGATGGCGCTGCCGTGGGAGAATACCGCCACCGTCTGATCGGGGTGAGAGGCGGCAATGCTGGTGATGGCACACATCATGCGCTCCCGGACGCCGGGGAAGGTCTCGCTACCATCCACGTGCCACTGGGGATCGCAGAGGAGGAACTGGCGGAGGCTCTCCGGCTCGGCGTGGAGAATCTCGCCCCAGCTGTGGTCTTCCCAGCAGCCGGCCCCCACTTCCCGCAGGTCAGCGTCCACGCACAGCGGCAAGCCCCGGGACAGACAGATGGCCTTGGAGGTCTCCATGGTGCGGGTCAGGTCGCTGGAGTAGACGGCGTCCACGTGGACGTTTTCAAAACGCTTGGCGAGGGCCTGAACCTGACGGTAGCCCAGGGGAGTGAGCAGGCCATCGTACCAGCCGTGACAACGGCGGTACAGATTGCCCTCCGCCTGGGCATGACGGATGAGATAAATTGTGGTCATGTTGGTTGTTCTCTCTTCTCTCGTCAGGAAATTACCAGGGGCGCACGCCGCCAGTGAGTTGGGTAATGGACTCCAGACCCTGAGCCTGGGCCAGCTCCTTCAGACCGTCCCGCACCTTCACGGGGGTGTAGGGGTCGGCAAAGCAGGCGGTGCCCACCGCCACAGCGGAGGCGCCGGCCAGCATCAGCTGGGCGGCATCGTCAGCCTTGGACACGCCGCCCATACCCAGAATGGGCAGGTTCACAGCCTGGGCCACTTCCCAGACCATGCGCACGGCCACGGGGAGCACGGCGGGGCCGGACAGACCACCGGTGTTCATTTTCAGAATGGGGCGGCGGGTGTTGATGTCAATGCGCATGCCACGCAGGGTGTTGATCAGGGAGAGGGCATCGGCCCCAGCGTCTGCCACGGCCCGAGCGATCTCGGTGATGTCGGTGACATTGGGGGAAAGCTTCACCATCACGGGGACGGTGGAGTGGGACTTGGCCATGTGGGTGACCTCAGCGGCCAGCTCGGGCTTGGTGCCGTAAGCCAGCCCGCCGGCCTTGACGTTGGGGCAGGAGATGTTCACCTCGATCATATCTACGCCAGCGGCAGACAGCTTCTCGCACATCTCGCCGTACTCCTCGGGGGTGTTGCCCGAGATGTTGGCGATGACCTTCACGTCATACTGACGCAGGAAAGGCAGCTCTTCGGCGATAAAGGCGTCCACACCGGGGTTTTGTAGGCCCACAGAGTTGAGGATGCCCATGGGAGTCTCTGCAATGCGGGGGGCGGGATTGCCCTCCCGGCGCTGGGCGGTGAGGCCCTTGACGCAGATGCCGCCCAGCTCGGACAGATCGTAGAACTGGCCGTACTCCCGGCCGAAGCCGAAGGTACCGGAGGCCACCACCACGGGGTTTTTCAGTTCCACACCGGCCAAATTGACCTTCATGCAGGGTTCAGTCATCCCAGGACACCTCCTTGGAGTCAAATACAGGTCCGTCCTTACATACGTGCTTCTGATGCCCGTCTGCGCTCTTGCAGGCGCAGACCAGGCAGGCACCCACGCCGCAGCCCATACGCTCCTCCATGGAGACCTGGCAGGGTACGCCCATGGCCTCAGCCACCTTGGCTACCGAGCGGAGCATGGGCTTGGGGCCGCAGGCCAGCACGGCGGTGTAGTCGGAATTGCGCTCCAGCTCCTCCCGCACCAGGGCGTCCACAAAACCGTGGTGGCCCATGGAGCCGTCGTCGGTGGCCACGCGCACCTGGCCGCAGCAGGTGGCAAACTCCTCCACCAGCATGGCGTTGGCCTGAGAGCGGAAGCCCAGAATGGCGGTGTTGTTCACCCCGGCGTGCTTGGCGCAGCCCAGCATGGGAGGCACGCCGATGCCGCCGCCCACCAGCAGGTAGCGGCCCTGGGGCTCCATCTGGAAGCCGTGGCCCAGGGGGCCCAGCACATCCAGCTCTTCGCCCACCTGGCGCTGAGCCAGCCAGCGGGTGCCCTCACCCCGGGCCTCAAAGACCATGCGGATGAGGTCTCCTTCCACAGACCAGCTGCAAATGGAGATGGGGCGGCGCAGCAGCAGGCCTTCCCCACAGCGCACGTGGACAAACTGTCCGGGGCGGGTGATCTGAGCGGCCATGCCGTGGCTCTGGAAGGTCATGGACACACCACCGGAGGGGAGGTGTACGGCCTCCACGATGGTGCAGCGTTGTTCTACAGTCATATCTCTCTCCCTCTCTTGGCTTAGCGCACGGTGATGTATTCCTTCAGCTCATCCCGCATCTTCTCAGCGGCGGCACGAGCGGCCTCCTGGTAGTCCAGACCGTTGTTGTCGGTCTTTTTCCAGGCGCACATGATGGAGCGGGAGGCGTTGATGATGGCGCCGCGGCCCAGCTCGTCAAAGGCGTTGCGCACGTCCTCGGCAGTGCCGCCCTGAGCGCCGTAGCCGGGGACCAGGAAGAAGGTCTTGGACAGACGGCGGCGCAGTTCCTTGAGCACGGAGGGGTGGGTGGCGCCCACCACAGCGCCCAGAGCCTGATAGCCGCAGGCACCCTCGGTGTCCTTGCCCCAGCGCTCAATGAGGTCGCCCATGACGGTGTACACCACACGGTCACCGGCCACCATGTCCTGGAGCTCCACAGAGGAGGGATTGGAGGTCTTGGCCAGCACGAAGGCGGACTTGTTGCGGGCCACGCACTCCTTGAGGAAGGGCTTGATGGCGTCAGAGCCCATGTAGCCGTTGAGGGTTACACAGTCGGCATCGAAGGCAGAGAGGTTGGCATTGCCCACCTGGGTGGTGCCCAGCCAGCCCTCAGCGTAGGCGGTGGCGGTGGTGCCGATGTCGCCCCGCTTAATGTCGGCGATGACATACAGGCCCTTGCTCTTGGCGTAGGCCATCACGTCCTCCATCACCTTCATGCCACGCCAGCCCAGCATCTCAAAATAGGCGGCCTGGGGCTTGACGGCGGGGACCACGTCACAGAGGGCGTCAATGAGACCGCAGTCGAACTCGGCCACTGCCTCGGCGGCGGCTTCCAGGGTCTCGCCCAGACGGTCGGTGTGCTTTTTCAGAATGTGAGGGGGAATGTACTCCACGCGGGCGTCCAGACCGGCCACGGTGGGGTTGGCTTTCTCACGGATCTTTTCCTGCAAAACATCAAATGACATCTCTTTCATCCTCCTGATAAATGATCTGACCCATCGAAATGGTGTATTTCACTTTGCCTTTCAGCTGGAAGCCGTGGAAGGGGGTGTTGCGTCCCTTGGATGCGAAGGTGTCCCGGTTCACCGTCCAGACCTGGTCGGGGTCGAAGAGCACAAGATCGGCAGGACGGCCCTCCTGGAGGGTGCCGCCGGGCAGCCGGAGCAGGGAGGCAGGGGTGGTGCTCATGCGGTCAATCACCTTCATCAGGGACATGTGGCCGGCGTGATAGAGGTAGGTGAGGGCGAGGCCCAGAGAGGTCTCCAGACCCACCATGCCGCTGGGGGCTTTCTCCAGAGGCTGGGCCTTTTCCCAGGCGCAATGGGGGGCGTGGTCGGTGACAATGGCATCAATGGTGCCGTCCTTCAGACCCTCCAGAATGGCGGCCCGGTCCGCTGCCGTTCTCAGCGGGGGATTGACCCGGGCCATGGTGCCCTGGCGCAGCACCTCTTCCTCGGTGAGAATGAAGTACTGGGGGCAGGTCTCACAGGTGACGGCTACACCCTCCGCTTTGGCCCGGCGGATGATGTTCACGGTACCAGCAGTGGAGATGTGGCAGATGTGCACCCGGGCTCCGGTTTCCTTGGCCAGCATCACATCCCGCATCACCTGCAATTCCTCGGCGATGGCGGGGCGGCCGGGGAGGCCCAGCTGGCGGGAGACGGCACCCTCGTTGACCGCATAGTTGCGCACCATGTCCCTATCTTCGCAGTGGTCCAGAATGGGCAGACCCAAGGTGCGGGCCTGCTGCATGGCCTGGCGCAGTAGGGCCAGGTTCTGGACGGGGACGCCGTCGTCGGTGAAGGCGGGGACGCCCGCTTTCCAAAGGGCCTGGAAGTCGGTGAGAGCTTCGCCCTTCTGGCCCTGGGTGACAGCGCCAGCGGGATAGACGTGGATACCCGTGTGGGCGGCCTTCTCTTTCACCCGGGCGACCACTTCTGGGCAGTCGGTGGCAGGGCGGGTGTTGGGCATGGCCACCAGGGTGGTCACGCCGCCACGGGCGGCGGCAGCGCACCCGGTGGCAATGGTCTCTTTATCTTCCTGGCCGGGCTCTCGCAGGTGGACGTGGAGGTCCACCAGGCCGGGGGCGACCACCAGACCACTGGCGTCCAGTGTGGAGCAGTGCTCCTCGGGGGTGGTCAGGGATTCGCCCACAGCGGAAATCCGTCCGTTGTCAATCAATATATCACAGATTTGATTCAGGCCGGTGGAGGGGTCAACCACATGTCCACCTTTCACCAGTAATTTCAAATTTCTCACTCCTCATGTTACTTCTACTTATATATTCGGCCTATTATACACGAAATAGCAGCAAGATGCAATTCGTAATTGCAAAAAAGTATGCCATCAATCCCAAAAAAGTGAAGTGAAACACAGGGTGAAACAGGGCGGGACTGCCAAGATGAGGTGCGAAAACGACAAAAAAGGCATCTGAAAAAACAGATGCCTTTGCAAAGAGCTTGCCATTGAGCTTCGAGAACTTACAGTGGCTTGAACTTGATTACCACACAGCCGTATGTTTCTTCCTTCTCCTTGGACCACCAGCCCCGATAGGTGTCTTGAACCAGTTGTTCCACCGTAATTCCTCGGTCTGCAAAATCCTCTTCCCAGAAATCCTGATAGCAGGTTTTGAAGTCTCCATAAATGTGCAGGCTTTCCACCAGTACGGTGACCCGTTTGTTGGACTCCGTGTTATAAAATGTGATGGTGTCTCCGGGGCGGATGTTTTGCCGTTTCTCATCATATAAACGGTACTCCCGACGCTTTTGCCCGGATTTGACGGTTTCAAAATTTTCGGGGTACAGCCCCATTTCGTGATTCATATGATCCACCTTCACCTTCTGGATGGGATGAAAAAACAAAAATCTCGAATGCAATCGCATTCGAGATTCTTGGTACGGCTGGAGGGATTCGAACCCCCGACCTTTTGGTTCGTAGCCAAACACTCTATCCAGCTGAGCTACAGCCGCATATGAAAAGCTTTTGGAGCTGGTGACGTGACTTGAACACGCGACCTGCTGATTACGAATCAGCTGCTCTACCAACTGAGCTACACCAGCATTCCTGTCGTGCCTTCGTGGCAGAGGCGAGGCTCAAAAGCCTGATTATCTTACCACGGGGATGGACATTTGTCAACCCTATTTTTCAAAATTCCCAGAGATGATTTTCCGGTGTCGTGAAAAACAAAAAAGTTGCCTCCTCCATCGTGGGCGAGATGGAGGAGGCATGGTTTTCAAAAGAGAGAGGGAGGAGTTGTCATTTCTGACACTGTTAGGATACCACATCCCAGATTGTGTGAGTGGATATTCTTTGAAGTTTTTTTGAAGAAATTGTGAATAACCCCTCAGACCTGATCTTGGGGCGGTGGGGGCATGGAACTGGTGGACTTGTAAGCCAGAGCTTGCAGGAGGCTCCAGGCGGGCATAGCCTGGTCGGAGTGGTCCAGCTGCATCCAGACATGTTCCGGTGGTATGCAAAACTCGGAGGAATGGGCCTCAAACCAGTGTGATGAAATCTGCGCTTGCATATCCTTCTGTCCCGTCAAAGGAGACCAGGTACCAGTCCTGCCACTGGTTGAGGATGGTCAAGATGGCCCCGTCATAGGCCTTGGCAATGACAGGGGCGGACAGGGAAGGGCGGGAACGGATGTTCAGGTGCCCCCAACTCACGTCCACCACACCCTGACGAGGCGCATTAGGGGCCAGGAAGGGAATTTGAAAGTATTCCGCCAGGGCCTGGACGATGGTCCGGGCGATGAGGTCCAGGTTGCTCTGCACCCACACGGCGTCATCCAGGTTGTCATGGTAGCCCAGCTCCAAAAAGACGGAGGGTGCCCGGGTGAGCCGGACCTCTCCAATGGTACGGGTAGGCTCCACCCGCACTTTGTCCGGTAAGGGGTAGATCTCCCGCAGATGGTCGGCCATAATGGTGGCGGCTTTGGTGCCCTGGACGCTGCCCGGGTAGTGGAACACCAGGACACCTCGGTTCTGGCCATATTCTCCCTCTGGGGAGGCGTTGGAGTGCAGCGCCAGGTGTAGGTCGTAGTTTCCTGCATTGGAGGCCCGGATGGAGGACACAGCCGTCATGTCTGGGGTGTTTCGGCTGTATCGAATCCCGGTGGCCTCCAGATATGGAATCATGGCATCGGCAAGGCGGTTCATCCACTCCTCTTCGCTGCCGCCGTTGACGTATAAGTTATTCTCCTGGGTGGAGGGAGATAGATAAATAATAGGCATGATGTTACCTCCTTCATCCCAGTGTATGCCCCAAAGGGCAAAGTGACAGCCCTTCCCGGGAAAAGGCCGGGAAGGGCTGAATATTACATATGGGCGTATAGGGAGTGGGCCAGACGGGAGAACTCCTCCAGGCCCAGCTGCTCGCCACGGACCGTCTCTGCAAATCCGCACTCGGTCAGCGCATCTCTCAGCTGCTCTTTGGACAGCTGGCTGCCGTAGGCCGAGGACAGGGCATTGAGAAGGGTCTTTCTCCGCTGGGCGAAGGCGGCCCGGATGACGGAGAACAGCTGCTTGGGGGGGCAGTCCACCGGGGGAGTGTCCCTTAGAGTCATGCCGATCACCGCCGAGGTCACCTTGGGGGCGGGGAGGAAGCACTGGGCAGGCACCTCGAAGAGGTACTCGCACACGGCGTGGTACTGGCAGAACAGGGAGAAGGCCCCAAAGTCCGAGGTGCCGGGCTGGGCGCAGATGCGCTTGGCCACCTCTCGCTGAATCATCACCGTCACCCGGCGGAAACAGCCGCTCTCCAGCAGCAGGGTGATGACGGGGGTGGTGATGTTGTAGGGCAGATTGGCGCAGGCCATGGGGGTGAGCCCCTGGAACTTCTCCTCTACCAGTTGGGGGATGTTCAGCTTCATCACGTCGCCGGGGACGATCTCCACGTTGTCATAGCCGCCTACGGTCTCCTCCAAAATGGGGAGCAGGGAGCGGTCCAGCTCCACTGATACCACTTTGCCCGCCTGTTGGGCCAGCTGCACGGTGAGGGGGCCAATACCGGGGCCGATCTCCAGCACGCCGCAGCTCTCATCCAGCTGGGCACTGTGGGCGATGTCCCGGGGCACCCAGTCCTCAATGAGAAAGTTCTGGCCCATGGACTTGGAAAAGTGGAATCCATGGCGGGCCAGCAGGGCCTTAATATCAGAAAGATTGGTCAAATCCATGATGTGTTCTCCTTTGCCAGCAGTGCGGTGCCGATGGCGGTGGCGCAATCGGCATGGGGCGCAATGACATAGTTGGGGGCGTAGAATTGCGTGAAGACCTGGAAGCGGGCCTTGGCCTGGGGCAGCCGGGTCAGGGCTCCCAGCAGCACCACATCAGACACCTGGTGGGCCCCGCAGGCCAGCATGGCCATGGTGCCAGTGCACTCCAAAACCAGGTTCAACAGCCCGGCGGACCAGTCCGCCCGGGTGGAGTCGGGGGAGGCCTTGGCCAGATTGGAGGAGGTGAGGCTGGGGTCTAGGGTCTCCGAGCCCTCAAACAGATCTCCAATGCGCAGATCTACCTGCCCCAAATCGCCCTCATCGGCCAACTGAAACAGTTCGTTCGGAGTGTGGACCCCCAGAAGGCCTCGCCCCAGGCCCATGAGGGTGCCGCCTCCAATGCCTGTGCCGCCCAGGTGGGTGTAAGCGCCGTTGCGGGCCAGGACAAAGGTGGTGCCCGTGCCCATGTTCACCACCAGGGCATCGTCCTTCCCGGACAGAAAGCAGCCGCCGTAGCCTATGGCGTCCAGCTCGGACACGGTGCACATGGGTAGACCCAAAGCGTCCGCTCCGCAGCGGGAACCGTTGAGCCCGGTGACTGCCACATGGGTGATGGGAAGGGAGCGGATCCCGGAGCGCTCCAGGGCCTGCTGGAGGGTGTGGGCGCTGGTGTCGCAGTTGGATTGATAGTAGGTGGTACAGATGCGGTCCCCGTCCAGCACCGCCAGCTTCACGGCGCTGGTTCCGGCATCAATGCCCAAAATCATGGCAGGCACCTCCCTTTGTTATTTCAGACGCAGTTCGTAGGCCACCCGGCGTGCGCCTTGGTACTCCAGGTTTCCACGATACTGAAAATTCACGGCCTTCATGTGGGCCAGCAGTTCCTTGTCCTTCTTGCTCACGGCCATGCGTAGCCAGGGGCTGCCTGCCTGTCTGGCCAGCTCCTCCGCCCGGTCCAGCAGCTTGTCCACCAGGTCGGTGTGGGTGAGGGCAGGGTCCTGGCCGTGGAGGGTGAGGAGCATACTGCGCTCCGGGGCAGACCACTTGCCGTCCTGAATGCCCAGGTCCTCTTCTGCCTCCAGGGGTTCGAGGGAGAAGCAGGCCGCTGGCTCCGGTCCGTGGCACAACAGGTAGCTGTGAGGGGGCATAACGTCGGTGTGGGGCCAGGAAATGGAGGCCCACAGCTCCGGCGTGGCCGGGACGGTATAGACGGGATGGGGGAGGGGGCGGAGCAGCTCCTCTGCCCGGATTTCTGCCAGCAACTTCTGGTCCTCCTTGGAGGACAGGTCCAGCTGGGCGTACAGATCGGGGCGGCGGTCCCGGGTTCGGAGGATGGACTGCTTTCGCCGCCAACGCTCCACCTTTTTGTGGTCTCCGCAGGTGAGCACCTTGGGTACCTCCATGCCGTGCCACTGGGCGGGGCGGGAGTACTGGGGGTATTCCAGCATTCCGTTCCAGTGGCTCTCGTCCTCAAAACAGGCGTCATGGGAGAGAACACCGGGGATGAGTCGGCACACAGCATCTGCCACCGCCATGGCGGCAATCTCACCGCCGGTGAGGACAAAGTCCCCCAGGGAGATCTCCTCGTCCACATACGCGTCAATGAACCGCTGATCAATGCCCTCGTAGTGGCCGCACACCAAAATCAGATGATCGTACTCCCGGGCCAGACGGCGGGCGTCCTCCTGGGTGAAGGTCTTGCCGCAGGGGGAGAGGTAGATGGTGTGGGGGCGGCACTGGCGCTCCTGGCGAATGTGGTCCCAGCACTGGTAGAGAGGGTCTGCCTGAAGAATGGCCCCCTGGCCGCCGCCATAGGGGTAGTCATCCACCTGTTTTTGTTTGTTTTTGGTGTAGTCTCGAATTTGATGGGTGAGGATGCGGATGTAGTCCCGTTCCTGGGCACGGCCCAAAATGGACTCGCTGAGCACGTCCCCCACGGTGTCAGGGAACAGGGTCATAATATCAATGTGATACATGCCTCTCACATCCCCTCAATGAGGCGAACCTTGATATAACCTCCGTCCACATTGGTCTCCAGAATGAACTCCGGCACGGCGGGGATGAGAATTTGACGCTCTCCTTCCACCACATACACCTGCTGGCGGGAGGGAGAGAGAATGTCTTTCAGAGTGCCCAGCTTCACGCCATCTTCATCCACCACGTCCAAGCCGATGATATCGGCCAGGAAGAAGGTGCCCTCAGGTAGGTTGGCGTCCTCTCGACGGATGTGCACCACCTTGTTTTTCAGCAGCATGGCGGTGTTTACGTCGGACACACCCTCCAGCTGAGCGATGACGCTGTTTTTGTGGACGCGGGCATTCAAAACCTTCACTGGCTTGCCGTCGATATATAGGGTGGAGAACTGGCAGAGAAAATCGGCGCTGTCCGCCCAGGGGACGATTTTCACCTCACCGCGAATGCCGTGGGTGTTGACGATTTGGCCGCACTCCAGATAGGGATGGATCATAATCGGTTCACCTCTTTGTGTCAAAATCAAAAAGGCGGGGGCAAGCCCCCGCCTTAAGCGGCTGTATCAGTCGATGATGTCAACGGATACCTTTTTGCCCTGACGCTGGGCAACCGAGCGCATCAGCGCCCGAATCTCCTTGGCGATGCGGCCCTGACGGCCGATCACCTTGCCCATGTCCTCAGCGGCTACACGCAGTTCCAAAACGGTCTCTGCGGGAGTCTCGTGCTCGGTCACAGAAACCTGGTCCGGATGCTCCACCAGGTTTTGGGCAATATAAGTGAGCAATTCCTTCATGAGGACCTCCAATCGCGCGCTTACAGGCCAGCCTTCTTCAGCAGGTCACGCACGGTGTCGGTGGGCTGAGCGCCGGTCTTGATCCAAGCCTGAGCACGCTCCACGTCGATGTTGACGGCAGCGGGATTCTGGCGGGGATCATAGGTGCCCAGCTCCTCGATGAAACGACCATCCCGGGGATAGCGGGAATCGGCAACCACAACGCGGTAGAAGGGAGCCTTCTTAGCACCCATACGACGCAGTCTGATCTTAACCATTGTATCTTCACCTCCATAGATTCTAGCATGTATATGGCAATGTCCGTGGGGGACAGAAACCAACCTTAAAAGGGCAATCCCATGCCTTTGATGCGGCTGAGCAGGCCTTTGGCCTTCTTGGGATTGGAGAACTGGCGGGTGAGCATCTGAATCGCCTCAAACTGCTTGAGCAGGCGATTGACGTCCACTACCTGGGTGCCGGACCCGGCGGCAATGCGCTTTTTCCGGCTGGAGTTGAGCACGGAGGGATTCTCCCGCTCATAGGGGGTCATGGACTGGATGATGGCCTCGATCTTGCTCAGGCCAGCCTCGTCCACGTTAAAGTCCAGCTTTTTGCCGTTCATGCCGGGGAGCATGGCGGCAATGTCCTGCATGGAGCCCATCTTTTTCACCTGTACCAGCTGGTCATAGAAGTCAGCCAAGGTGAACTTGTTTTTGCGCAGGCGCTCCATCTGTTCGGCGGCCTTTTTGGCATCCAGGCTCTGCTCGGCCTTCTCGATGAGGGAGAGCACGTCGCCCATACCCAAAATACGGCTAGCCATGCGGTCGGGGTGGAACACCTCGATGTTGTCCAGCTTCTCACCGGTGCCGGCAAACTTGATGGGCTTGCCAGTGACGGCTCGGATGGACAGGGCAGCGCCGCCTCGGGCGTCGCCGTCCAGCTTGGTGAGCATGACGCCGTCAATGTCCAGAGCGTCGTCGAAGGCCTTAGCGGCGTTTACGGCGTCCTGACCGATCATGGCGTCCACCACCAGCAGGATCTCGGTGGGGTTGACGGCAGCCTTCACAGCCTTCAGCTCATCCATGAGCTCCTGGTCAATGTGCAGGCGGCCGGCGGTATCCAAGAACACCATGTCGTTGCCATGTTTTTTGGCATGCTCCACGGCGGCTTTGGCAATGTCAACGGGGTTGGTCTGCCCCATCTGGAAGACCGGGATGTCCAGCTGTTCACCCACCACTTCCAGCTGCCGGATGGCGGCGGGGCGGTAGATGTCACAGGCGGCCAGCAGGGGGCGCTTGCCCTGCTTTTTCATCAATCCGGCCAGTTTGGCGCCGTTGGTGGTTTTACCTGCACCCTGCAAGCCCACCAGCATGATCACGGTGGGAGGGGCAGAGGCGATGGCCAGCTTGCTGTCCCCGCCGCCCATGAGAGCGGTGAGCTCCTCGTTGACGATCTTGATGATCATCTGGGCGGGGGTGAGGGACTCCAGCACATCGGTGCCTACGGCACGCTCGGTGACAGAGGCCACAAAGTTCTTGACCACCTTAAAGTTGACGTCCGCCTCCAAAAGAGCCATTTTGATCTCTTTCATGGCGACCTTCACGTCCGCCTCGCTGATGCGGCCCTTGCCACGCAGGCGTCGGAAGGTGGCGGAGAGTTTTTCCGTTAAGCTTTCAAATGCCATAGCTTACTCCTGTTTGAGTTTGGCGGTGTGTTCCTTAATACTCAGGGCGATCTCCTCCAGGGTAGAGGCGGTACAGGACCCGGCTCGCACGGCCTGGAGCAGTCGGTCAGCCGCTTCGTCAATGGCCAGCAGTTCTTTCTGGCTCTGGTGGAAGCGGCGGATGAGGTGAGTTTTCTCCTCAATCTCGTCCATGGCGGCCTCCGCCCGGACAATCACGTCCCGGACACCCTGGCGGGAGATGCCGTAGTTTTCGGCGATCTCGGACAGGGACAGGTCGTCGTTGTAGTAGAGATCGAAGAACTCTTTCTGACGATCGGTGAGCAGATCACCATAAAAATCATAGAGCATCGACATGCGGTACGCCTGATTCTTCATGGTGAGCACCTCCTTGACCGCGGGTTGTAAAGCAGATGAACTTTACAATGGATACTATACCACAGCCATCTCGGGCTGTCAAGGAAAAACACTTTCCATACACCTGGACAATTGCAACAAAAATAACTTCTCTTAAATAGCATGGTTGGGGATTTTGCTGCAATGAAGCGGGAGATAGGAGTCAGGACCGTTTTTATAGTGGAAAGATGGAGAAAATGATGTATAATATGCGTACTGAAATTCCCTGAAGGAGGAACGGTATGGAGCGATTCCACAAAACCCTGGCTGACGGGGTAGAGTTGGTCATGACTCGAACCAATCAATTCAAAACCGGTGTATTCAGCGTGACGTTGACGGTGCCCCTGCGGGCGGACACCGCCACGGCCTACGCTTTGATTCCCGACATCCTGTACCGGGGCAGTCGGAACCATCCCAACATGGAGAGCCTGTCCGCTGCTACGGACGAGCTCTATGGCGCATCCCTGGGCCCTGCGGTCCGTCAGCGGGGAGAGAGCCAGTGCGTGGGATTCCAGTGCAGCTTTATTGACGATCACTATGCCCTGGACGGCATGGCAGTGTTGGAGCCTGCCTTTGCCCTGGTGGGTGAAATTTTGCTGGACCCTTACACGGAGAACGGGGTGTTTTCCCAGGATTTTGTGGCCAGCGAGGGGGCCAATCTGGCCGACCGCATTGCTGCCCGGGTCAACGACAAGCGGGGCTGGTCCATCTTCCGGCTGGTACAGGAGATGTGCGCCCAAGAGGCCTATGCGGTGGACAAGCTGGGGGATGCCCAGACCGCCCGCAGCATGACGGCCCAGGAGCTGTGGGACCATTATCGGACTCTGCTCCGGACCAGCCGTGTTACTTTTTATTATGGTGGGTCTGCCGATGTGGAGCGGGTGGAGCAAGCCATTGCCCACTCCTTTGCACCCTTGCTCTCTGCCAGACAGGCCCCGGTGGTGTGCCAGGTGGTGGACCGTCCCCAGAGCGGCGAGGTGCGGGAGGTCACTGATGCGATGGATGTCACCCAGGGCAAGTTGGCCTTGGGCTTCCGCACCGGCGGGGTGGTGGTGAACCATCCCCAGTTTGCGGCGCTGCTGGTGTGCAACGCCCTGTACGGCGGCACCGCCCACTCCAAGCTATTTACCAATGTGCGGGAGAAGATGAGCCTTTGCTATTTCGCCTCCTCCATGCTGGATAAGGTGAAGGGGCTGATGGTGGTGTCCTCGGGGGTGGAGTTTTCCAAGTTTGGCGTGGCCAAGGAGGCCATCCTGGCCCAGCTGGACGCCATCCGTCAAGGGGACTTCACTCAGGAGGAGTTGGAAGCCGCCATCCGCTCGGTGGTCAACGCCCTGGTCAGCCGCAAGGACAGCCAGGGTCTGATGGAGGACGACGGGGTGTCCACGGCGCTGTCTGGGGGAGACACCACCCGCCCGGACGAGCTGGCCCAGCAGGTGGAGCAGGTCACCCATGCCGATGTGGTGGCGGTGGCCCAAATGCTGGCGCTGGATACCATTTATTATCTCACGGGGGAGGAGGGCTGACATGGAACTGCGGGAATATCAGCTGCTGGGCGAGAATATCCATCGCCACCGCCTGGAAAATGGGCTAGAGATTCTGGTGGATGTGCGGCCGGAATACGCCAAGCAATTCGCCTTTTTTGCCACCCGTTACGGTGGCATGCACCTTCGCTTTCACAACGAGGACGGGCACTGGGTGGACACCCCGGCGGGAGTGGCCCACTTCCTGGAGCACAAGATGTTTGACTCGGAAGAGGGAAACGTGCTGCAAATCATGGCTGCCAACGGGGCAGTGGACAATGCCTTTACCGCTGCGGCCATCACGGGGTACTATTTTGAATGTACCCGGGGCTTTGAGGAAAACCTGCGCACCCTGCTGAGCTTTGTCACCACTCCTTATTTCACGGAGGAGAGCGTGGCCAAGGAGCAGGGCATCATTGCCCAGGAAATCCGCATGTGCCTGGACGACCCGGACGTGGAAGTGTACTACCAGCTCATGGAGGCCATGTATCAAAATCACCCGGTGCGGGTGCGAGTGGCAGGCAGCGAGGCATCCATTGCCCAGATCACCCCGGAGGTGCTGTATCGCTGTCATGAGGCCTTTTACCGCCCGGATAACATGGTGCTGTGCGTGGCGGGCTCTGTGAACCCCCAGCGGGTGGTGGAGCTGGCCCGGGAGATTGTGACCCACACCGGAGGTGGCGTGGGTCAGGCGGACCTGGGGCAAAAGGAGCCGGTCCAGGTGGCCCAGTCCTACGTGCAGCGAGAGATGCCGGTGTCTGTGCCGGTGTTCGAGCTGGGCGTGAAGGGAACCTCTGCCCCGGAGGGGCAGGAACTGCGCCAGCAGCTGGTGGGAGAACTGGTATGCGACGTGCTCTTTGGCGCCTCTGCGCCCCTGTACACCAAGCTGTATGAGGAGGGGCTCATCAACAGCAGCTTCGGCGGAGACTACGAGTCGGTGCCGGGATGCGCCTACCTGATGGCAGGCGGCGAGAGCCGGGACCCCAAGGCGGTACGGAACGCTGTGCTGGCCGAGGCCCAGCGGCTGTGCCAGGAGGGCCTGGACCCGGAGCTGTGGGAGCGCCTGAAGAAGGCCGCCTACGGCAGCATGGTGCGGCGGCTCAACTCCCTGGAGGACACCTGCATTGAGTTGGCCCAGAACTATTTCCGGGGTGAGGAGTATCTGAACTTCCCCCAGTGTTTCCAGAGCATTGAGTGGGAGGATGCCAGAGCGATGCTGGAGCAGTGGTGTGTGCCCGAGCGGGTGGCCCTGTCGGTGGTGTGCCCGGTGGGTACAGGCGATCAGGAAAGGTGGGATTGATCGTGGTCAATACGGTGTCGTTTCCCGGCCTAGGCCTGGAATTTACCCTCAACCGGGTGGCGCTGAACCTGTTTGGCAAGGATATCTACTGGTACGGCGTCATCATTGCCTTTGGATTTTTGCTGGCGGTGTTTTACTGCACGAAAAAGGCCGCCAGCTTGGGCGTGGACAGTGAAAAACTCATTGATATGTTGTTTTTCGCTGTGCCTCTGGCCATCATCGGGGCCAGAGCTTACTATGTAATTTTCTATTTGTCTCAGTTTCGCGGTGCAGACGGCTCCTTTGACTGGGGGCGGGCTATTGCCATCTGGGACGGCGGCCTAGCTATCTACGGCGGAGTGATTGCAGCAGTGATTACCGTAGCGGTATACTGCAAGGTGCGTCACCAGTCTTTCTGGAACTATGCCGATGTGGGCTGTTACGGGCTGCTCATCGGCCAGGCGATTGGCCGATGGGGCAACTTTGTCAATGTGGAGGCCTACGGCGGCCTGACTACGCTGCCTTGGCGCATGTGCTCCACCTCCATTGCCAATGAGCTGATGGACAAGGGCCTGCTGGAGTCTCAGGAGGCATATCAGAGTATTTTGGACGGCACCCTGGGCGTGCACCCCACCTTCCTCTACGAATCACTGTGGAATGTGCTGGGCTTTGTGCTCTTGGTGCTGCTGGCCCGGAAGGGTCGGAAATTTGACGGACAGATTTTCCTGTCCTATGTGGCATGGTACGGCGTTGGCCGTGCCATCATCGAGGGGATGCGCACCGACAGCCTGTACTTCTTTGACACCGGGCTGCGCACGTCTCAACTGGTGGGAATTATTTCTGCGGTGGCCGCCATCATCATCATGGTGATTCAATGGAAGCGGGGGAAGGGTGTTACGCCGCCCCTGACTGCGGCCGGGAAGGAGCAAGAAGAACATGGCAATTAAGATGGATGGCCTGGCTCTGGCCAAAAAGTTAAAGGAACAGGCCAGGGAGGAGGCGGCACAGCTGCGGCGCAGACCGGGCCTTGCGGTCATTATCGTGGGGGACAATCCTGCCTCCCGGGTATACGTCAACAGCAAGCGTAAGGACTGCGAGGAGTGCGGTTATTACAGCGAGGAGTACGCCCTGCCAGAGACCAGCACCCAGCAGGAACTGCTGGACCTTATCGGTGAGCTGAACCGCCGGGAGGACATCGACGGTATTCTGGTACAGCTACCTCTGCCCCGGGGCTTCTGTGAGGAAGAGGTGCTGCTGGCCATTGATCCTGGCAAGGATGTGGACTGTTTCCACCCCTATAACGTGGGAAAGCTTACCATCGGTCAGCCGGTATTTCAACCCTGTACCCCCGGCGGCGTTATGGAGCTGCTGAAGGAGTACCACATTGACCCCACCGGCAAGCGGTGTGTGGTGCTGGGGCGCTCCAACATTGTGGGTAAGCCCATGGCAATGCTGCTGCTCCACGCCCATGGCACTGTCACCGTCTGCCACTCCCGGACCCCGGATATGAAAGAGATCGCCGCCACGGCGGACATTCTGGTCTCTGCTGTGGGCCAGGTGGGTCTGGTCACCGGGGACATGGTGAAGGAGGGAGCGGTGGTCATCGACGTGGCCATGAACCGCAACGCCGAAGGTAAGCTGTGCGGCGATGTGGTGGTGGAGGAAGTGGAGCCCAAGGCTTCCTATCTCACCCCCGTGCCCGGCGGCGTGGGCCCCATGACTCGGGCCATGCTGATGCTCAACACCTTGACCGCGGCCAAAAACCATTTGAAATGAAGCAAGCCCCGCCGATCGGGCAGGTGCTCATAAGAAAGTAAT
The DNA here is from genome assembly GCF_002160275.1 of Pseudoflavonifractor sp. An187. Lineage (NCBI taxonomy): Bacteria > Bacillati > Bacillota > Clostridia > Eubacteriales > Oscillospiraceae > Pseudoflavonifractor > Pseudoflavonifractor sp. An187. Next base: position 211,692 of record NZ_NFKG01000001.1, on the reverse strand, counting down.
TTGAAAAAATTACGATTCGAGCATCTGTCAGGCAGGATTGGGCAACGAAGAAATACGCCGTATTCAGCAGATTTTGCTGGATACGGCGTATTTTCTTGCCTATTTACGTTTCCGTTTGCCTTTTCCGTGTGTTGTATTGCCCTTGCCCCGCTGGTTTATGGAACTTTTCATGTGTTTCGACAGCCGTAGCACCTCAATCAGATTGACAAATTGCTCTTTGGTAATCGCATCATAGTCAATGCCGAGGGTAGCCAAGAGTGCCCGCGCCTTCTTTTCATCGCTGCTGCCCTCAAAGTTCATGGCAGTCTGTAACTGCTGCTGTGCTTGTGCCGCGGCGGACGGCTCGTCGGCTGTTGTGCTGTCGGTTTTGTGGGATTCCCGAATATCGCGGAGTATCCCTGTCAGGTCATTCGCAACCACATGGCCGAAGTATTCTTCCTCAGACACCTGCGCCAATTCCAGTGTGCGCAGATAGAGATCGTTCGCACTATCCTCTCGCTTTGCCCGCACCATTTGACGCACGGCTTCCAGCACAGCGTTCATGTCGTTGATCCGCATATCTGCAATGCGGTCAACATAGATTTCCGCATCCAGCATCAAACGCTGAAAATCTTTGTGGCAGATCAGCTCCGACAGCAGCCGGTGGTTAAACTGTCTGTCCTTCAACACCTCAATCGCACCATCACCCAAATGCAGGGCTTCCAGCTCTGTGTTTGGGTGATTTTTTGTTTCCGTCAATCCCATTAAGTAATCGGCGGATACCCCATAGAACTTTGCCAGCGCCGCGATGCTGAACGGGCTGATGTCCTTGAAATCGTCCGCCTCATATTTGCCGAGGGCAGCACGGGAAATCCCCGTCGCCTCGGAAAGCTGTTCCAGCGTGAGACCGCGCTCTGTCCGCAAATCTTTGAGCCGTTCCGGGATTGTTATCTTGATGTTCATATCCGCGCCCCCTCTCGTCCTGCTTCTTAATTATAGCACAGATTTCTATAAGCGTAGAAATTTTCGCTTTTCGCACCCGTTTTCCAACCTCTTGGATATACGGGAACAGGCCCGATTTTTCGTTAAACTGTACTTGTCGAGAGGCAACAGCACCTTGAAAATTACATGACCGTCCGAATGGGATACCCCCGGCAGGGGAAGCAACGCCATGACCCCGCTTGTTTGAAAGCACAGGAGAGCGTGCCAATGCTGGAATACGCCGCTGAAAAGGCAGGGGCAGGAACGGCATTCGGGGAGAACGGCAAAATGCAGCGATATTTTCAAAGGAAGTGAAAACAGCGAAAAATCCGGCGTTTTCATATTGATAACGCCATCAAAGCGCGATACGCCGGATGGCGAAGCGGGTACGCTGTCCGGCGTACAATTATCCCAACCCGCGAAAATCCACGCGAAACGGTGAAGCCGAAGCCTGCCACTTGTGAACAGGGCTTCGCAGGCGGCGGAGAAAACCGATACCCGCAGGCTATCATCCATCACTTGATGATGAAGGCAGTACACTCGTCAGCGCACCGGCTTCATCATCGGGCGAACGAAAAAAGGAGGACAAAACCATGAGAAACAAAGAGATTTACCGAAACGAGATCAAGTCCTATATCATCCGGGCTGGCATGACCATGAGCGAAGCCGTGGAAATCCTGGCCGATGAATACGGTTGGAGCAGCAGCGTTCCCAATCTGTCGGACAAGCTGAAACGAGGTAGCCTGCGTTACGGTGAGGCGGTGGAACTGGCCGATGTGCTGGGGTATGACATTGTTTGGCAAAAGCGCCGGGGGGTGAGATAAATCGCTGGGATTACTTATGGGTACATCCGGGTCAGCAGTAAAGACCAGAACGAGGACCGGCAGCGGATCGCTTTGCAGGAGCTTGCCGTCCCGGAGAAAAACATTTACATGGACAAGCAGTCCGGCAAAGACTTTGACCGGCCCCAGTACAAACGCCTGCTGCGGAAAATGAAAAAAGACGATCTGCTCTATATCAAGAGCATCGACCGTCTGGGGCGCAACTATGCGGAAATCTTGGAACAGTGGCGGGTACTGACGAAAGAGAAAGGCATCGACATCGTGGTTTTGGATATGCCGTTACTGGATACCCGCCGAGGCAAAGACCTGATGGGCACGTTTTTATCTGACATCGTCTTGCAGGTGCTTTCCTTTGTGGCGGAGAACGAGCGCACCAACATCAGACAGCGCCAAGCCGAAGGAATCGCTGCCGCAAAGGCAAAGGGCGTTCGGTTTGGTAGACCGCCCAGACCGCTACCCGAAAACTTTCATAGTGCTTACCAAAGGTGGAAAGCCGGAAAAATCACAGGAACAGCAGCAGCGAAGGAGTGCGGGATGCCGCTTTCCACATTCCGCTACCGGGCAGAGATTTACGAAAAAGCCAAGTTGTTGTAAGCGCCTGATTTTACAGAAAGGTGTACCTTCCTGTAAAATCGGTATTTTTATAGTCAAACTCATTTTACCACGGATTCATGCTGATTTCCAGCACGGAATTGTGAACGACTTCGCTGTTAAACGAACGCTTTCAGCCTCCATCCTCCGATGCGAGAAAGTACACCTTTTGGCAAAAGATCCCCGTGCCTTCTGACTTTTGAAAGGAGGCACGGAGATGGCCGCGAAACAGGTCAAATCCAAACAACGCGTCGCCGACCACGGCGAGGTGTTCACCGCCGAGCGCGAAGTCAAGGCCATGTGCGATCTGGTCAAGCCGGAGACCGAGCGCATCGACTCCCGTTTTTTGGAGCCAGCCTGCGGCGAGGGGGCGTTTTTGACCGAAATCCTTCGCCGCAAGCTGGTGGTGGTCAAACGGCAGTACGGCAAAAGCCCGGCGGATTATGAGAAATACTCCGTCATCGCCATCACCAGCCTGTACGGCGTAGATATTTTGGAGGACAACGCCGAAATCTGCCGCCAGAAACTGTTTGAAATCTGGGACACCGAGTATACAGCCAACGCCAAAAGCCAAGCCAACGACCAGTGCCGCGAAACCGTCAAGTTCATCCTGCGAAAAAACATTTTGTGCGGTGATGCGCTGACCCTGCGGCAGGCGGATGGCAGCCCCATTGTGTTTGCTGAGTGGAGCCTTGTCACCGGCAATTTGGTCAAGCGCCGGGATTACGAGCTGAGTCAGCTGCTGGAAGGCCATGAAGAACAGATGAGCCTGGACATGGTCGGCTGGCAGTATGACGAGGAAGTGCAGGCGTTTATCCCCGCCCCGGTGTGGGAGTATCCGCCCACAGATTACAGGAGGTTGGCCGACTATGAGTAACGATCTGTACACGTCTACTTATAACCCGGATGTTTTGTCCTGCATTGCCAACCTCTCCAACGATGAGGTGTTCACCCCGCCGGAGGTAGCCAACGCCATGCTGGACCTGCTGCCGCAGGAGCTATTCCGCGACCCGAACACAAAATTTCTCGACCCGGCCTGCAAGTCCGGCGTGTTTTTGCGGGAGACTGCCAAGCGGCTGCTGGTGGGGCTGGAGGACCAAATCCCCGATTTGCAGCAGCGGGTGGACCATATCTTTCACAAGCAGCTTTACGGCATTGCCATCACTGAGCTGACCAGTTTGCTGGGGCGGCGGAGCGTGTACTGCTCGAAATACCCCAACAGCAAATACTCGGTTTCCCGCTTTGAAGATGTGCAGGGTAATATCCGATTTAAGAACATACAGCACGTGTGGAAGAACGGCAAATGCGTCTTTTGCGGCGCGTCCGAGCAGGAATACGGCGCTGCCAAACGTGGCGATGGGCTGGAAAGCCATGCCTACGAGTTTATCCACACGACCCGGCCGGAGGAAATTTTTAAGATGAAGTTTGATGTGATCATCGGAAACCCGCCATATCAGTTGAGTGATGGTGGCAATAATGCGAGTGCTGTTCCGATTTATCAAAAATTTGTCAAACAAGCAGAAAAATTAAAGCCGCGGTACTTGTCTATGATTGTACCATCTCGATGGTTTTCAGGTGGCCGTGGCCTTGGCGAATTTCGAAAAGCCATGCTAGAGGACCACCGGATTAAAGAGCTACATGATTTTGTGAATGCAGAAGATTGTTTCCCAGGTGTCGATATTTCAGGAGGAGTCTGCTACTTCTTGTGGGATAGAGATTACCACGGCCCTTGCTTGGTGACAAACCATGATGGAACAAATATTGATGCGAGTGAAAGATATTTGAATGAATATCAGATACTTATCCGTTCAAATAAAGCAGTCAACATAGTAAAGAAAGTTCTATCCAACCACCCAATTACTGTGGATTCGACAGTTAGTACGCAAAAGCCATTTGGCTTGAGAACTTATGCCCGGCCTGATGGACATGGAGAACTTACTTTACGTTGGAACGGTGGCAAGGGGAAAATTGAAAGAGCCAAAGTAACTGCTGGTACAGCTTTGATTGATAAGTGGAAAGTAATTGTTTCCCGAGTCTTTTTTGAACATGCAGGGAAAAGAGATAAATCAGGTCAAGCACGTGTTCTGTCAGTCCTGGAAATATTAGAACCAAAAGAAGTATGTAGTGAAACTTATATTGTTGTAGATGCTTTTGACACAAAAAGTGAAACGGTGAACTTTTTTGATTATCTTAAAACCAAATTTGTTCGTTTCTTGATTTTACAGGCCTGTTCATCAATAATGATTACAAAAACCAGCTTTTGTTTTGTTCCAGTCCAGGACTTTTCCAAGACTTGGAGCGATGAAGAACTCTATGCCAAGTATGGCCTGACAGATGAAGAAACCAACTTTATTGAGTCTATGATTAAGCCGATGGACATAGGTGGTGACGAGTAATGGCACAGGTATTCTTCCCCCAGCGTCCCACCACCCACCCCATGATCTACGCCTACGAGGACACCAACCCCCAGTACCGTGGCCTGCTGAAAGTTGGCTACACCACCGTGGATGTGGACCGGCGTGTAGCACAGCAGTACCCCACCAAGCGGCCGGACGGCAGCGTACCCTACCGCATCGTGCTGCGGGAGAGCGCCATGTACCCGGATGGCAGCTGCTTCAATGACCACGATGTCCACCGCGTGTTGGAGCGCAAGGGCGTGCAGCGCGCGGGCGGCGAATGGTTCCGCTGCACGGTGCAAGATGTGCAGGCCGCCATTGTGGCCGTGCGCAACCACACCGACAATGTGGAGAACCGCACCCAGACCTTTGCCATGCGCCCGGAACAGGCGGAGGCAGTCAACCGCACCATCGCCTACTACCGCTCCGCCTACGAGGAAGGCTCCAACCGCACGCCCAAGTTCCTGTGGAACGCCAAAATGCGCTTTGGCAAGACCTTTGCCTCCTACGAGCTGGCTAAGAAGATGGGCTTCAAGCGGGTGCTGATCCTGACCTTCAAGCCCGCTGTGCAGACCGCCTGGCGCGAGGACCTAATGTCCCATGTGGATTTTGAGGGCTGGCAGTTCATCTCCCGCGATACAAACAATTTGCAGGACACCATCAACGACCAGTACCAGCGGGCGGACAAAAATCGGCCCATCGTCTGCTTTGGCTCCTTCCAGGATTTTCTCGGCGTCAACAAAGAGACCGGTGGCATCAAGGCCAACAATGAATGGGTACATACCACCAACTGGGACCTGGTCATCTTTGACGAGTATCATTTCGGCGCCTGGAAAGAAAATGCCCGTAAGCTGTTTGAGCAGGACGAGGACAGCTACGATGAGGATCTGAGCAAGTACGACCGCGGCAACGCCTACGATGAAACCTGGCTGCCCATCACCACGATGTACTATCTGTATCTGTCCGGCACGCCGTTCCGGGCGCTGAACTCCGGCGAGTTTATCGAGGAACAGATCTATAACTGGACCTACTCGGACGAGCAGCGAGCCAAAGAAAACTGGGTAGGCGAGGATAACCCCTACGCCGCCCTGCCCCGCATGGTCATGCTGACCTACAAAATCCCGGACAGCATCCAGCAGATCGCCAAGCAGGGAGAGTTTGACGAGTTTGACCTGAATGCCTTTTTCTCGGCCGAGGGCAAGGGCAAAGATGCCCATTTTATCTATGAAGATTACGTGCAGAAATGGCTGGACCTGATCCGCGGCTCTTATTTGGAGACCACCGTGGACGAGCTAAAGCTGGGGGCCGAAAAACCGCCCATGCCCTTCTCAGACACGCGCCTGCTGAACGTGCTGAACCATACGCTGTGGTTTTTGCCCAATGTGGCCTCCTGCTATGCAATGGCCAACCTGCTGGAACAGCGCCAAAACGCCTTTTACCACGACTATACGGTCAATGTCTGTGCCGGTACCGAGGCGGGCATCGGCGTCAAAGCCGTGGAGCCGGTGCGGCGGTCTATGGGCAACCCGCTCTCCACCAAAACCATCACCCTCTCCTGTGGCAAGCTGACCACCGGTGTGACCATCAAGCCGTGGACCGGCATTTTTATGCTGCGCAACCTGTCCAGCCCGGAGACCTATTTCCAGGCAGCGTTCCGCGTGCAAAGCCCCTGGGAAATTACAGATGATAGCGGCAAGAAGCAGATCATCAAAAAAGAGTGCTATGTCTTTGACTTTGCCCTGGACCGGGCGCTGAAGCAAATTTCCGATTACAGCTGCCGCCTGAATGTGGGCGAGAGCAACCCGGAAAAGAAAGTCGGCGAATTTATCAACTTCCTGCCGGTGCTAGCCTACGATGGCAGCGCCATGCGGCAGGTCAATGCGGCCGAAATTCTGGACATTGCGATGGCGGGCACCTCCGCCACACTGCTGGCCAAGCGATGGGAATCTGCCTTGCTGGTGAATGTGGACAACGAGACGCTGGCGCGCCTGCTGGCCAACAAAGCGGCGATGGATGCGCTGATGCGGATTGAGGGGTTCCGTAGCTTGAACGACGATATTGAGACGATCATCAACAAGTCGGAAGCCGTCAAGAAGGCGAAAAAAGAGAGCGACAAGCTGACGCCCAAACAAAAGAAAGAGCTTTCGGAGGAAGAAAAAGAGTACAAGTCCAAGCGCAAAATGATCCAGGAGAAGCTGATTAAGTTTGCCACCCGCGTGCCGGTGTTTATGTACCTGACCGACTACCGCGAATACAGCTTGAAGGATGTCATCACCCAGTTGGAGCCGGAGCTGTTCAAAAAGGTGACAGGCCTGAATGTGAAAGACTTTGAACTGCTAGTCTCACTGAATGTGTTCAATGAGGCGTTGATGAATGATGCGGTGTACAAGTTCAAGCGGTACGAGGATGCCAGTCTTTCCTACACCGGCATTGACCGCCATGCGGGCGAGAGCATCGGCCTGTACAGCACCGTGCTGACCCGGCAGGACTACGACATGATGGCCGGGCAGTTGGCCAGCTCAGAGGAAGCGCCCGCCCTTAGCGCAGAGGATGGGCCGGACACACCGTATTTTGGCGCGGACACCACTACGGTGGAAGAATATGAGGACGAAATACCTGAACCGGAGCCGAAACCCCAGCCAAGCAGGCGTGCAGGACGCAGCCCGGTGGTTACTACGACCATCCGGCGGGATATAGTGCCCCCGGCGCAGCCAACCTACCACCCGGCGTTTGTCCCGCCTGTGCCAGCTGCCCCGGAGCCGCCTAAGGCTGTGCCACAGGTGGATGTCTCCGATATTACGGCAGGTTCCGCTGTGGTACATAAAGCATTTGGCGCAGGTGTTGTGCAGAACATCGACAAAGGCCTGATCACGGTTTCGTTCGGAGGCTTGGAGAAAAAGTTCCAGTTTCCCGGTGCGTTCCAGCAGGGGTTCCTGCGGAAAGCGTGAGGAACCGCCCGATCATCCCTTGGCAACAAGGGCGCACTTCTATACAGGGGCAAGCCCTGTATCGTGCGCTCTGCGGGGCAGACTGCCCGGACAGCAAATGTCCGGGCTGTTTTGCGTCACTGCGTTCCGAACAAGGGGCTGCACCCCTTGCGCCGCTATGCGACTATCCCTGCGCACTACCTGTCAACGGACAGTTCTGCAAAGACAGGTGTTATTTATGGACAAGCACCGGGAAAGCCCGTAGAATCAAGGAATTTACGGTTTGAGCTCTTGCACTTACCCTTGCCTGATGTTATGCTAGAGGCATTAAAACGCTTGAAATCAGTCTGCCCAATATTGCTACACAATATAGAATTGAAGAAGTTCTTGAGGTGTTATTATGATTTTTGAAAGCTTTCCGTGGAAACAAGATTTACGCAGACGTAAAAACCTGATTATCAAATACAATACGGCAGAGCACTTCAAGAAGAATGATGACGCCACATATACAGTTATCGAAAAGGCAATTTTCTATTCCGCGTTCATCATTCGAAAACTGATTGATTGCGGTGGAAAACTCAGCGACGAAGCTGAAAACTATTCGCTGAAAGTCTTTTCGGTTCAGCCGCTTAAGCCTGTCGATCAGCTCCATCGATGGCCGGAAGAAGATAGTCATGACTGGGAAAACGAGAAAGAAGTTATTGTTGCAGGAAAGAATGTATGCAATTGGCTAATACATTCTTACATGTTTTTCGTTGTATTTAATGAAGACGGAATAATCGATAGCTTCAGCGTAACATCTGATTTTGATCGCAATAAAGTCCTTTATCGTATTCCATTAGATGCTTGGATAGCATATATGGACTATATAGCGTCAGACGATATCGTAGGAATGTCATCTCATTATGATCCAAAAGCTAACGACTATGTTTTCAGCCGCAAAGAACGTGGAAAACGATAGGTTACAAATTATGCACATTAGTTTTCAGGAGAGAAAATGGTTGTATTAAACTTTTACGGCAAAATTGAACCAATTTGTATATCTGAAAAACTTGGATTGTACATAGCCAATCTGCCAAGCGAAGAACACAATGAATGGAGAGGTGCTCTGGCCAATGAGCTCGAACTGGCAGTGAAAGCAGACAAAACCTATCAAGAAAAGATAGGGACGAACTATCCTTGCGGAATAATCAATTTGTATCAAACATTGTTTTCAGATAGGGCCCTTCCAGAGAAGTTTGAACAAGAACACTATATAAAAATTGCAGACCTAATGATCTGCATTTATCAAAATTATGATTACACGGACATGCCCCTTGGTGGGTGGGATACCAATTGCTTTGATGGGCGGTTATGTGAAGAAGACTATTCCGAGAAAATCATAGACTTTATTAACTTCATGGCCTATTCAGACCAAACAGACTATGCAATCCCAAACCCTGTGCCGCAATGGATTTTCTCATCCAACCACGACGAAATTGACCATTGTCGCATTTTCTGGGGTGGTGAGGAAGCTGCTGCGTACATTTTGGCATTGCAGGAGTGGGGAAAACTCTTTGACAGCTTCTTGTGCTCAAGGAATGACTATTTGCTTTTCGATTACTTGGTCAATACCATTCACAAGGATAATGAGTACAATGCGAATCATTTGGTGAAAGCCTTTTCGTTATGCCAGCTTTTTCTCGAAAATCGCAAAGAAAGTGAACTCGACACTAAATTGCCGCAGTTTTTTGAGCCGCTTGATCCAGAAAGCGATACAAAGCGACAGGCTGAACTTTTTAGAAAAATGAGAAACAAAATTGCGCACGGCGATTTCTTAGCCTTTGAGACAGTAGTCGAAACATATGCTTCCGAGTTCATGGATGGGCGGTTCGCTTTTGACTATTCTGAGTACAGTCGTAAAAACTGGGCTGTGCAGCATGTTTGCTGTGAACTGGACAACGTTATTCGAAAATTGCTGGGTATGCTTTTGTTCAACAGAAGGGAATTGGAGAAAATCAAAAAATCCATCTAAAATATCGAGGTGTTCTAGAACCTAACGAAACATTTATAATATTCAATACAAAATATTCAATACAAACTACCCGTTGACAGTAAGTTTGTGAAAACCATCCTGAAGGTTAGCTGTATAATAAGATGAATTAAAAAGCTAAACAACAGTACAGTTTAGAAATAGACCGTTTACCGATCTCCGGTAGGCGGTCTTTTTGTTTTTTACCAATTTTTAAGGAGGCCATGTACCATGCCCAAACAGAAAACCATCCCGGAGTTGGAAGCCGAAATCGCCGCCAAGGAGCGCCAGCTTGCCCAGCTTCAACACAAACAACAGCAGCTGGAAAACCGCCGCAGCTACTACGAGAAAGGCGACCGCCGCAAACGAGCTCATCGCCTCATCACCCGCGGCGCGGCCATCGAAAGCGTGGAGCCGCTGGCAAAGGTTTTGACCGAAACCGAGTTCTACGCCTTTGCGGAAAAAGCACTTACTTTGCCGGAAGTCAAGAGTTTGCTCATGTCCGCCGTCAACGCCCACAACGCCACCGAGCAGAAAGGAAAGGGATAATATATCGCACTGTTCCATTTTCATGTAACGCAGATCAAACGAAGCGCCGGGCAGTCAGTTGTGGCATCTGCCGCCTATCGTTCCGGCGAAAAGCTGCACAGTGAGTATTACGGAGAGGACAGCGACTACACCCGGAAAGGCGGTGTCCTCTGTTCTGAAATCCTGCTGCCGCCCCATGCCCCGCCGGAATATGCAGATCGAGAGACCCTCTGGAACGCCGTAGAGAAGGCCGAGCGCGGGAAGAAAGCCCAGCTTGCATACAGTTTTGACATTGCCTTGCAGAACGAGTTTTCCATACAGGAAAACATCGCCCTTGCAAGGCAGTTTTTGTTGGAGCAGTTTGTGAGCCGTGGCATGGTGGTGGATTTCGCCGCACACCAGCCAGACAGAGATGACGGCGGCATCCAGAACCCGCACTTCCACGTGCTGTGCCCCATCCGGCCCATCTTGCCGGACGGCCGGTGGGGCAGCAAGCAGCGCCGGGAATATGTGCTGGACGAACACGGCGAGCGCATCCGGGATGGAGCCGGAAACTATGTATTCAGCGCAGTCCCCACCACTGATTGGGGCAGCCCGGAAACGCTGGAACATTGGCGGAGGGCGTGGGCGGAACTGTGCAATGCCAAATTCGCGGAGAAAGGTTTGGATTGCCGCATCGACCATCGCAACTATGAGCGACAGGGGGTGGAGCAGCTTCCCACCGTTCATGAAGGTCCCACCGTCAAGGCGATGGAGCAAAAGGGTATCCGCACCGACAGAGGCGACCTCAACCGCTGGATTAGGAAAACTAACGCCATGCTGCGGGAGGCAAAGCAAAAAATCGCATCCCTGCTCGGCTGGCTGAAAGAGGTCAAAGCCGAGCTTTCCGCGCCCCAACCGCCTACGCTGGTAGAACTACTGTCCGCTTACTATGACGACCGTAACAGGGGCGCATACAGCGGCAAGGCCAAAATCGGAAACTTGAAAAAGTTTTCGGAAACCGTCAGTTATTTGGAATCCAAGCAGCTCCGCACCACCGAGGATTTGGACGCGCTGCTGAACTCTATGCAGGAACAGATTGACACGCTGAAAGAATCTGCATCCGGGAAACAGGCCCGCATCAAGGAACTGGACGAGCTGCTTCGCATGGCGGACTACTACCAGCAAGGCAAACCCGTTGCCGACAAGCTGAAAACCATCCGCTTTGAGAAATCTCGTCAGAAATACAAGGCAGAGCATGAGAACGTGCTGCGGACATTTTACATGGCTGAGCGCAAGCTGAAAGATCAGTGGGTAGACGGGAAAATCTCCGTCCATGCGTGGCGCAGAGAGAAAGCCAAGCTGGAAACGGAATATCAGATGTTGCAGCAGAAGATCAAGTCCCTGCACACCGATACAAAAAAACTCTGGGCTATCCATTACAGCATCTATCAGGTGCAGCATGAGCAGGAGCGCCAAAACGCCGTTACACGGCAGAAAAAGCAGGAAATCGAACACTAAACCTTACACATTTTCAGGAGGCACTTATGGACAGCAAATTGAAAATCCCACCCGCAATCATAGACGGTCAGGACACGCTGGAAGAATACCATTTTTCCAATCCCGGCCCCACCGACCCGCCGAAGCGCAATTTCTGGATCGGAGAGGACGGACACATCCATGTGAAAAATCTTTCCGCGTTTTGGTTGCCGGAATTCACCTTGCAGAAGGAGATCGGCGGCACCGTTTACACCGTCATTGGCAGCTATGACGGCACGGAGCCACTGAATCGGAAGATGGAGCGCATCATGGCCGAAAAATTCACAGAAAAGATGGAGGACACGGAATGACAAACACCCGGAATCTTGGTACAATAGAAGTAGCCAATCCTGTACTGGCAGTTGCCCCATTGAAGGAGGACGCAGAAATGCAGCGGGCAACTGATAAAATCACGGCTCTCTATTGCCGCCTCTCCCAAGAGGACGCAAACGAGGGCGAGAGTAACTCCATCCAGAACCAAAAGGCCATCCTGCTCCAATATGCAAAGGAGCATCGCTTCCCCAACCCGACTTTCTTTGTGGACGATGGATACAGCGGCACCAACTACGACCGCCCCGGCTTTCAGGCCATGCTGGCCGAAATCGAGGCAGGAAAAGTGGCCGTCTGTTGCACCAAGGACCTATCCAGACTGGGTAGAAATTCATCGCTGACCGGGCTGTATATCAACTTCACGTTTCCAAAGTACGGCGTGCGCTATATCGCCATCAACGATCACTTCGACACCATCGACCCCAACAGCACCGACAACGATGTGGCAGGTATAAAGAACTGGTTCAACGAGTTTTTTGCAAAAGATACCAGCCGCAAAATCCGGGCGGTGCAGAAAGCAAAAGGTGAGCGCGGCGTACCACTGACCACCAATGTCCCGTTTGGGTATCTCAAAGACCCGAATGACAAGACCAGATGGATTGTGGACGAAGCAGCGGCGCAGGTGGTCAAACACATTTTTCGGCTTTGCATGGAAGGCCGCGGGCCGATGCAGATTGCCAAAGTCTTGCAGGAGGAAAAGGTGCTCAACCCCACCGCATATAAACGCAGGGCAGGCATCAAGACCCCCAGCCCGGAGACCGCTGACCCGTATCACTGGAACACCAACACCATTGTTCACATTTTAGAGCGCCGGGAATATACCGGCTGTACGGTCAATTTCAAGACCTACACCAACTCTATCTGGGACAAGAAGCAGCGGGACACGCCTCTGGAAAAGCAGGCGGTTTTCTATGGCACTCACCCGGTAATCATCGAACAGGAAGTCTTTGACAAGGTTCAGGAAATCCGCCAGCAACGCCACCGCAGGACGAAAACCGGCAAGAGCAGCCTGTTTTCTGGCATGGTCTACTGTGCCGACTGTGGGGCGAAAATGAGGTACTGCACCACCAACTACTTTGAGAAGCGGCAGGATCACTTTGTCTGCGCCAACTACCGCAGCAACACCGGAAGCTGCTCAGCCCACTATATCCGGGCGGTTGTTCTGGAAGATTTGGTCTGGATGCACATGAAAGCGGTTATCTCCTATGTAACCCGGCACGAAAGCTACTTCCGGGCCGTGATGGAGCATAAGCTCCGGCTGTCCAGCGAGGAAGCCATCCGGGCAAACAAGAAGCGGCTTGCACAGGCCGATAAACGCCGGACCGAACTTGACCGGCTGTTCATCCGCATTTATGAGGACAACGTGGCCGGGAAGCTCTCAGACGAGCGGTTTGCTATGATGAGCCAGTCTTACGAGGACGAACAGATGCAGCTCAAAGCAGAAATCCAGACCTTGCAGCAGGACATTGAAGTACAGGAACGACAGATTGAAAACTTGGAGCAGTTCATCCAGCGGGTACACAAGTACGAGGATTTGCAGGAACTGACCCCTTACGCTCTGCGGGAGCTTGTGAAGGCGATCTATATTGGAGCGCCGGACAAGAGCAGCGGCAAACGGCGGCAGAACATCCGTATCTCCTACGACCTTGTGGGATTTATTCCCGTGGACGAGCTGATGAAACAGGAAACGGCATGACCGAAGCCATGCCGTTCCTGCGAAAACTTATTACTTTCTTATGGCCCCCGGACATCTCGGCGGGGCTTGTTGCTTACAATTTAGCGGCGTAGTCACACACGGGAGCCAAGGGGCACATGCCGCACTTGGCCTGGCGGGCGGTGCAGATAGCCCGGCCATGGAGCACCAGGCGGTGGCAGAAGTCGTTGGACTCCTCTGGGGGAAGAATTTCCCGCAGCTGCTTTTCCACTTTGCCGGGGTCCTTGGTGCCATCGGTGAGGCCCAGACGTCCGGAAATGCGGATGCAGTGGGTGTCTGCCACCACCACACCTGGGGTGTGGAACACATCACCCAAAATCAGATTGGCGGTCTTGCGCCCCACGCCGGGCAGCGCCACCAACTCCTCCATGGTGCCGGGGACCTTTCCGCCGTGTTGGGATAGGAGCATCTGGGCGCACAGCACCAGGTCCCGGCTCTTGGCCCGGAAGAATCCGCAGGAGTGGATGTATTCTCCCACTTCCTCCACGTCTGCCTGGGCGAAGGCCTCCAGAGTGGGGAAGCGGGCGAAGAGGGCGGGAGTGACTTGGTTGACTCGCTCATCGGTGCACTGGGCGGACAGCCGCACCGCAAAGAGCAATTCATAGTCTTTCTTATATTGCAGCGAGCAGATGCCGTCGGGATAGAGCTGTTTGAGTCCATCCACCATGGCACGGACTTGCTGGGGAGTTTTCATATGTATCACCTCTGGCGATATCATACCATAGACCCAGGGGGAATGTCACGAAACTTTCACGGTTTATCTATTGCTTTATTAGAATAAAGCGGATATAATAGGGCACAACTAGCTCATTAAGAGAAAGGTGGAACAACCATGGTTTTGGAGTATATGGATTTTGTATCCAAAATGGACCCGGAGGTGGGCGCTGCCATCCAGGCCGAATATCAAAGACAGTGTGACAACATCGAGCTGATTGCCTCGGAAAACATCGTCTCTGAGACGGTGCTGGCCGCAGCGGGCAGCGTGCTCACCAACAAGTACGCAGAAGGATACTCCGGCAAGCGCTATTATGGCGGCTGCCAGTGCGTGGACGTGGTGGAGACCCTGGCCATCCAGCGGGCCTGCCAGCTCTACGGGGCCAAGTTTGCCAATGTGCAGCCCCACTCCGGAGCTCAGGCCAACTACGCCGTGTATATGGCCCTGTGCCAGCCCGGGGACACCGTGCTGGGCATGAACCTGGACCACGGCGGGCATTTGACCCACGGAAGCCCCGTGAACTTCTCCGGCAAATATTACAACGTGGTGGCCTACGGCGTGGATGAGGAGACCGGCTACATCGACTACGACCAGCTGGAGCGGGTGGCCAAAGAGTGCAAGCCCAAGATGATCGTGGCTGGTGCCTCCGCCTATCCCAGAACCATCGACTTTGCCCGCTTCCGTGCCATTGCCGATGAGGTTGGCGCCTATCTGTGGGTGGATATGGCCCACATTGCCGGCCTGGTGGCCGCTGGGCTCCACCCTTCTCCCGTGCCCTACGCCCATGTGGTGACCACCACCACTCACAAGACCCTGCGTGGTCCCCGTGGCGGCATGATTCTCACCAACGACGAGGATCTGGCCAAGAAGATCAACTCCGCCATCTTCCCCGGTGCTCAGGGCGGACCTCTGATGCACATCATTGCCGCCAAGGCGGTGGCGTTGGGCGAGGCCCTCAAGCCGGAGTTCAAGGTGTATCAGCAGCAGGTGGTGGACAACGCCCAGGCTTTGGCCCAGGGGCTCATGAGCCGGGGCATGAACCTGGTGTCCGGTGGCACCGATAACCACCTGGCTCTGGTGGACCTGCGCAACTTGGGCGACCTCACCGGCAAGGAGCTGGAGCGCCGCCTGGACGAGGTGCGCATCACCGTCAATAAAAACAAGGTGCCCGGAGATCCCCGGTCTCCCTTCCAGACCAGCGGCATCCGGGTGGGCAGCCCTGCGGTGACCAGCCGAGGCTTTACCACCGCCGACATGGACCAGGTGGCCCAGTATATCGCATGGGCGGCCACAGACTTTGAAAACAAGGCGGAAGAGATTCGCCAGGGCGTGGCCCAACTCACCCAGGCCCACCCCATCTACCGATAACGATAAGATAAAACATGTGCCTGACGGCTTCGGCCGCCAGGCACATTTCAGACTGTCAAAAAAATTCATGTTCGTGCAAGAGGGACCAATTGACTTACCATTACGCCAAAGCCCTCGGCAGAGTTTTCCCATCCGCAGATGGGAAAATAAATTAAAATCTGTTTTTTTCGAGGACATGTGCATCGGAAAAAACTCTTCTCAGCCCGCCAGTGTGGAATTGGGTCGCCCTTTGACCCAATTATGCATGCAGCGGGCTGTAGCCCATCTCAAAAATGCTGGCATTTTTGAGAAGCGTGTGCCTGACAGCTTCGGCCGTCAGGCACATTTTTGGTTAACCAACTACTTTTTCTCCGTTGATCCACACACACCGGATGTGGCTGTCACTGACCATGGGGTCTCCGTCCACCAGCACCAGGTCGGCATCTTTGCCCGGCTCCAGGGAGCCCACCCGATCCTCCACGCCCAAATGCTTGGCGGGGTTGATGGTGATGGCCTTCAACGCCTCGAAGGGGTCCATGCCCGCCTTCACGGCCAGCCCGGCGCATAAGGGTAGGTAGGATTGGGGAATGACGGGGTTGTCAGTGATGATGCTCACCTGAACTCCAGCCCGGGCCAGCACGCCGGGGGTCTCAAAGGTCTTGTTCACCAGCTCGATTTTGCTGGCATTGGTGAGGGTGGGGCCCACGGCGGCGGGGAACCCGGAACGGGCCACCACCTCCGGGATGAGGTGTCCCTCGGTGCAGTGCTCCAGGGTCATGTTCACTCCGAACTCCTTGGCGATGCGGATGGCAGTACAGATGTCATCGGCCCGGTGGGCGTGGGCTTTGAGGGGGATTTCGCCTTTGAGTACGGGGATGAGGGCTTCCAGCTTCATGTCGTACTTGGGCTTTTTCAGAGGATCGTCTCCGGCGGCCTCTTTGCGGGCCAGGTAGTCCTGGGCGGCAAAGAGCATCTCCCGCAGCTTGGCGGCGGTGCTCATGCGGGCGGAGTTGCCCTTGCTCTGGTAGCAGCGCTTGGGGTTCTCGCCGAAGGCGCACTTCATGGCCACCGGGTCCCGGAGCACCATGTCGTCCACACAGTTGCCGTGGGTTTTCACGGCGAAGAAGGTGCCGCCCAGCACATTGGCGCTGCCCGGACCGGTGCCCACGGTGGTGACGCCGCCTTCCAGGGCGCGGCGCACCCCCAGCTCCAGGGGGTTGAAGCTGTCGATGCCCCGGAGGTGAGCGGCCACAATGTCTCCCATCTCGTTGTAGTCGTGGCCTTCAAAGCCCATGCCGTAGTTATCCAGGCCCAGATGGCTGTGGGCGTCGATGAAGCCGGGGTAGAGGCGCAGACCCTGGGCGTCCAGCTCTTCTTCGCCGGGGGCGGAGAGCTGGGGGCCAATGGCCTGGATGACGGTGCCGTGGATCAAAACGTCCCCCACATAGGGTTGGGGGTGAACGGCGTCGTAGATTTGTGCATGTTTGATTAACATAGGGACATACCTCCTGGGTCCTTTGTGTATCTTTCGAAATTATACAATAGGAGCCGGAAAAAAGGAAGAGGAGACAGGCTGATTTGTTCATATCTGCTTCATATTTGAAGTTTTAGCTGTCATTGTCTTGCCAATTCGGCGTTTATGAGCTATAATACGTAGGATAGCCATACTATGGCATTTTGCCATGTGGTTGGAGGCGATGAAATGGAATATATTGAGCAGTTCCTGCGCACCGTTCAGGAGTATGTGAAGCTGATCGGCTTTTTTGACGTGTTGGATATGGCCATTGTGGCCTTCGTGGTGTACCATATTTTCCGCTTTGTCCGCCGCAGTCGGTCCGGCCAGGTCGTCAAGGCCATTCTGCTGATCGTGGTGGCTCTGGGCGTTGCCAATCTGCTGCAATTGCAAGTGGTGAGCTTTGTGCTGAATAATGCGGTGGAACTGGGATTTATCGCCCTGGTCATTATCTTTCAGCCGGAGATTCGCCGCTTCCTGGAGCAGATGGGCAGCGGTAAAATCAAAGAGATCTTTGTCCAAGAGACCATTGACGATGAACTGGAGTATGCCATCCGGGAGACGGTGGAGGCTTACACCTCCTTGTCCAAGGATAAGGTGGGCGCTCTGATGGTGTTTGAGCGCAAGACCATGCTGGACGATGTGCTCAAGACCGGCACGCCGCTGGATGCCCGGGTGTCTGCGGAACTTCTGAAAAACTTGTTTTGGAATAAAGCGCCCCTTCACGACGGCGCCGTCATCGTTCGCAACGGGCGAATTGTGGGAGCTGGATGTATGCTGCCCATGTCTGGGAACGTGAACATCAGCCGGGACTTGGGAATGCGCCATCGGGCTGGCATTGGTGTCAGTGAAAACTCTGATGCGGTGGTAGCTCTGGTCTCGGAGGAGACAGGTTCCATTTCTGTGGCCATCAACGGAATGCTCAAGCGGCACCTGGCTCCTGCTACCTTGGAACAGATGCTGCGCAATGAGCTGATGCCCAAGCAGGAGGAGAGCAAGCCCTCCGGCACGGCATGGCTAACCAATATGCTCAAACCAATAAAGGGGGATAAGCCAGATGGGGAAGAAGATTCTCGACAGTAAGGTGCTCTATGTGGTTTTATCCATCGCCATTGCTGTGGTCATGTGGTTTTATGTGACCTCCATGGATGGAAATCAGGCGAGCAAATCCATTCGAAATATTACCATTACATTTTCCGGCGAAGAGCAGCTGGAGAGCAACGGCCTGATGATCGCCGGGGATGCACCCTCCGCCAATATTACGGTGAAGGCCAAGCCTGCGGTGTTGGCCCAGCTCACCGATAAGACGGTGGAGCTGGTGGTGGATGTGGCCACCATCGAGCGAGCGGGGGACTATACCTTGGCTTATACCGTGAAGCTGCCCAGCAACATCAGCGCCAGTCAGGTGCAGATCATCAACGAGGGGACGGGAAATGTCTCCTTCACGGTGGCGGAGTACCGCCAGCGGGAGATCGAACTGCGGGGCAAGTTTGAAGGCACCACTGCAGAGGGATATCTGGCTGGAGACCAGGAGGACTTTGTCTTCTCCCCCAATAAGATTACCATCAGCGGCCAGGCGGAGCTGGTCAACCAGGTGTCCTATGCCGAAGTGGTGGTCACGGGTGAAAACCTCTCCGAAAACGTGCGTGGGGACTTCCCTTACCGCTTCATCGGCGCCAGCGGCGACGTCATTGACAATCTGGACGTGGAGTGCTCGGTGGCCACGGTGCACACTACCTTCCCCATCCTAGCCACGGCAGACATCCCCTTGAAGGTGGAACTGGTGGCGGGCGGCGGCGTCGCCCTGGATCAGGTGACCTGCACCTTGAGTCAGGAGTCTCTCACCGTAGCCGGCAGCAAGACGGCCGTGGAGGCCATCCAGTCTGAGGGCTCCGTTGTGCTGGGCACCATTGATTTGGGCACTGTCCACGACGGGGATGTGATCACCTTTGATATTGCCCTCACCGACGAGTTGACCAACATCAGCGGCGTCACCCAGGTGACGGCCACCCTGGACCTGGACGACTCTCTGAAAAGTAAGACCGTGGAGGTCACCAACATCGACTGCATTTCTCCTCCCGATGGCTGGGCGGCCAAAGCGCTGACCCAGATGGTGGAGGTGGAGGTCCGGGGCAGCCAGGAGCTGCTGGATGCCGTCACGCCGGATAAAATCCGAGTGGTGGCAGACTTGAAGGACATCAACCAGGCCGCCGGGCAGTATACGGTGACCGCCAACGTCTATTTGGACAGTGTGGGTACCCGAGATCAAATCGACGTGGTGGGGCGAGACTATAAAATTGTGGTCTCCCTCTATAGAGCCTGATTATGTTTGGATACGTCAGACCGGCCCTGACCCAGCTCCCCCAGGAGGAGAAGGACCTGTACCAATCCGCCTACTGTGGCCTCTGCCACGAGATGGGAAAGAGACATGGGTTTTGGATCCGATTTACCTTAAACTATGACTTGACTCTCCTGGCCATCCTTCTGCAAATCTGCCAGGGAGGGGACCGGACTGTGTGCCAGCGCTGTCCCGCCCACCCCATCCGCAAGCCCAAGGCGTGCCTGAGAGGGCCGGGGATGGAGCGAGCGGCGGATGTGAGTTTGATTCTCACTTGGCACAAGCTGGACGATGATGTGAAGGACCACGGCTTTTGGAGTGGTCTGCCATACCGATTCTTGCGCCGCTGGTTTCACAGGCCATACCGGAGAGCGGCCCAGGCTTGTCCGGGCTTTGTGAATCAAGTGCAAGGCTGTCTGGAGCGCCTGGACCAATTGGAAGCCAAGCGCTCGACCCGGCTGGACGCCGTGGCCCATGAATTTGCCGCCATGCTGGCTTCCGCGGCCTCAGAGCAGGCCCAAGGGGACCAGGCCCGTATTTTGCAGCAGCTGCTGTACCATTTGGGACGCTGGATTTACCTGATGGATGCATGGGATGATCTGGACGAGGATCGAGCTTGCGGGCGCTATAACCCACTGGATGCCCGGTTTGAGGGCAGAGCCAAAGAGGAGCAGGAGTATGTGGCCACCACCTGTACCCATTCGGTGCGGCTGGCATATAGTGCCGCCAGTTTGCTAGAACTGGGGGAGTGGGAGCGCGTCTTAGAAAATATTTTGTGCGTTGGCCTTCCCGCCGTGCAGAGCGCTGTGATGGACGGGCGATGGAAGGAAATCAAAAAGCTACACAAAGGGAGATACATGCATGAGAGATCCGTATGAGGTGCTGGGGGTCAGCCCCAACGCCAGTGATGATGAAATCAAGCGTGCGTATCGGGAACTGGCCCGGAAATACCACCCGGACAACTACCAGAATAACCCTCTGGCCGATCTGGCTGAGGAGAAGATGAAAGAAGTCAACGAGGCCTACGATGCCATCACCAAGGCGCGCAGCGGGGGTGGAAGCACCGGCGGCGGGTATCAGGGGGGCTATTCCCAGTCCTACGGATACCAGGGCCAGTACAGTGGAGGCGGCTCCTCCTCTTCTGCTTCCTTTGCCCAGGTGCGCCAGTATATCAACATGGGGAACCTGGACGGAGCAGAACAGCTGCTCCGGGGCATCTCCAGCAAAAACGGCGAGTGGTACTTCCTCATGGGTAGTATCGCCTACCGCCGAGGCTGGCTGGACGAGGCCAGACAGAACTATCAGATCGCCTGCCAGATGGAGCCCGGGAACATGGAGTACCGCCAGGCTCTGTCCATGATGCAGCAGGGCGGCTATGGGTATAATACCAATATGACCGGAGGGCAGTGCGACAGCCTGGACTGCTGTACCACCATGCTCTGCCTGAACTGTCTGTGTGGGGGATGTAATTGATATGAAACCAGGCAAATCTGCCAGCAGCATCACCTATCCGGCCCTGTTGGGGGCGGTGTCCATCATTTTGTTGTACGGCTCGGCCATCTCACCCACCGGAGCCATCGGCCTGGTGGCCTTGGCAGGGGTACCCTGTGCAGGTGTGGTGATTGCCGGTGGAACTTCCGCCGGACTGCTGTGTTGGGGTGCGGTGTCGGTGCTGGGGCTGCTTCTGGTACCGGATAAGTTCTGCGTGCTCCTGTATGCCGCCCTGTTTGGCCTGTACCCGGTGGTAAAGTCCAAGGTGGAGGCCTTGCGACGCAAACCATTGGAGATCCTCTGTAAGCTGGTGTTTTTCAACCTGGCCTACACAGTTGTGGTCTTGGTCACCAAGGCGGTGGCCCTGGACGGCCTGCCCCTGGAGCAATTGCACTTGGGGCTGGTGTATTTGCTGGGTAACGTGGTATTTTTACTATATGACTTTGGCTTTAGCGGGCTGATTGCAGCCTATCTCTCCCGCATGGGGAAGGGAAGAAACTGGAGAAAGGGCTGATGAAACCATGGTTAAGAGTATGACCGGATATGGACGAGGGGAGTGCAGCTACGAGGGCGGCACTTTCACCGTGGAAGTGCGGTCGGTGAACAACCGCTATCTGGACTGCGGCATTAAGATGCCCAGAGCGTACATTTTTGCGGAGGACGCCATGAAAAGCCGGGTACAAGGTTCCATTTCCCGGGGCAAGGTGGATGTGTTTGTCACCTTGACCGCCCAGGCGGAGGATGACTCCACGGTGACCGTCAACGAGGGTCTGGCCAAATCCTACATCCAGGCTCTGGCCAAACTCTATGATCTGGGCAAGGGCGAGTGGGTGAAGGGCAGCTATTATGCCACCGACTTGGCCCGCTTCCCCGATGTGCTCACGGTAGAGAAAAAGGAACGGGACCAGGAGCAGGTGAAGGCCGGACTTCTGGGTGCTCTGGACGCCGCGCTGGCGGACTTTGACTCCATGCGGGTGCGGGAAGGGCAGCGCTTGGCAGAGGACATTCTCGGCCGGGCTGTGACCATCGAGGGCCTGGTGTCCAAGGTGGAGGAGCGTTCCCCCCAGACGGTGGCGGAGTACCGAGCCCGCCTGGAGGCCAAGATGGCGGAAATTCTCCAGAACACCCAGATCGAGGAGAGCCGGATTCTCACCGAGGCGGCCATTTTTGCCGACAAGGTGGCAGTGGACGAGGAGACGGTGCGCCTGCGCAGTCACATTGCCCAGCTGCGGGAGCTGCTGGACCAGGGCGGCGCTGTGGGCCGCAAGCTGGACTTCCTCATTCAGGAGTTCAACCGAGAGGCCAACACCATTGGCTCCAAGTGCAATGACATTGACATTGCCCGGGTGGTGGTGGACATCAAGGCGGAAATCGAGAAGATTCGCGAGCAGGTCCAAAATCTGGAGTGATATCGAGGTGACGGCATGGAACTGATCAACATTGGGTTTGGCAATGTGGTGTCAGCCCGGAAAGTGGTGGCGGTGGTGAGCCCAGAATCTGCCCCCATCAAACGTCTGGGCCAGGAGGCCCGAGATCGGGGGATGCTCATTGACGCCAGCTTTGGCCGCAAGACCAAATCGGTGCTGATTATGGACAGTGGACATGTGGTGTGGTCGTCCCTGACCCCGGAGGTGCTGGGGCAGCGGTTTGACCCCTCGTCACCGGAAGAAGAGCAGATGGGAGAGAAAGAGATATGAAGAAGAAAAAACGTGGCGAGTTGATCGTTCTGTCCGGTCCCTCCGGGGTGGGCAAGAGCACGGTGATCTCCGAGTTGCTCAGCAGCCGACGGGACATCCATTTCTCGGTGTCCTTTACCACCCGGCAGCCCCGGGTGGGTGAGGAGCACGGCGTAAACTACAACTTTGTCGCCCGAGAAGAGTTTGAACGCATGATCCGGGACAATGAGTTTTTGGAGTATGCCCAGTATGTGGACAATTACTACGGAACCTCGCTCAAAATCATTGAGGAGAAGCTGCAAGCCGGCGTGGATGTGCTGCTGGACATTGAGGTCCAGGGTGCAGCCAAGGTGCGGGAAAAGTGCCCGGAGGCTGTGTGTATCTTCATCATCCCTCCCTCTCTGGAGGAACTCTCCCGCAGACTGCGCAAGCGCAACACAGACAGCGAGGATGTGATTGCCCAGCGGCTGGCCAAAGCCCGGGAAGAGTGCCGGGAGTGCACCAAGTACGACTACCTGGTGGTCAATGACAACGTGATGTCCGCCGCCCAGGAGATCTTGTCCATCCTGGAGGCGGAGAGTTGCCGAGTCAACAAGCGAATTCAGCTGGCCGAGAGCATCATCGGCACCAACGACTAATTGGAAGAAAACGAAAGGATTGAAGAATTATGTTGCTCTATCCCCCTATGAAGGACCTGTTGGAGAAAGTGCCCAGCCGTTACATGTTGGTGAATGTGGTGGCCCACCGTGCCCGTGAGATTTCCAGCGAGTCGGAGCAGACCGGTATCCCCCTGGAGGAGAAGGCGGTGACTCTGGCCGTGCGCGAGGTGGCTGACGGCCAGCTGCAGGTGGAGGAACCGGTTGAGGAGACCGAAGAGTAAGAAGTCAAAAGGCACGGCCTGTGAAGCCAGGGCAAGCGGCGAGGCGCTGCTTGCCCTTTCGCGGTCAAAAGGAGGAGGTTGACGGGAGGTGCCACAGACAGCAAAAATCGCAGTGGCAGCCGCCGTCTACGCCATTGACCGGCCCTTTGATTATAAAATTCCCCCGCACATGGCGTCCCGTGTGCAGGTGGGAATGCGGGTGGCCGTCCCCTTTGGCCGGGGCAACCGGCTCAGTGACGGCATTGTGCTGGCCTTGGGCCAGCAGGAAAACGTGGACGGATTAAAACCCATCCAGACGGTACTGGACCAAGAGCCGGTACTGACTGGGGAGAACATCCAGCTGGCTTTGTGGATGCGGGAGCACTACTTTTGCACCGTGTACGAGGCCATCCGGGTGATGCTCCCCGCCGGGCTCTGGTACGCTCTGAAAGAGAGCTGGAGCATAGCTCCAGGACTGGACCGGGAGGCCCTGTACCAGTTGGCCGGAGAGGACCGGCCGTCCGTGCGTCTGGCGGACATTCTATGCGCCTATGGAGGCAACGCGGAGCTCAGTGAGATTCAGCGGGCCTTTGACGGAGCGGACCCTTGGCCAGCCCTGCGCCGCTTGTCTGAGGCGGGGGGCATCGTCCGCCGGGCGGATGGAATCCCTGGAGTGAAGGACAAGCTGGAACAGCGAGTAGCCCTGGCGGTGGAGCCGGAGGAGGCCCTGGCCCAGGTGTCCGGCCGGCGGCGGAGAGCACCTCTCCAATACCAGGCGGTGAAGGTCCTGGGCGAGATGGGAGAGGTGTCCGCCAAGGAGCTGTGTTATTTCACTGGGGCCTCCATGAGTACGCTGCGGTCCCTGGAAAAACAGGGACTTCTCACCCTGCACAAGCAAGAGGTGTTCCGCCGCCCGCCTCAGGTGGGCGTACAGAATTCCCAGGCTCCCAC
This sequence comes from Pseudoflavonifractor sp. An187, assembly GCF_002160275.1. NCBI lineage: Bacteria > Bacillati > Bacillota > Clostridia > Eubacteriales > Oscillospiraceae > Pseudoflavonifractor > Pseudoflavonifractor sp. An187. Next base: position 186,985 of record NZ_NFKG01000001.1, on the reverse strand, counting down.
CCCTGTGGCCCTGAATGACCAGCAGCAGCAGGCCATGGAAGGGCTGTGGGCGCTGATGGAGACCCGGCAGGCCGCTGCCGCCCTGCTATACGGAGTCACGGGCAGCGGTAAGACCCAGGTCTATATCCAGCTCATCCACAAGGGCCTGAAGGAGGGCAGGGGTGCCATGGTGTTGGTGCCCGAGATCTCCCTCACCCCCCAGCTCATGGACCAATTTACCTGCCAGTTTGGCCAGCAGGTGGCCATTCTCCACAGTGGCCTATCCACGGGAGAGCGGTACGACGAGTGGAAACGGGTCCGCTCTGGTCAGGCCATGGTGGTGGTGGGTACCCGCTCGGCGGTGTTTGCCCCGGTGCACAACCTGGGGCTTGTGGTGCTGGACGAGGAGCAGGAACCCACCTACCAGTCTGAGCAGAACCCCAGGTACCATGCCCGAGATGTGGCCAAGTTCCGGTGTTCGAAAGAGAATGCTCTGCTTCTTTTGGGCTCGGCTACCCCGTCGGTGGAGACCATGTACCACGCCAAGGCAGGCACCTACCATCTGTTCACCCTGGAGCACCGCTTCAACCAGCGGGAGCTGCCCCAGGTGACGGTGGTGGATATGCGGGAGCAGCTGCGAGAGGGGAACGGCGTTGCCCTCAGTCAGCCTCTGGTGGAGGCATTAAGAGAGACCATAGACCGGGGAGAGCAGGCCATCCTCTTTGTCAACCGGAGAGGCAGTAGCCAGATGGTGGTGTGCGGAGAGTGCGGGGAGTCCCCCAGCTGTCCCAGATGCTCGGTACACCTGACCTACCATAAGGCCAACGGACGGCTCATGTGCCACTACTGCGGCTATTCTCAGCCCTTGCCCCAGCACTGCCCCCAGTGCGGTGGCATTTACAGCTTTGTGGGGCTGGGCACCCAGAAGGTGGAGGAGGAGCTGCAACGCCTCTTTCCCGGCGTATCGGTGATGCGCATGGACACCGATACCGTGTCTGGCGTCCAGGGCCACGCCAAGCTGCTGGCCCAGTTCCGGGAGGAGAAAATCCCGGTGCTGGTGGGCACCCAGATGGTGGCCAAGGGGCTGGACTTTGAAAATGTGACTTTGGTGGGGGCTGTAGCCGCTGACCAGACCCTGTATGTGGAGGACTACCGGGGCGGAGAGCGCACCTTCTCTCTGCTCACCCAGGTGGTGGGCCGGGCAGGCCGGGGCGGCAAGACCGGTCGGGCCTTTATCCAGACCTTCACCCCCGGCAATGAGGTCATTCAGTGCGCCTCCCGTCAGGACTATGACGGGTTTTACGAGCAGGAAATCCGTATGCGCCAGCTCCGGGACTGTCCCCCCTTTGGGGACTTCTTCGTGTTGCACATTACCGGAGACCAGGAGCACGAGGTGCTGCGGGTGTGCATGCGGCTGCGCCAGGCCTTTGAGCAGATTCTCTCCCAACCCAAGTATCGTTCCATGGCGTGTCGCCTGCTGGGCCCTGCTCCGGCAGCGGTGGTGAAGGTGAATAACCGCTACCGCTATCATTTGACGTTACAGACCAAAAATACCAGACAAGCCCGGGAACTGGTGGCCCACATGGTGCGCCAGGCTCAGACAGACAAGGCCAACCGGGGCGTGTCGGTGTATGCAGATATCAACCCGCAGGATTAATCCAACAAAGGAGGACCTAACAATGTCTTTGAGAACCATTTTGACCCAAGGAGATCCGGCACTGGCCAAGACCTGCCACCCGGTGGAGAAATTTGACGAGAAGCTGCACGATCTGCTGGACGATATGAAGGAGACTCTGGCCCAGGCCAACGGTGTGGGCCTGGCTGCCCCACAGATCGGCATTCTGCGCCGAGTGGTCATCGTCATGGATGACCAGGAGAACATGGTGGAGCTAGTCAACCCCCAGATCATTGCCTCGGATGGAGAGCAGACTGGTCTGGAGGGTTGCCTGTCTGTGCCCGGAAAGTATGGCGTGGTTACCCGTCCCGCCACCGCCACCGTGCGGGCCCAGGACCGCAACGGCAACTTCTTTGAGATGAGCGGCGAGGGCATTGTGGCCCGCTGCTTCTGCCACGAGCTGGAGCACCTGGACGGGCACCTGTTTGTGGAGCACACCGACCGGCTCTATACGGTGGATGAGCTGGATGCCATGGAGGACGAGGACGCATGAGAATCGTCTTTATGGGCACCCCGGACTTTGCCGTCCCCTCTCTGCGCCGCCTGGTGGAGGACGGCCATGAGGTGTGTGGAGTCTTTACCCAGCCGGACAAGCCCAAAAATCGCGGCATGAAGCTACTGCCGCCCCCTGTGAAGGAATATGCCTTGTCGGTGGGTATTCCTGTGTTTCAGCCCACCACCTTGCGGGATGGGAGCGCCCTGGAGCAGCTGCGAGAGCTGGCCCCCCAGCTCATTGTGGTGGCGGCCTACGGCAAAATCCTCCCCGTGGATATTTTGCAGCTGCCCCCTCTGGGGTGCATCAACGTCCACTCCTCTCTCCTCCCCAAGTACCGAGGTGCAGCCCCCATCAACTGGGCCATCCTCAACGGGGAGAGCGAGACCGGGGTGACCATCATGTATATGGCGGAGGGACTGGACACCGGCGACATGCTGGCCAGCGCCGCCACACCCATTGATCTCAATGAGTCCGCCCAGCAGCTCCACGACCGTCTGGCCCAGATGGGGGCAGACCTGTTGCCCCAGGTGCTGGAGCAGTTGGAGCAGGGAACGGCGGTGGCAGTACCCCAGGACGATGCCCAGTCCTGCTACGCCCCCATGCTCTCCCGGGCCCTGTCCCCCATTGACTGGACCCATACTGCCACCCAAATCCACAACCAGGTGCGGGGCCTGACTCCCTGGCCCGCCGCCACGGCAGTAGTGGACGGCGTGCGGTGCAAGATCATCCGCACGGCGGTGGGAACCGAGCAGACGACCCAGGCCCCTGGCACCTGCGTCAAGGCAGACAAGCGTGGCCTGTGGGTGGCCTGTGGAGAGGGCACCGTATTGGAAATTTTGGAGCTTCAACCCGACGGGAAGAAAGCCATGGCGGCCCACGCCTTTTTGCTGGGCCACCCCCTGAAGGAGAAGGAAGCCATCTGAGAGGAGTTTACCTATGGGTTCTGCCAGAGAAGCGGCCATGCTGACCCTGACAGCCTGTGACAAGCAGGGGGCTTGGTCTGAGGGACATTTGAAACGAATTCTGAAAGAGAGCGCCCTGGACCGTCGGGATGCCGCCCTGGCCACCCGGCTGTGCTTTGGCGTACTCCAAACCCGGATGACCTTGGACTGGTATCTGGAGCGCCGCTGTGCCGGAGGCTTGAAAAAACTGGAACCCAAGGTGTTGTCCATTCTGCGTCTCTCCCTGTATCAAATCCTGTATATGGACAAGATTCCACCCAGTGCGGCGGTAAATGAAGGGGTCCAGTTGACGAAAAAGCACTGCCGCAATCCCCGAGCGGCTGGGATGGTCAATGGTGTGCTCCGGGGTATCCTCCGGGACATGCCTCTGCCGCCTCCTCAGGGGAAGGACGAGCTGGAGACCATCGCCCTCCAGACCAGCCACCCCCGGTGGCTGGTGGAGGAGTTTGCCCAGGTGCTGGGCGTGGACGGCGTGAAGGCCTGGGCCCAGGCAGACAACTGCCAGCCCCCCACCACGGCCCAGGTGAACACGGTGGTATGCACCGTGGACCAGGCGGTGGAGGAGCTGGAGCGGGACGGGGTGGAGGTACAGCGCCACCCCTGGTTGGAAGGTTGCCTGCTCCTGAGCAGCACCGGAGATATGGAGCGGCTGAGCGCCTACCAGAAGGGCTATTTCTACATCCAAGATGCGGCGGCACGCCTGGCCGTGACGGCGGCAAATGTCCAGCCGGGCCAGCAGGTTTTGGACTGCTGTGCCGCGCCCGGCGGCAAGTCCTTTGCCGCTGGCGTGGACATGAACAATCAGGGGGAAATCATCTCCTGTGACATTCATCCCCACAAAATCAAGCTGCTGGAGGCGGGGGCTAGCCGTCTGGGCCTGTCCATTCTGACCGCCCAGCTGCAAAGCGCCGCCCAGCGCCGGGAGGATTGGGTGGAGCGGTTTGATACGGTGCTGGTGGATGTACCCTGCTCAGGTTTGGGTATCATCCGCAAGAAGCCGGACATCCGCTACAAGGACCCCAAACCTCTGGATGGGCTGCCCCAGGTGCAAAAGGGCATCGTGGACAACTGTGCGGCCTACGTGCGCCCCGGCGGGGTGATGATCTACGCCACCTGCACCCTGCGGGAGCGGGAAAATCAGGACGTGGTGGCGTGGTTTTTGCAGCAACACCCAGAATTTACGTTGGAGGCATTTGATTTGCCCCATTTTGGGCGCCAGGAAGGCATGATGACGTTCTGGCCCCATATACATCACACAGACGGCTTTTTCGTGGCCCGTCTGCGAAAGAAGGAGGCCTGAGCCGTGATCGACATCAAATCCATGCTGCCTGACCAGCTGGGGGCGTATCTCAAGGAGTTGGGACAGCCCGCCTTTCGCTCCAAACAGATTTTCCAGTGGCTGCACCGTGGCGTGACCTCCTTTGACCAGATGACCGATCTGCCCAAGGCTCTGCGGGAGACCTTGAAGGAGCAGTGCTACATCACCGCCCCCATTGTGGAGCGGAAACAGCAGTCCGCCTTAGACGGCACCATCAAATACCTGTGGCGGCTGCGGGACGGCAACTGCGTGGAGACGGTGCTCATGCGCTATCAGCACGGGAATACCGTGTGCGTGTCCTGTCAGGTGGGGTGCAACATGGGGTGTAAATTCTGCGCCTCCACCCTGGGCGGAAAGGTCCGGGACTTGCAGCCCAGCGAAATTTTAGACCAGATCATTTTTACCCAGCTGGACAGCGGAGCGGAGATTTCCAACATCGTGATGATGGGAATTGGGGAACCTCTGGACAATTTTGACAATGTAATCCAATTTTTGCACCTGGTTAACCACCCCCAGGGTGTAAACATCGGCATGCGCCACATCTCCCTGTCCACCTGTGGTCTGGTGAAGAAAATTGACAAATTGGCACAGTTGGGGTTACAATTAACCTTAAGCGTATCCCTTCACGCCCCCGACGACGAGACCCGCTCCAAGCTGATGCCGGTGAACCGGGCCGTGGGGGTAGACCTGCTGATGGACACCTGTCGGCGGTATTTCCAGCAGACGGGACGGCGTATCTCCTACGAGTACGCCATGATCGATGGCGTCAATGACGGCGACCAGCAGGCGGACCTGCTGGTGAAGCTGCTGCGGGGTCAGCCTGGACATGTGAATTTGATTCCCCTGAACCACGTGGAGGAGTCTCCCCTCAAGCCCAGCCGCCGGGTGCGGCAATTCCAGAAACGGTTGGAATCCCAGGGCGTCACAGCCACCGTGCGGCGTAAGCTGGGGGGCGACATTGACGCCTCCTGTGGTCAGCTGCGCCGGAAGCACATGCAGCAAGATCAGCTCCAGCCCGGAAAGGACGAAGCCCTATGAACATATTTGGAATGACGGATATCGGCTCGGTACGCAGTGAGAACCAGGATAGCTATGCCGTGCGCCAGCTCAGCGAGCAGGTGGCCATTGCGGTGGTCTGCGACGGCATGGGCGGCGCTCGAGCGGGCAATGTGGCCAGCGCCATTGCAGTGGAGAGTTTTGCTGCGAAACTGGAGGAGCTGTGCCAGGATGGGGTCCCGGAGGGGGAGCAGGACTGTACCCAGCTGCTCCGCCAGGCCTGTGACCAGGCCAACACCCACGTCTACCAGCTCTCCCGCACCGATGAGCAATATCGGGGGATGGGGACCACCCTGGTGGCGGCATTGCTGCTGGACCAGGAGGCCTATGTCATCAACGTAGGGGATAGCCGCTGCTATCACATCCACGACGGGGAGATTCAACAGGTCAGCTGTGACCACTCCCTGGTACAGATGCTGGTCTCTCGGGGGGATATCACCCCGGAGCAGGCCCGAACCCACCCCAAGAAGAACCTGATTACCCGGGCACTGGGTGTGGACCGGGATGTGACGGCAGATTGTTACCATGTGACCTGGCAGGAGGGGGACAGCCTGCTGCTGTGCAGCGACGGCCTGTCCAACGTCCTCACCGACCAGGTTTTGCTGGAGCAGGCTGTGGAGCAGCGCCCCCTGGAGGAGCGGTGCCGCAGTATGATGCGTATGACGTTGGAGCACGGTGCGCCGGACAATGTGACCATTGTCATGGCGCAGCGGTGAACCACAACGAGGAGGAACATTTACCATGGATCAATACATAGGTAAAATGCTCGACAATCGCTATGAGATTTTAGAGCGTATTGGCGTGGGTGGCATGGCCGTGGTGTATAAGGCCCGCTGCCATCGGCTCAATCGGCTGGTGGCCATCAAGATCCTCAAGCCGGAGCTGGCCAGCGACGCAGAGTTCCGCCGCCGTTTCCAGGCGGAGTCTCAGGCGGTTGCCATGCTGTCCCATGTCAACATTGTGGGTGTCTATGACGTGTGCCAGAGCGATGGGCTCAACTACATTGTCATGGAGCTCATTGACGGCATGACCTTGAAGCAATATATGCAAAAGCGCGGCACTCCCTTGAAGTGGCAGGAGGCCCTGCACTTTATCTCCCAGGTGCTGCGGGCACTGGACCATGCCCACAGCCGGGGCATCATCCACCGGGACATCAAGCCCCACAACATTCTGGTGCTGCGGGACGGCAGCATTAAGGTGGCCGACTTTGGCATTGCCCGCCTGACGTCCTCTCAGGCTACCCTGACCCAGGAGGCCATTGGGTCGGTGCATTATATCTCCCCGGAGCAGGCCAAGGGCAGCCACATCGACGGGCGGTCTGACCTGTACTCTGTGGGCGTCATGCTCTATGAGATGCTCACCGGGCGGCTGCCCTTTGAGGGCGAGACCCCGGTGCTCATTGCCATTCAGCACATCAACTCCATTCCCATTCAGCCTCGGGAATTGAATCCCGATATTCCGGTTGGTCTGGAGGCCATCACCATGAAGGCCATGGCCCCCAATCCCAACCAGCGCTATGCTTCCGCTCAGGATATGTTGGATGCGGTGACGGAGTTTCAGAAAAATCCCGATGCCGTTCCCTCGGACACCATCCGTATCGACAACATCGAGGAGCCCACTCGGGTGATCCCCGTTCCCGGTGCCCGGGAGCCGGAGCAGCAGCAACCAGTCTCCAACGACACTGGAGCATTGTACGACGAGGATGACGAGTACTATGACGAGGAGGGCGAGCGGACCGAGCGCATCAAGCTGTTCGGAGGCCGTGTCAAGCTTCCGCCCATTGCGGTGGCCGTGGCGGCTATCCTTATCTTCGTAGTGGGTATTGTGATCTTCCTCTTTAATTTCATCCGAGGTGCCATCTTTGCTCCGGCCAAGGAGTACACCGTACCCAATCTGTTGGGCTACACCCTGGAGGAGTTGGAAAAGGACCCCTCCATCCTGGGTGATTTCACCATCGAGGTGGGCGAGACAGTGTTCAACGAGGAGTATGAGAAGGACCAGATCTGTGAGCAGACCCCTGAGGCCGATGGAAAGGTCAAGGATGGTAAGTCCACCATCACCGTCACCATCAGTGGCGGAACAGAGGAACTGAAGATGATTGACGTCACGGGTTGGGAACTGGAACGGGCATTGAAGAAGCTGGAGGAGGATATGAAACTCAAAGTGGTCACAGAGGAGGAGTATTCCTCCACCACGGAAGAGGGCTATATCATCTCCTATACCCCCAAGAAGGATACCGAGCTGGAAGAGGGGGACGAGGTGACTCTGGTGGTCAGCAAGGGCAAGGAGAATCAAAAGGTTGCTGTGGGCAATTACGTGGATTTGAGCCTGGAGCAGGTGAAGGCCCAGCTGGAGCTGCAGGGGCTCAAGGCCAATGTGAAGGAGTATCACAGCGACACCTATGCCGCAGGCAAGGTGATGTGGCAGAGCATTGAAAAGGGAACCATGGTGGACCCTGGCACCACCATTGATCTCCAGGTCAGCCTTGGCCCAGAGGCCACCCAGCCCCCTGTCACCAATCCCCCGGTGGTGACCACAGACGCCCCGGTGAAGAAGACCATCACCGTGGACCTCAGCGACTACTCCGGTACCATTGATTTGAAGGTGACGTTGGGTTCCACCACCGTCTTTGACGGCAAGTGGAATGCCGATGAGAAGGGAGACTTCTCCCGTGAAGTGACCCAGAGTCCCGGCACCACCAAGCGAGTAACCATCGAGATCAATGGGGAGCGGGTGGAGAGCTATGACTTGGAGTTTTAACGTATGACGGGTACCATCATTAAGGCCCTCAGCGGCTTCTATTATGTGGACGTGGGGGCAGAGCAAGAGCCCATTACCTGCCGGGGCCGTGGGAAACTGCGCCACCAGAAGATCACCCCTCTGGTGGGGGACCACGTGGCCATTACGGTGACCGAGGACGGCACTGGGATGGTGGATGAGGTCCTGCCCCGCTCCAATCAGTTCCAGCGGCCTATGGTGGCCAATATGGACCAGCTGGTGATTTTGGCTTCCGGGGCTATCCCGGTCACGGACCCATTCCTCATTGACCGGATGGTGTCTCTGGCCGAGTACAAGGGGTGCCAGCCCATCATCTGCTTTAACAAGTGCGATTTGGAGCCCGCCACTCAGCTGGTAGAGCTGTATCAGAAGGCTGGATTTCAGTCCTTTGCCATCAGCGCTCAGACGGGCGAGGGTCTGGAGCAGCTGTTGGGGGTTCTGGATGGGAAGATCTCCGCATTCACTGGAAATTCCGGTGTGGGCAAGTCCAGTGTGCTCAACGCCCTGTGCCCGCAATTCGGCTTGAAGGTGGGCCAGGTCAGTGAAAAGTTGGGCCGTGGCCGCCACACCACCCGCCACGTGGAGCTGTTCCGCGTAGGGGGCGGACTGGTGGCAGATACCCCCGGATTCTCCGCCTTCGATGTGGAACAGATGGAGCTCATCCCCAAGGAGGAGCTGGCCAACACCTTCCGGGAATTTCGTCCTTATCTGGAACAGTGCCGCTTTGTGGGCTGTGCCCACGTCAAGGAGCGGGGCTGTGCGGTGCGGGAGGCAGTGGACAACGGTGCCATCGCTCCCAGCCGCTACCAGAGCTATGTGCGCCTGTACGATCAAGTGAAGTCCCGCCCTCAGTGGGAAAAATAAATTGGATTAGGAACCAGACAGCCTCTTCTTTCATATGCTGTATTAGATTTCAGCATGGAAAGGAGAGGCTGTTGTTTATGCGGATCGTAGTTGTGAAGTTTCCCAAAGCCCTGTGTGGGATTATGCGCCGGATTTTCGGCATCTCGGGTTGAGGGAATATCCCGGCCTCCATGGTCATATAGATACCTCAGAATGTGGACAAAGGGAGGATGTCTATGGATATGGAGTTGCAGCCTGTGGTGCTGGAGGGATACCGCCAGGTTCTGGACACTGCGGTGACCCAGGAGGAGACGCTGGAGAGCATTGTGCCGGATACTTACCCGGACATTGCCCGCATCGTTACGGCGGTGGGGCGGGTGTATGTCCGGGACTGCGAGCCGGGAGAGGGGACGGTGCGGCTGACAGGTACCATCCAGACCACGGTGTTCTACATTCCCGAGGGGGAACAGCTGCCCAAGACCTTGGAGGTGGCCATTCCCTTCCAGTGCCTGAAAGACCATCCATCGCTGCGCACCACCACGGTGGTGCAATCCAGCGCCACGGTCACCTTCGCGGATGCCCGGGCGATCAATCCCAGAAAAGTGGTGGCTCGGGCGGAAATTATGGTGGAGCTCACCGCCTATGAGCTGGCGGCCAAAGAGGTGAACACCGACGTCCAGGGCGGCCCGGAGGGGAGCTTGGAGAAGCGGCTGTTACCTGCACGGGACATTGTGATTACCGGGGTGGTGGAGAAACCCTTCCTCTTTTCCGACTTGGTGCGCATGCCCCCCTCCAAGGGAGAGGTACAGCAGCTGCTGCTGTGCCGACCCCAGCTGGATGTGATGGAGGGAAAGCTCATCGGCCGTAAGCTGGTGGTAAAAGGCTCTGTGAAGCTGTACCTGGTATACCAGTGCGGGGACAGCGTCACTTCCACCTGTTTCGAGCTCCCCTTCTCCCAGGTGCTGGACGTGGAGCAGGAGGCGGGGGACCAGGGCTCTCAGGTGGACGTGCGCCTGAAAAGCGTGGACTGTCGCCTGCGAGAGGGAGAACTGGAGGTCACTGTGGAGGCCTGCGCCCAGGCGGTGGTTCGTATGGAGCGGGAGGTGACACTGCTCTCCGATGTGTACTCTGTGAGCTGTCGGCTGGATGCCCAACGTTCTCCCTGTCCTCTATGTACCCTGGCGGAGACAGGCGGCACCAGCCAAAGTGTCCGGCACTTCTATCAGACCTCGGTGGAGGCCAAGCAGGTGCTGGACAGCTTCGCCGTGGTCAAGGAAGTGACCCAGCGCAGCGGAGAGCACGGCAACGAGCTAGCCGCCCAGATTCAAGTACACATGCTGTATTTGGACGAGGAGGGAGAGCTGCGTGGGGCTACGGACAGCGTCCTGGTCACCTGTCCCTATCAAATCCCGGAGGGGTGCCAGCGCAAGGTCCATTGCAGAGCGGTGGGAGATTTGACTGCGGCGGCTGTCAGCGGCGGCATTGACCTGCGCTTTGAGCTGGAGTTCCGCTGGCTGACCACCAAGGAGGAGGAACTGCTGTGTGTCAGTTCTGTGGCTTCTACGGGTGCCTATGAGGGCCCGTGTAGCCGCCCCTCCCTGGTCATTCGCCGGGTGGATGCGGGAGAGCAGCTGTGGGATGTGGCCAAGGCCTGCGGTGCCACCATCCAGGATATTTGCACGGCCAATGAGCTGGCCTCTGAGACGGTGCCGGAGGGAATGATTCTGCTCATTCCCACCAAGCGAGTCTAACACGCCAAAATCGGCCGGAGGGTTTCTCCGGCCGATTTTTTGATGTGGCATATTACACAGCTTATCCCCATACACATGTAGAGAACTTGCGGTGAGGAGGAATTGCTGTGGATCACAACAAATTGTATGAGGATATCGCCCAGCGCACCCAAGGCGATATTTACATTGGGGTGGTTGGTCCGGTTCGCACGGGAAAATCCACCTTCATCAAGCGCTTTATGGAGACCATGGTGCTGCCGGAAATCCAGAACACTTACCTGCGGGACCGGGCCCGGGATGAGCTGCCCCAGAGCGGGTCCGGCCGTGTGGTGATGACCGCCGAGCCAAAATTCGTCCCAGAGGATGCAGTGAGTCTGTCCATGGATGACGGCAGCTCCTTCTCCGTGCGGCTCATTGACTGTGTGGGCTACATGGTGCCCGGAGCCATGGGGCAGATGGACGGAGACCAGCCCCGGATGGTGACCACCCCCTGGATGGACCACGAGATCCCCATGACCCAGGCGGCGGAGCTGGGCACCCAGAAGGTTATCACTGACCACTCCACCATTGGCATTGTGGTGACCACCGATGGAACCATCGCCGACATCCCTCGGGAGGACTACCTGGAGGCGGAGGAGCGGGTCATTGAGGAACTCAAAGCCATGGGCAAGCCCTTTGTGGTGCTGCTCAACTCCGCCCAGCCCTACAGCGACCGGGCCCAAGCCATCCAGGCGGATATTGCCCAGCAGTACCAGGTCACCTGCTTGGCGGTGAACTGCCTGACCTTGGACGAGGAGACGGTGGAGGCCATCTTGAGCGGGGTGCTCCACGAGTTCCCCATGAAGCAGCTGGAGCTGTTTCTCCCCTCCTGGGTGGATGTGCTCCCCTTTGACCACCCCATCAAAAGCCAGCTCTATGGGATGATTCGCCAAGAGGCCGGAGGGTTGGAGCGGCTGCGGGACACAGAAGCAGCGGTGGAGGCCTTGGACCAGCGGGAGGAAATTGCCTCTGCCCAGATCACCCGCATGGACATGGGTAACGGCGTGGTAACGGCGGTGCTGGAGCTGCCACGAAGTCTGTTCTATGAGACAGTGTCCCAGCGCTGCGGCTTGGAGATTCACGATGACGGAGACCTCATTGGACAGCTGGTCCAGATGGCCTCCATGAAGCGGAAATATGAGAAGGTGGAGCAGGCCCTGGCCCAGGTGGAGGAGACGGGCTACGGCATCGTCATGCCCGATCCCCAGGAGATGACCCTGGAGGAGCCGGAGATCGTCAAGCAGGGCGGCCGCTACGGGGTACGCCTCAAAGCCTCGGCTCCCTCCATCCACATGATGCGGGCGGACATCAAAACCGAGGTCTCTCCCATCATGGGGACGGAGAAACAGTCGGAGGAGATGGTGGACTTCCTCCTGCGTCAGTTCGAGGGGGATACGGGGAAGATATGGGACTCCAATATGTTTGGCCGCTCCTTCCACGAGCTGGTGGGGGAGGATTTGCAAGCCAAACTCAAGCGTATGCCGGAGGATGCCCGGGAGAAGTTGCGGGACACCCTCCAGCGCATCATCAACGAGGGGTCCGGGGGCCTGATTTGCATCATTCTGTAAGGAAAAGATGTGTCGCAGAACATGGGTTCTGTGGCACATCTTTTTTTGTAACGTTTGGTTTGTTCAGGGTTCTAATGGGTGAGCAAACCAAGTGGAGAAGACAGCAGAGATCTGATACAATGGGGAGAGAAATGCCGGAGGAAGGGGGAGAGACATGTCAGGATTTCAAGAGATTTATGAGACCTATAGCCGTCCTGTGTACCGGTTTCTCCTGGCCCTGACCCGGAACGAGACCATGGCCGAGGATTTGTTGCAGGATGTGTTCTATCAGGCCCTCTTACATATTGACCGACATGGAACATGAGAGAAGGCCGGGAAGCTCGATGGGGCTTCCCGGCCTTGCTGGTTTATCGGTTTTGTAACACTTGAAGCTGTCCTTCGTCCAAAATCTGTACTGTGCCGTACCCCGTCTCCACCACACCCTGCTGTACCAGTTGCTTCATGGCCCGGCTGACGGTGATGCGGCTCATGCCAATGGCCTGGCCGATGCTCTCGTGCGTACACGCCACGGTGTTGTTCTCGCCTCGGGGTAAGGTCAGCAGGTACCGAGCTACCCGGCCAATGGCTGGGAGAGAGGCCGTGTCCACGTGGTCGGAGAGAATCCGAATGGTGCGGGCCAGATAGCGCAGCATGGGCTGGGCCAACTGGGGGTGCTCCATGAAGATCTGATCCAGCCGCTGCTGGTCAATGGACACTACCAGGCTGTCCTCCAGGGCCATGGCGGAGCTGACCCGAGGGTACTGGTCAAAAAAAGATGCCTCGCCCATCAGGTCCCCACTGCGGTGGATGGTCAAAATCCGCTCGTCTCCCTCCGGGCTGCTGAGAAAGCTGCGGGCAGAGCCGGACACCAGGTAGTAAAAGTAGTGAGGCTGCTCCCCCTGGAGATAGATCATCTGCCCCTTGGTGTACAACTTGGGGGTCTGCCCCTGGGCGAAGATATCCCACTGTGCCATGCCGTTCCCTCCAATCTATTCAAGATTGTATCATATGTTACATTCTTTTTCCATAGGCTTTGGCATAATGAATGTACCGAACAACCTGAGAAACGAGGAGGTGCGTCTCATGGGTATGACCATGACGCAGAAAATTTTGGCCCGGGCAGCGGGTTTGGACCAGGTACAGGCCGGACAGCTCTTAGAGGGTAAGTTGGACCTGGTGCTGGGCAACGACATTACTACCCCTGTGGCCATCAAAGAGTTTGAGAAGGCGGGGTTGTCCACGGTGTTTGACCAGGACAAGATCGCCATTGTGCTGGACCACTCCACCCCCTGTAAGGACATCAAGTCCGCCCAGCTGTGCGCCAGGTGCCGGGACTTTGCCCACAAGCACCAGATCACTCACTTCTACGATGTGGGCCAGATGGGCATTGAGCACGCCCTGATTCCCGAGAAGGGCTTGGCTGCCCCCGGTGAGGTCATCATTGGCGCAGACTCCCACACCTGTACTTATGGCGCTCTGGGCGCTTTCTCCACTGGCGTGGGCTCCACCGATATGGCGGCGGGCATGGCCACCGGTCTTGCCTGGTTCAAGGTGCCCCAGGCCATTCAGGTCAAGCTCACCGGAACTCTCTCCCCCTATGTCAGCGGTAAGGACGTGGTGCTCCACCTCATCGGTATGATTGGAGTGGACGGAGCCCTGTACCAGTCCCTGGAGTTCTGCGGGGATGGCGTGGCTTCCCTGGAGATGGACGATCGGTTCACCATTTGCAACATGGCCATTGAGGCGGGAGCCAAAAACGGCATCTTCCCTGTGGACGAGAAGACCATCGCCTACTTGAACGGACGGGTGGAGCGGGCCTGGACCGCCTTTGAGGCGGACGAGGACGCCGTGTATGCCCGCACTGTGGAAATCGACCTGTCCACGCTGCGTCCCACTGTGGCTTTGCCTCATTTGCCCTCCAACACCCAGCCGGTGGACGAAGTGGCGGGTAAGCCCATCCAGCAGGTGGTCATCGGCTCCTGCACCAACGGACGCTTGAAGGACCTGCGGGAGGCCGCTGCCATCCTCCGGGGAAAGAAGGTGGCTGACGGGGTGAGGTGTATTGTCATTCCCGCCACCCAGCAGATCTATCTCCAGGCTATGGAGGAGGGCCTCATTGCTGACTTTATCCAGGCCGGGGCCGCGGTATCTACCCCCACCTGTGGGCCCTGTCTGGGCGGACATATGGGTGTCCTTAGTGACAACGAGTGGGCCATTGCCACCACCAACCGCAACTTCGTGGGCCGCATGGGCCCCACCAGTTCCATGATCATTCTGGCAAGCCCTGCGGTGGCAGCGGCTTCCGCCATCACCGGCGTGGTCACCGACCCCGCCACCATCTGAGGGAGGGATGAGAAGATGAAGATTTACAAATACGGCGACAACGTGGATACCGACGTCATCATTCCCGCCCGCTACTTAAACGCCCCGGACGAGAAGTCCCTGGCCTCCCACTGTATGGAGGACATTGATGCCGACTTTGCCACCACGGTGGAGCCCGGTGACATTGTGGTGGGTGGCAGCAACTTTGGCTGTGGCTCCTCCCGAGAGCACGCCCCCCTGGCCATCAAGGCCTGTGGCGTGAAGTGTGTCATCGCCAAGAGCTTTGCCCGTATCTTCTACCGCAACGCCATCAACATCGGCTTCCCCATCATGGAGTGCCCCGAGGCGGTGGACGGCATCTCTCCGGGCGATAGTGTCACGGTGAACTTTGCCACGGGCGTCATTGAGAATGAGAGCACCGGGCAGACTTTCCAGGCTGCGCCGTTCCCCGATTTTGTCAACGGCATCATTGAGCACGGTGGCCTGCTCCACTCTCTGAAAGCTAGGGGGATTGCCAAATGAATTATAAAATTGCACTGATTCGGGGGGACGGAATCGGCCCTGAGATTGTCCATGAGGCGGTAGGTGTTCTGGACAAGGTGGGAGAGAAGTTCGGCCACACCTTCACCTATGTGGATGTGCTTCTGGGAGGCTGCGCCACCGATGCGGTGGGAAAGAGCTATCCCGACGGCACCGCTGAGGTGTGCAAGAGCTGTGACGCTGTGTTGTTGGGCGCTGTGGGCGGCCCCAAGTGGGGCAGCGACAAGCCCGCCGAGCAGCGGCCGGAGACCGCTCTGTTGGCCATCCGCAAGGACTTAGGGCTATACGCCAATCTGCGTCCTGCCGCTCTGCGACCCGCTTTGGCCGAGGCTTGCCCGCTGAAGAAGGAGACTGCCGAGAAGGGTATTGACCTGATGATGGTGCGGGAGCTCACCGGAGGCGTGTACTTTGGCAAGCGGGACCGCTACGACACCCCGGACCGGGGCGTGGAGTGCACCGACCTGATGGCCTACTCCGAGATGGAGATCGAGCGCATTGGCCGCCGCGCCTTTGAGATGGCCCGGCTGAGACGGAAGAAAGTGTCCAGTGTGGACAAGGCCAACGTGCTGGAGACCAGCCGCCTGTGGCGGTCTGTGATGCACCGCCTGGCGGAAGAGTACCCCGACGTGGCCTATGAGGACGTACTGGTGGACAACTGCGCCATGCAGCTGGTGCGGGACCCGGGCCAGTTTGACGTGGTGGTCACCGAGAACATGTTCGGAGATATCCTCTCCGACGAGGCCTCCATGATCACCGGGTCTATTGGCCTGTTGCCTTCCGCCTCTATGGGAGATACGGCCCCCGCCCTCTATGAGCCCATCCATGGCTCTGCCCCCGATATCGCCGGGCAGGACAAGGCCAACCCCATTGCCACCATTCTCTCCGTGGCCATGATGCTCCGCTACTCCTTCCAGCTGTCTGCCGAGGCGGATGCTGTGGAGCGGGCGGTGGACCAGGCCCTGGCTGACGGCTGGCGCACGGCCGACATTGCCAAACCGGGAGAAGACGTCATTGGCACCCGCCGTATGGGTCAGATCATCCGGGATAATATTTAACGACCTGGGGAACCTCCGCCGGACTGGATTCGGGCGGAGGTTCCCTCTTGCATTGCTCTGGATTGCTGGCTATAATAAAAATAATATGAATCTGATCATGAAGGGGTTGGGCGCTTTGATTTTGGCTGTGGCCATCAGCAATATCCATGTCACCATCGCACTGTTTGAAGAGAACGGTGACATCCGGTTCCGCTCTGAGCTGGAAAGTGAGCGCAGATACAGTGAAGATCGATGCGCCCTGGACCTCATGGGGGTGTTCCAGCTGTACGGCGGGAAGATCCAGGAAGTACAGGGGGCCATTGTGTCCAGCGTTGTACCCCAGGTGACGGATATTTTTGTCCGGGCCATTCAGCGTCTGACGGGGAAGCGCCCCATGGTGGTGGGCCCGGGAGTGAAAACTGGGCTGAACATCCGGGCGGACGTGCACAACCAGCTGGGCAGCAACATTGTGGCCTCGGCGATGGCAGCGGTGGCCCTGTATCCGTCCCCGTCCATTGTCATCAACTCGGGCACCGCCCTGTCCTTCTCCTACATGCGTCAGGCCTCTTATGAGGGATGTTCCATTATGCCGGGTATGGCCATTGCTCTGGAGGCCCTGTCCGACAACGGGGCCCAGCTACCCCACATTGCCATGGGGAAGGTGGATTCTCCCCTAGGCCGCAACACGGTGGACTCCATGCGAGCGGGTGTGGTGTACGGGTATGCCGGGTCCATTGATCGCCTCATTGACGAGATGGAGGAGTCTGCCGGGGAGAAGGCCGCCTCTGTGGTGGCTACGGGAGAGTACGCCCCGGAGATCTTCCGCCACTGCCGCCATGAGATTCAGTACGACCGGGACCTGATGGTCAAGGGGCTGTATTTTCTCTACCGCAAGAACACCACCAAGCGCACCCGGTGAATTTTGCAGCACAAGACGTTATAACATGCAAAATAACCCGTATCCATGGGATTGACTCTTGCATATGTGCAAGAAAGACGATATAATATGTCACAAATGAAGTGTACGGAGGGATTGACTTGAAAGAACTGTCCAAGATTGCCTCTCAGGTGCAGGCATCCAGCACCATGGCCATTGACTCTCTGGCCAAGCAGATGAAGGCCGACGGCATAGACGTGGTGGGATTTGGCGCTGGTGAGCCGGATTTTAACACCCCGGACGAGATCAAGGCCGCTGGTATCCGGGCCATTGAGGAGAACAACACCCGCTACACCCCCGCTTCCGGTTTGCCCGGCATTAAGAAGGCGGTGTGCGAGCGTGTGAAGGCGGACTTCCACGTGGAGTATGAGCCGTCCCAGGTGATGGTGGCCGCTGGTGCCAAGCACTGTGTGTATGTGGCCCTCCGGGCTCTGGTCAATCCCGGGGACGAGGTGATTGTCCCAGCCCCCTACTGGGTCAGCTACATTGAGCTGGTCCGCATGATGGGTGGCGTGCCTGTGGTGGTGACTGCGGAGGAATCTGCCGGGTTTAAAATTACCGCTCAGCAGCTACGGGATGCCATTACCCCCAAGACCAAGGCTATGATTCTCAACAATCCCTCCAACCCCACCGGCATGGTGTACAACGGGGAGGAGCTGAAGGCTCTGGTGGATGTGTGCGTGGAGAATGACCTGTACATCATCGCCGATGAGATCTACTCCTGCCTGCTCTATGATGGGCTGAAATTTACCTCTGTGGCCAGCCTGGGCGAAGAGGTAAAGAAGCGCACCATCCTCATCAACGGCGTCTCCAAGGCCTATGCCATGACGGGCTGGCGCATTGGCTACGCTCTGGCTGAGCCCGAGATCATCAAAGTCATGAGCAACTACCTCAGCCACTGTGCGGGCTCCTGCTGCACCATTTCCCAAAAGGCGGCAGAGGCGGCCCTCAGCGGCTCCCAGGAGAAGATTGAGACCATGCGGCAGGCCTTTGAGGAGCGGCGCAACTACCTGGTGGAGCGTATGAACCAGGTGGAGGGCGTCAGCTGTATCAAGCCCGAGGGCGCTTTTTACGTGATGATGAACATGGAGAAGCTGGTGGGCCGCACCGTCCACGGCCAGGTGATCAACACCTGTGACGACTTCTCCCAGGCCTTCTTGAAGTATGGCCTGGTGGCCACCGTGCCCGGTACTGCTTTTGGTGCACCCAACTTTGTGCGCTGGTCTTATGCCACTTCCATGGAGAACATCAAGAAGGGTATGGACCGCCTGGAGGCGTTCTTGAAGGAATTCCAGTGAGTTTCCCAACTGACCCTTGCAAAACCGTGCAGGGTTGGATATACTATCACTGTTCGACAAACTAGATCAGGAGGTCATATCACATGGCTAAGATTACGAAGGATACTATCATCGGCGATATTCTGGACATCGCTCCTCAGACTGCCCCCATCTTCCTGTCCATCGGCATGCACTGCCTGGGCTGCCCCTCTTCCCGGGGTGAGACTGTGGAGCAGGCCTGCATGGTTCACGGCGTGGACGTGAACGCT
This sequence comes from Pseudoflavonifractor sp. An187, assembly GCF_002160275.1. NCBI lineage: Bacteria > Bacillati > Bacillota > Clostridia > Eubacteriales > Oscillospiraceae > Pseudoflavonifractor > Pseudoflavonifractor sp. An187. The sequence continues at coordinate 168,183 of NZ_NFKG01000001.1, read as the reverse complement.
CTGCTGGAGAAGCTCAACGCCAACATCGGCGAATAAAAACCATTGCGGGAAAAGAGCGGGTAACCGCTCTTTTCTTGTATCTGATGAAAATGAGGGATTTTTATGGAATTGACGCCGAGATTGCGTGCCATTGCCCAGCAGGTCCCCCAGGGCTCGGTGCTGGCAGATGTGGGCACGGACCATGCACTGCTGCCGGCATGGCTGCTGTTAGAGGGGCGCATTCCCTCCGCCATCGCCTCGGATTTGCGGGAGGGCCCCTTGTCCCGGGCCAAGGAGACGGTGGAGCAGCACGGAGTGGCGGACCGGGTCTCTCTGCGCCTGTGTGACGGGCTGTCCGGTATTCAGGCAGGGGAGGCGGACGTGGTGGCCATCGCTGGAATGGGCGGGGAGACCATTGCCGCCATTTTGGAGCAGGCTCCCTGGACCCGTGAGAACACCTTGCTGCTCCTCCAGCCCATGACCTCCTTCCCGGACCTCCGCCAGTGGCTGGTGGAAAACGGCTACCGGGTGGAGCACGAGACTCTGTGCCAAGAGGGTAGCCGCATGTATACCGTGCTCACCGTGCGGGGCGGTCAGGATGTCCCCATGACCCCGGCAGAGCTCTGGGTGGGGCGCAACACCCCACAGCCTCTGAGAGGGGCATACCTGTCTATGATGGAGGGCAAGGTGCGCCGGGCTCTGGAGGGACAGAAGGCCTCTGCCAACCCGGACCAGGCTGTGGTGGAGCAGCTGGAACAGGTACTGGCAGGCATGGATGATATGAAAAAGGAGCTGGAAGCATGAACACCGTACAGCAAATCTATGAGGCCATCCAGAAGAAGGCCCCCTTTCAATATCAGCTGGGGTTTGACAACGCCGGTTTCCTGGTAGGGCGGCGCAACGCCCCGGTGGATCGGGTTCTCATCGCTCTGGACATCACCAGAGACGTAGTGGACGAGGCCGTGGAGCTGGGGGCACAGCTCATTGTGTCCCACCATCCGGTGATCTGGGAAGGGGTCAAACAGCTCGCCGACGTCACCCCCGGCGGAGACCTGCTGCTGACCATGGCAGAGCACGGCATTGCCGCTATTTGCGCCCACACCAACCTGGACGCCGTGGCGGAGGGTGTCAACGACGCCCTAGCCTGCAAGCTGGGGTTGACCCAGGTGGAGCAGCTGAGCCAGGATGGGGTGGACGAGCAGGGAAACCCCTATGGCATTGGACGGATTGGCCAGGTGGAAGCCCAGAGCGTGGAGAGCTTTGCTGCCCTGGTGAAGGAGCAGCTAGGTGCCGCCTGCGTGCGGGTGGTGGACAGCGGCAAGCCGGTGCACCGGGTGGCTGTTGGTGGCGGCTCCTGTGGCAGTATGCTGGGGGATGTGCTGGCCGCCGGATGTGACACCTTTGTCACCGCTGACGTGAAGTACGATGTGTTTTTGGCGGCCAAGGCCCAGGGCCTGAACCTGTTGGACGCCGGACACTACCCCACAGAGAACATGGTGTGCCCCGTGTTGGAGGGGTGGCTGAAGGAGGCGTTCCCCGACCTGCGGGTGGAAATTTCCCAGCGCCACCGAGAGGTCTATCACTGCGTTTAACCTAGGCTGGTATGAGTTGTCCCCCTGCTTCATATGGATGGAGGGAAGGGGGGATGGCTATGAAGCCATGGATGGTGATTCTGCTCATTGCGGCATGTATCCTTTGTTTTTTCGCCCGATGGGGCAAGCTGGCGGTGCCCACAGTGGTTCAAGTGGATACCGGACATCCTGTCGTGGTGCTGGACGCAGGACACGGTGGAGAGGACGGGGGAGCCGTCACCGCTTCGGGCCACCGGGAAAGTGAGATCAATCTCCAGATCGTGAAGAAGCTGGAATATTTCATGGCGCTGTGCGGAGTGGAGCCGGTGCTCACCCGGACGGAAGATGTCTCACTCCACACGCCGGGGGCAGAGGAGAGGGGAGAGCGGAAACGCTCCGATTTGGACTATCGGGTCCAGTTGGTCAACGACACCCCAGGGGCCATGCTCATCAGCATCCATCAAAACCAATATTCCGACCCCTCGGTACGAGGGGCACAGGTGTTTTACACCCTGGGCGATGTGGGGCGGCAGTGGGGAGAATATACCCAGCAGATGCTCCAGGAGACGGTGGACAGCTCCAACACAAAAAAGGCCAAGCAGGTGTCCGAGGACGTGTATCTCTTTTCCCATATTTCCTGTCCTGGCCTGTTGGTGGAGTGTGGCTTTCTCAGCAATGGGCTGGAGGCCTCGCTGCTTCTCACAGACGGGTATCAGACCCGTCTGTCCATGGCCATCACCGGAGCCTACCTCCATCAGTTGCAAATGATAAACCGAGCCTCAGGAGGAATCTGAATGGCAAAAAATAAAACTGTGTACTACTGCACCCAGTGCGGCAACGAGACTCCCAAATGGCAGGGCAGATGTCTGGCCTGCGGGGCCTGGAACACCATTGTGGAGCAGCCCGCCGCAGCGGCGGAGAGCAAGAAAAAAGCAGGGGGGAGCCTGTCCACCTCGCCCCTGCGAAAGCCCCGGCCCATGGATGACGTGGAGGCCACCGACGAACTGCGCTTCCCCACGGGAATGAGCGAACTGGACCGAGTGCTGGGCGGGGGAGCCGTGAAGGGCTCTCTGGTGCTGGTGGGCGGCGCCCCGGGCATCGGCAAGTCCACTTTGATGCTGCAGATCTGCAACAGCCTGTGCCAGTTTGCCTCAGTGCTCTATGTGTCCGGCGAGGAGTCGGAGCGGCAGATCAAGCTGCGGGCCCAGCGGCTGGGTATCTCCGGGCAGGGGCTGTATCTCTACTCAGAGACCAACCTGGACGATGTGGTGGCGGCGGTGGAGGAGCAAAAACCGGATATTTTGATCGTGGACTCCATTCAGACGGTGTACAACGGGGAGTCCAACTCCTCTCCAGGCAGTGTGGCCCAGGTCAAGGAGTGCACCATGACCCTGATGCACCTGGCCAAGGGCTTGGGCATCACCGTTTTTGTGGTGGGCCACATCAACAAAGAAGGCTCCCTGGCAGGCCCCAAGGTGTTGGAGCACATGGTGGACTGTGTGCTGCATTTTGAAGGGGAGGAGCACAACTCTTACCGCATTCTCCGGGCGGCTAAAAATCGCTTTGGCGCCACCAATGAAATCGGTGTGTTTGAAATGGGGGACCAAGGCCTGTCCCAGGTGCCAAACCCCTCGGAGGCGCTGCTGTCCGGGCGGCCTCAGAACACCCCGGGCTCCTGCGTCACCTGTGTCATGGAGGGCGTACGCCCGGTATTGGCAGAGGTTCAGGCGCTGCTTACCCCGTCGGCCTACGGTACGTCCCGGCGTTCCTGCAATGGCTTTGACTACAACCGGGCCATGATGCTCTCGGCGGTGCTGGAAAAACGTGGAGGGCTTATGGTGTCCAACTGTGACGTGTACGTCAACGTCATTGGCGGCCTGAGTATCACAGAGCCGGCGGCGGACCTGGCGCTCATCGTAGCTTTGGCGTCCAGCTTCCGGGACAAGCCGGTGCCATATGATTTGGCGGCCATCGGCGAAGTGGGCCTGACGGGCGAGCTGCGGGCGGTGCACGCCTTGAATCAGCGGCTCAGTGAGGTGCAGCGGCTGGGCTTTACCAAATGCCTGATTCCAGCCCGGCACAGCGGAAAGCTGGTGGTGCCGGATGGCTTACAGCTCATTGAGGTGCACAACATCCGGCAAGCGATTGCGGTGCTTGTGTGAGTCTTTGGGCTCATAATTCAGACAGGGGTGGTCGGTGCCGTCCTGGGCGGCGTTGCGCATGGGTTGTGCACCTGTTGTGTACAGGGTGCACCGGCCATCGGTCTGATGCCGACAGGAGAGGGTACACGGAATGAGACTCATAACTTGACCTCCATTCTGATGTGCCGGGAACTCCTGTTTGAACACATTAGCAACTCAACAAAATTAAAATTTTGTTGAGTTGAGGGTAGGGGGCTCCCGGAAATTTGATACCCATAGTATGATCCGGCCAGCCTGGATTTATGTATGCAAATATGGTGATTTTACATGAAAATTGACTATCAAACCCAAGCGCCGCCGGTGCTGCGGGATTTTCTCGCGTATCACGAGACCATTCAGGGACATTCGTCCAAAACGGTTGATGAATATTTTCTCGATCTGCGCAACTTTCTCAGATACATGAAACTTGAAAAAGGCTTGGTGCCTAGATCCACGCCGCTGGACGAAATCTCCATTGACGACGTGGATGTCTCGCTGGTGCGCTCTGTGACGCTGGCCGATGTGTACGCATATCTCAGCTTTCTCAGCCGTAGCCGTGCCAAGAATCACAATTCGCCCCAGGCTGGATGCGGCCTTGAGGCGTCTACCAGAGCTCGGAAAGTTGCATCAATCCGTTCCTTTTATAAATATCTGGTGAACAAAGCCAAAGTTCTCACGGAAAATCCCATTCAGGAGCTGGATGCGCCCAGACAGCGCCAGACACTGCCGCGATTTTTAACCCTGGATGAGTGCATTCAACTGCTGGACAGCATCGACGGGGCCAATTCTGAGCGAGACTTTTGTATTATTACCTTATTTTTAAACTGTGGACTGCGAATTTCTGAGTTGGTGGGCTTGAACCTCAGCGATGTGCGGGACGACCGTATGCGAGTGTTAGGCAAAGGTAACAAAGAGCGTTTTGTCTTCCTCAATACCGCCTGCCGCAGCGCGCTGGATGACTGGCTGGCGGTTCGAACCCAGTCGGCGGCTGTGGACCCCTATGCGCTGTTTATCAGTCGGCGGCGCACCCGTGTGACCAAGGATGGCGTGCACTATATGATTAAAAAGCGGCTGGCAGAGGCTGGATTGGACCGGGACAAGTACTCCGCCCACAAGCTGCGCCACACAGCCGCTACCCTGATGCTGAAAAACGGTGTTGACGTGCGTACATTGCAGGAAATCCTCGGCCATGAGCATTTGAACACCACCCAGATCTACACTCACGTGGACAGCGAGGCCATGCGTCAGGCCGCCCAACTCAACCCTTTGGGAGATCGGTGCAAGAAAAAGTGAGCCTCTCTCCTGCTGCTTTGGCACTTCGCACAAAGGGTATTGGGGCGGTGTATATAATTTGTCTTAAAAAAGATGGCTTGATACCTTGCAATTTGGGGCGAACGCTGTTAAAATGATGAAGTGCAAGACCAATTAATTCTACTAAGGAGTTGATTCAAATGCCACTGGTCACTACTACCGAGATGTTCAAAAAGGCATACGATGGTGGGTATGCAATTGGTGCTTTCAACGTCAACAACATGGAGATCGTTCAGGGCATCACCGAGGCCGCCAAGGAGGTTAACGCTCCCCTGATTCTTCAGGTTTCCAAGGGCGCTCGTGCTTACGCCAACCACACCTACCTGGTGAAGCTGGTTGAGGCTGCCATCATTGAGACTGGCCTGCCCATCGCTCTGCACCTGGATCACGGCGACAGCTTCGAGATCTGCAAGAGCTGCATCGACGGCGGCTTCACCTCCGTCATGATCGACGCCTCTTCCAAGCCCTTCGCTGAGAACATTGAGCTGACCAAGCGTGTTGTGGAATATGCTCATGATCACGGTGTTGTGGTCGAGGCCGAGCTGGGCGCTCTGGCCGGCGTGGAGGACGAGGTCCAGGTTTCCGCCGAGGACTCTCACTACACCCGTCCCGAGGAAGTTGAGGAGTTCGTCTCCAAGACCGGCTGCGACTCTCTGGCCATCGCCATCGGCACCAGCCACGGCGCTTACAAGTTCACCGCTGCTCAGTGCACCCGCAACGAGAAGGGCGAGCTGGTTCCCCCTCCCCTGCGCTTCGACATCCTGGACGAGGTCGTCCGTCGTCTGCCCGGCTTCCCCATCGTTCTCCACGGCTCTTCTTCCGTGCCCCAGGAGTATGTGAAGATGATCAACGAGAACGGCGGCAAGATGCCCGATGCCGTTGGTATCCCCGAGGAGCAGCTGCGTCAGGCCGCCCGCGGCGCTGTGTGTAAGATCAACATTGACTCTGACCTGCGTCTGGCCATGACCGGCACCATCCGTAAGTTCTTCGCTGAGCACCCCGACAAGTTTGACCCCCGCGAGTACCTGAAGCCCGCCCGCGCCAACATCAAGGAGCTGGTCAAGCACAAGCTGATCAACGTCCTGGGCTGCGACGGCAAGGCCTAATCAGCGCGTTTCAAACGCATCACAACATTAGGAGGATTCAAACATGTCTCAACTGAAAGGCGCATGTATCATTGGTCAGTCCGGCGGTCCTACCTCCGTGATCAATGCCAGCGCATACGGTGTCATTCGCACCGCTCTGGATAACCCCAACATCACCGCCGTGTACGGCGCTGCTCACGGCATCAAGGGCGTTCTCAACGATCGTCTGTATGACATGAGCCAGGAGGACGCTCACGAGCTGGAGCTGCTGCTGAACACTCCCTCTTCCGAGCTGGGTTCCTGCCGCTACAAGATCGCCGATCCCGATGTGGACGACACCGACTACAAGCGGATTCTGGAGATCTTCAAGAAGTACGACGTGCGTTACTTCTTCTACAACGGCGGTAACGACTCCATGGACACCTGCTCCAAGGTCAGCCGCTTCATGGCCAAGTCCGGCTATGAGTGCCGCGTCATGGGCGTGCCCAAGACCATCGACAACGACCTGTTCGGCACCGACCACTGCCCCGGCTTCGCCTCTGCTGCCAAGTACATCGCTACTTCCTGCGCTGAGGTGTACAAGGATGCTCGTGTGTACGACACCGGCATGGTCACCATCATCGAGATCATGGGCCGTCACGCTGGCTGGCTGACTGCCGCTGCCGCTCTGGCTGGCGTCGTGGGCTGCGCTCCCGACCTGATCTACGTTCCCGAGGTGGACTTCGACATGGACAAGTTCCTGGCCGACGTCACCTCCATCTACGAGAAGAACGGCAACTGCATCGTGGCTGTCTCCGAGGGCATCCACTATGCTGACGGCTCCTTCGTCTCCGAGGCTAAGACCTCTGCCACCGACGGTTTCGGTCACGCTCAGCTGGGCGGTCTGGCTGCTATGCTGGCCAACATCGTCAAGGAGCGCACCGGTGCCAAGGTCCGTGGCATCGAGCTGTCCCTGCTGCAGCGCTGCGGCGCTCACCTGGCTTCTCAGACCGACATTCAGGAGTCCTTCCTGGCTGGTAAGACCGCCGTGGAGGCTGCTGTGGCCGGCGAGACCGACAAGATGGTGGGCTTCGAGTGCTCCCGTGAGAACGGCTATGAGTGCAAGACCAAGCTGTTCAACCTCTCTGAGGTGGCCAACTTCGAGAAGAAGGTGCCCCTGGAGTGGATCAACGAGGCTGGCAACGGCATCAACCAGGGCTTCATCGACTACGCCCTGCCCCTGATCCAGGGTGAGAACACCCGCGCCACCGAGCACGGTCTGCCCCGCTTCGCCCGTCTGAAGAAGGTTCTGGCCAGCAAGTAAGAAGAGTAGACCTCTTCCCTGCTTTGTGCTATGATGATGAGGAATTACAGTGATGTAATTCCTCATCATTTTTTATGTTCCGAAGGAGATGAAAAAGATGCTTCATATGGCAATTTTGGGAGCTGGACGTATTGCCGCAACCATGGCGGAAACCATCAACTGCATGAACCAAGTGGGAAATCATGCCGTCTCCCTGTATGCTGTGGCAGCCCGGGATTTGGAACGGGCCCAGCAGTTTGCCGATACCCACGGCGTAGAGCGAGCCTACGGCAGCTATGAGGAGATGCTCCAGGACCAGCAAGTCCAGCTGGTGTATGTGGCCACTCCTCACTCTCACCACTATCAGCATGTCATGATGTGCCTGGAGCACGGAAAGCATGTTCTGTGCGAGAAGGCCTTTGCCGCCAATGTCCAGCAGACGCGAGAGATGCTCCAGCGGGCCAAAGACAAGGGCCTGCTGCTCACCGAGGCCATCTGGACCAGATACCAGCCTATGCGGGAGATCATCTCTCAGGTGGTGAACTCTGGCATCATTGGAGAGCCCCGAATGCTCACCGCCAACCTGGGCTATGAGATCATGGGAAAAGAGCGCATTGTGGAGCCTGCCTTGGCCGGAGGTGCCCTGCTGGATGTGGGGATTTATCCCTTGAACTTTGCCGAGATGGTGTTTGGTGCCCCGGACCAGGTCCATGCTGTGGGCGTCCTCTCGGACAAGGGAGTGGACCTCCAGGACAGCATGACCCTGACGTGGAAGGACGGAAAGATGGCAGTGTTGAACGCCGGGGCCAACTGTGTCTCTGACCGGATGGGAATCATCTATGGTGCCCGGGGTTTTTCTGTGGTGGAGAATATCAACAATCCCCAGTCCATCACCGTCTATGACGCCCAGTATCGGCAAGTAGAGCATCACCCCTGCCCTGCTCAGCTCACAGGCTACGAGTATGAGGTGACAGAGGCAGCCCGCTGTATTGAGGCGGGAGCGCTGGAGTGCCCCTCCATGCCTCATCAGGATACCGTGCATATGATGGAGCTGATGGACGAGATTCGCCATCAGATGGGTGTGCACTACCCCTTTGAATAAGACAGAAAGCCCCTCCGGTGTAGTTAGTACTACATCGGAGGGATTTTCATAGATTCGTTTATTTTTGAGGCTTCATGGACCAGAACACCACATTCATCAAGATGACAATGAGAAACACCACGCCAATGGCGACCCAAAATCCCATGTCAATGCCCCAAAGAGAAGTGGTTCCAAATACGTCCATCCACAGGTTTGCCCAGTTCATCATGATATTCCTCCGTTCTTATAACAATTCACCGTAGTGCCGCACATAGGCCTTTTTGAGACTGGTGGCCAAAATCATGTAGAGGAGAATGCACGGAATCAGATAGGCGAAGTAGGCGGCAGGCAGCGCCACGAACCCCAGAGCGGCTCCCAGCGGGGTAAAGGGGATGACGGTGAGCACGGTGATACCCGTCAGGGTCAGCAACGTCAAGGGAGCGGAAGCACGGCTCTGAAGAAAGGGCAGCTTGGGGGTGCGAATCATGTGAATGACCAAGGTCTGGCTCCACATGGATTCCACAAACCAACCAGCCTGGAACAGTCCGATATACTTGGCCTGCATCAAGGCCAGCTCTGCTCCGCTGAAATGGGCAGGCAGATCGCTGAACAGCACACCACCGGAAATAAACATGGGACAAAAGACAAAGTACATAAACAGATAAGTGGTAAAGTCGAAAATGGAACTGGTGGGCCCAATCCAGAGCATGAAGTTGCCCACGCTGGAGGCGTCCCATTTCCGGGGCTTGGCGATAAACTCCTCGTCCACATTGTCCCAGGGAATGGCGGTGCAGGACAGGTCATAGATCAGATTCAAAAAGATCAGGTGCACGCTCATCATGGGCAGGAATGGCAGCAGCGCAGAAGCTGCCAGCACCGAGAACATGTTGCCGAAGTTGGAAGAGGCGGTCATTTTGATGTACTTGATCATGTTGGCGTAGGTTTTGCGCCCCTCGATGATGCCCTGCTCCAAGACCATCAGGTCTTTTTCCAGCAGAATGATGTCAGCAGATTCCTTTGCCACATCCACGGCGGTATCCACGGAGATTCCGATGTCGGCAGACTTCATGGCCGCAGCATCGTTGACACCGTCCCCCATAAAGCCCACGGTGTGTCCATTTTCCCGGAGGATGGAGACTACACGGGCCTTTTGCTCAGGGGTCAGCTTGGTGAACACGTCGGTGGATTCGGCTGCTCTGGCCAGTTCGGCATCGCTCATCTTCTCCAAATCAGAACCCAGGAGCATATTGCGCACTTTGATGCCCACCTGTTTGCAGATGGTTCGGGTCACTTTGTCGTTGTCCCCGGTGAGAATCTTGGTGGTCACTCCATGGTCCTTTAGTGCTTGGATGGCGTCTGCTGTGGACTCCTTGGGTGGGTCCAAAAAGGCCAGATATCCCATCAGAACCATGTCGCACTCGTCTTTGACGCCGAACGCACCCACAGGAGAAGGATTGCTCTTTTGAGCAATGGCCAGCACACGGAAGCCCTTGTCGTTGAGGCTGTCTACGGTCTGGAGAATGTGGCGGCGGACCTCATCGGTCAGCGGCTGCACGCCGCCGTCACACTCTGCAAAGGTGCAGATGGAGAGCATTTCTTCCACAGCACCCTTCGTCACCATCTGGGTCTTCCCTGTCTGGTCCTGCACCACGGTGGTCAACCGACGGCGCGTGAAGTCAAAGGGAATTTCATCCACCTTCACATAGTGTTCCGACAAGTCCACCAGCCGGGGGTCCTCTGCCTCGGCTTCCTCGGTCTTGTGGATGATGGCCAGGTCCATCAAGTTCTTATAGCCGGTCTGGAAATAGCTGTTGAGATAGGCGTGGCGCAAGACCCGGGTGTCATCCTCGCCGTTGATGTTCAGGTGATATTCCAGCACCACTTGATCTTGGGTCAAAGTCCCGGTCTTATCGGTGCACAGAATATCCATGGCCCCAAAGTTTTGAATGGAGTTGAGATTTTTCACAATGGTCTGCTTCTTGCTCATGGACACCGCCCCCTTGGCCAGGCAGGTGGTGACGATCATGGGCAGCATCTCTGGGGTCAGACCCACGGCGATGGAGATGCCGAACAAAAAGGCATCCAGCCAGTCCCCTTTGGTGATGCCGTTGATGAAGAATACCAGGGGGACCATAATGAGCATAAAGCGGATGAGCACCCAGGAGACGGCGTTTACTCCCTTAGTGAAGCTGGTCTCTACCGCCTCGCCTGCCACGGCGGAGGCCATGGAGCCAAACAGGGTGTGGTCACCTACGCAGACGGCCACAGCGGTGGCGCTGCCGGAGACCACATTGCTGCCCATGAAAGCGATGTTGGTATAATCCGTGATGCTCTCTGCGGCGTCACATACATGAGGGGTCTTTTCCACCGGCTCGCTTTCACCGGTGAGACTGGCCTGACTGACAAACAGGTCTTTGGCCTCCAGAATACGCACATCTGCGGGAATCATATCTCCGGCGGACAGATGCACGATGTCCCCCACCACAAGATCATCCATGGGAATCTCCACCTTTTCCTGTCCCCTGCGGGTGACGGTGCAGGTGGTGGTGATCATGGCCAGAAGCTTCTCTGCTGCGTTGCCGCTCCTGGATTCCTGTACAAACCGAAGGGTACCGGAAATCAGCACCATGGTGAGAATCATCACCACGGTCAGACAGTCGAAATCCTCCGGTGTGCTGCCCAACAGGGAGAAATAGGGGAAGATCATATCGGTCAGGGTGGATACCAGGGCCAAGCAGAACAAAATGGCGGTGAAGGGATTGATGAAAGCGCCAGCCAGCCGTTTGGCCAGGGATTTCTTCTTTTCATGGGTCACTTTGTTGCTGCCGTATTGGCTGCGGTGGTGAAGTACCGTCTCCTCGTCCAGTCCGCACAGGGCGGCTTGTAGGTTCATCAGGACATGTTTGTTGGAAGTGGTTGCCGCATCTTGGATGCGGCGATTTTGCTGTTTACGGGCGTTGTCTCTCTCGGCGGTGGGACGGAGCGCCATGGATTTTTCTTTCAGGTGCATTGGTCTTACCTCCTTGCATAGAATCAAGGCAAAGACAGACATGTGTAGACATGGGACTCCGGGTCCCACATGCCGTGCCAAGCCTTCGCGTATGATCGTCAGAGTCCATGTCGTTCACCTCTCTTTCTCCGTAAGTATAAAAAAATCGCAAGGAGAATCCCATGGTCAAAACCTTGCGATTTCCTTGCGATTTGGTCAGAATAGGCGGTTAGAGTTTGTCGTTAAACTTATACCCAATGCCCCAAATGGTCAGGATATATTCCGGTGCATCCGGGTTAGGCTCAATTTTCTTCCTGAGTTTTCGGATAAATGCCATGATGTTGCTGTCATCCATCAGATAATCATGTTCCCATACGGCCTGATAGATCTGTTCCTTGGTGAACACCTCGCCCCGGTTGCGGGCCAGGAAATAGAGAATGTCAAACTCCTTGGGGGTCAGGGAGATCTCGGTGTCGTCCCGTCTCACCCGCCGCAGTCTCAGGTCGATGGAGAGCGCACCGCATTGGATGGTTTCGATGGAAGGAATAACAGAGTCGGACTCTCCCATCTCCACCATCAGAGAGCTTGTCCGGCCATCCATCAGATCGGTCAGACCTTCCAGCAGTTCCTTGGCGGCGGGAGTATCTGGTGCAGAAGTGCGGAGCTTTTCCGTCAGCCACTTGGTGAGGGAGAAATCCAGAGCGATAAAACCGATGTTCTTTTTCATTCCAGACTCCTCCTCTCTCAAAGTAGTTCACGGTATTTCTTGATATAGAAGCTTTTTGCCCATGTGACCAGCAACAGGTACAGCAGGACCACCACCACCAGGAAGATGAAATAAGGGATGGGCAGCGCAGTCAATCCGATGAGGTGCCCCATGGGGGTGAAGGTCAAAATGGTGAAAAACAGAATGCCCAGAGTTGTGACTAACATCACGGGCCGGGAAGGCCTGCTCTGGAGCAGCGGCACTTTTTTGGTACGGAGTAGGTGCAAAATCAAGACCTGTGTCCACATGGACTCCAAAAACCATCCCGTTTGAAATAGGGCGATAAATCGAAGCTGCTTCTCGCTCCCTGCCAGAGAAACATAACTTCCATGGCAGACGGTGGGACAGAGTACAAAGAGCAGGAAGGCAAAGGTCACAAGATCGAAAATAGAACTGATAGGGCCAAAAAAACGCATGAAACGGCCCAGTGTGCGCCCAGACCATTCCAGCGGCTGGGCACAGGCTTCCTCATCTACGTTGTCCCACGGGAGGACCAGACACAACATATCATAGAGCAGGTTTAGCAGCAACAGCTGCACCGAGGTCATGGGGAAAAAGGGCAGGAATACGCTGGCGATCACGATGGAAAAGATGTTTCCAAAATTGGAGGAAGCCGTAATCTTGATGTATTTGGATACGTTGGAAAAGGCTTTCCGCCCCTCCTGAATGCCTGCCTCCAGCACGTTGAGGTCTTTTTTTAGAAGGATGACATCGGCGCCTTCCTTGACCGCGTCAGCAGCTGTATCCACCGAAATACCTACATCCGATTCCACAATGGCGGGCAAGTCGTTCATGCCGTCCCCCAGGAATCCCACGGTATGCCCATTGGCCTGTAGGGTCTGTACAATCTGTACTTTCTGTTTGGGTGATAGCTCTGCAAAGACGGTGGTGCGTTCAATTTTGATGGGGAGCTCGTTGTCACCCAATTCCTCCAGCTCTGCTCCCGTCAAGGTCTCGGTGGCGTCAATGCCAAGCCTGCGGCAGATGGAGACCGCCACACTTTTTTGATCGCCCGTCAGCACACGAATACCCACGTGGTGGTCCTGTAATGCTTGGATGGCGGCGGCAGCGGTATGTTTGGGGGCGTCGAAAAAGGCCAGATAGCCCAGGAGAATGAGGCCTTGCTCATCTACCGTTTCCAGGCTCTCATGGCCCAAGGGCTTATAGGCAATGGCCAGGACTTTCATGCCGTCCTCCAGCATTTCGTCCACAATGGCATGGACGCTGGCAAGGCCATCGGTAGCCATGACGCTGCGCTGACCTCGATACTCCACGTGGCTACACCGAGAACACACGGCGTCAATGCTGCCTTTGACCAAGAGCAGCTTTTCCTCTCCCTGTTTCACCAGAATGCTGGCCAGCTTCCGGTCATAGTCAAAAGGAAACTCGTCCAGCTTTATGTACTCCGCTTCCAATGCTTGAAAATGGTCACCATGGCCCGGCATGTTCTGGCATGTGAGAATGGCATCATCCAGATGATTTCGCACCCCGGTATGGTACAGGCTGTTCAAATAGGCAAAGTCCAGCACCTGCTGGCTTTCGTTGCCCAGCACGTCCATATAATACTCCAGGGCAATGCGGTCTCCGGTCAGGGTTCCGGTTTTATCTACACAGAGTACATCCATGCTGCCAAAGCCCTGCATGGCATTGATGTTTTTCACCACTGTCTGCTTTTTCCCCATGGCGGAGCTGCCTTTGGCCAGACAGGCGTTGATGACCATGGGGAGCAGTTCCGGAGTCAGACCCACGGCCACAGATAGGGCAAACAGGAACGCAGAGAGCCAGTTGCCTTTGGTGGCGCCACAGGCGATAAAAACCACGGGGACCAGAGCGACCATGAAATGAATCAGGACCCGCGCGATGGAATTGGCCCCCCGGTCAAATCGGTTGTTGCGGCTTGCCCCTGAGCTGGAGAAACCGCCGTAGACAGTATCCGGACCCACGGCTAGGACCACGCCCTCCCCGGTTCCTCCGATGACGGAGGAACCCATAAAGGCCAGATTGCTGTACTCCGCATAGGAGCGGGCTGTTCCCTGGGAGAGTGTTTTTGCGTGTTTCTCCAGAATAGTGCTCTCGCCAGTCAGGACGGATTGGGAGACAAAGAGGTCCTTTGCATCTGTGAGACGAAGGTCTGCCGGGACACGATCTCCTGCAACCAGGCGAACGGTATCCCCCACTACCAATTGTGTGGATGGCAACCTGACCCACTGCCCATTCCGAAGCACTAAGACGTTTGAGGCGATCATCTTGGTGAGGTGATCTGCCACACGTTTTGCCCGCAGTTCCTGAGTAAACCGTACCACCCCGCTGATGAGCAGCATACTCACAATGAGGGTCACAGTAGTAAAATTTCGGCTGAAGTTGGAGGCCAGAAACACATCGGTCACCAGGGAGATGGCCGCCAAGACAAACAGAATGATGGAAAACGGGTTGATAAAGGCACGGCGCAAACGATAGAGCACCGTGTCCGATGCCCGGCCGGACAAAATGTTTTTACCATATTGTCCGCGACTGGCCTCTACCTGCTCGTCGCTGTACCCCTGTTGGGAAATGTGAAACTCTTTGTACAGTACATCGGTCCCGGTATATGCATAATCCAGTACACGTGGGTGAATGGTTCGATCCCCTTTCACTTGCCTCACCTCCATGTGGTCTAGTCTATCATACCATAGAATGGCCAGTTGGAAATCTTGCTTTTTCCTTGTTTTGCACCGTAGCGAAAAAATAGCCTCAAGCCAAACCTGTGGCTTGAGGCTATTTTATCAATCGTTGAATGAATTAGCCGTGGACGCCGGTGAGGTCACGGAGCATGCACAGGCTGCCCTCGTCAATTTCCTTCTTCATGCCCAGGGCTTCGTTGATGTCGTAGTCCACAATGTCATCTCCGTTCATGGCCACCACACGGCAGGTCTTGCCCTCAGCTAGGAGGCGGACAGCATGATAACCCATGTTGGTGGCTACCATACGGTCACGGGCGGTGGGAGAGCCGCCGCGCTGGACGTGACCCAACACGGTGACACGGGTGTCCAAAGCGGTGTACTCCTTGATCTGCTGGGCCACGCCGTAGCCGCCGCCGGGCACGCCCTCGGCCACGATGACCATGAAGTGGGTGCGGCCACCCAGACGGGCCTGACGGATGGGGGTGATGACGTCCCGCTGGAAGTCCACGGGCTGCTCAGGGACCAGCACCACGGTGGCACCGCAGGAAATGCCGACGGCCACGGCCAGGTGTCCGGCCCGGTGGCCCATGACCTCCACCACAGAGCAGCGCTCGTGAGACTTCATGGTGTCACGGAGACGGTCGATGCTCTCCAGAGCGGTGTTGCAGGCGGTGTCGTAGCCGATGGTGTAGGAGGAACAGGCGATATCATTGTCGATGGTACCGGGGATACCGATGACAGAGATGCCGCTCTCAGCCAGGGTCAGCAGACCACGGAAGGTACCGTCGCCGCCGATACCCACCAGGGCATCCAGGCCCAGAAGCTTACAGGTGGCCAGGGCCTTCTCACGGCCGGCAGACTCCTTGAACTCCAGGCTGCGGGCGGAGTACAGAATGGTACCACCCCGACGGGAGATATCGCTGACGCTTTCAAAATCCAGACGGGCAAAATCGCCGTTGATAAGGCCGTGATAGCCACGACGAATGCCGATACACTCAATTCCCATGTGCAGGGACGTTCTGACAACGGCGCGGATGGCGGCATTCATGCCGGGAGCGTCTCCGCCGCTGGTAAATACGCCGATACGATGCACTGCTGTATCCATGTTCATTCCTCCCAAAATATAAAATTGATGCGTGAAATTAAACCTTGAGTTCGGTGTGAACTCCAGTCAGAGCCTGAGAATGGGCCTCCAGTACGGGGGTGATGCACTCAGCAATGAAGTCCTCCACCTGCTGGGGGCAGCGGCCAATGTAGCGGGAAGGCTCCATGTGGGCCACCAGCTCCTCCCGGCTCATGCCGAAGAGGGGATCTTCTGCAATGAGGTCGATGAGGTTGTTGTTCAGGCCCAGGTCCTTCACATTGCGGCCAGCTTCCAGGGCGTGGACGCGGATGCGCTCGTGGAGCTCCTGACGGTCGCCGCCCTTCTTCACGGCGTCCATCATGATGTTCTCGCTGGCCATAAAGGGCAGCTCCTCCAGGATGTGCTTCTCAATTACCTTCTCGTGGACCACCAGGCCGGCGGACACGTTCTCGTAGATGTTGAGAATGGCGTCCACAGCCAGGAAGGCCTCGGGCACGGAGATGCGCTTGTTGGCGGAGTCGTCCAGAGTGCGCTCAAACCACTGGGTGGCAGCGGTGAAGGTGGGGTTCATTACGTCGGCCATTACATAGCGGGCCAGAGCGCAGATGCGCTCGCAGCGCATGGGATTGCGCTTATAGGGCATTGCAGAAGAGCCGATCTGCTTGCTCTCGAAGGGCTCCTCCACCTCTTTGAGGTGGCACAGGAGGCGCA
This sequence comes from Pseudoflavonifractor sp. An187, assembly GCF_002160275.1. Classification (NCBI taxonomy): domain Bacteria; kingdom Bacillati; phylum Bacillota; class Clostridia; order Eubacteriales; family Oscillospiraceae; genus Pseudoflavonifractor; species Pseudoflavonifractor sp. An187. The sequence goes on along the minus strand of NZ_NFKG01000001.1, from coordinate 151,484 downwards.
CGTCGGTGGCAAACTTGCTGGCGGACTGGGCGATGCCGGAGAGGGTGGAGACGATGGCGGAATCCACCTTCCGGGAGTAGGTCTGGCCGGATACGGGGACGGAGGCCTCGAAGCCCATCTCCTTGGCGATGCGGCGATCCAGCTCCTTGCACTTCTCGTGGTCCCCTTCAAACAGCTCCAGGAAGGAGGCCTGAGTTCCGGTGGTGCCCTTGCAGCCCAGCAGCTTCAGGTTGGCGATGCGGTACTCGATCTCCTCCAGGTCCATGAGCAGCTCGTTCATCCACAGAGTGGCGCGCTTGCCCACCGTGACCAGCTGAGCGGCCTGGAAGTGGGTAAAGCCCAGGGTGGGCAGAGCCTTGTATTTCAAAGCGAACTGGGACAGGTTGGACAGCACCCGCACCAGCTTGTCGCGAACCAGCTCCAGGCCTTCCCGCATGATGATCACATCGGTGTTGTCGCCCACATAGCAGCTGGTGGCGCCCAAGTGGATGATGGGCATGGCCTTGGGGCACAGGGTGCCGAAGGTATGAATGTGAGCCATGACGTCGTGGCGCAGCTCCTTCTCCTTCTGAGCGGCCAGGTCATAGTCGATGTCGGTCAGGTGGGCCTCCATCTCCTGAATTTGCTCCTGAGTCACGGGCAGGCCCAGCTCCATCTCGGCCCGAGCCAGCGCCACCCACAGCTTGCGCCATGTGGAGAACTTCTTGTCCGGAGAGAAGATGTACTGCATCTCATCACTGGCATAGCGAGACGAGAGAGGACTTTCGTAAATAGATTTGTTCACGGTGAAAAGAACCCCCTTATTGGATATGAGCAGGGAAAAACCTTGGATTCCCCACTTCGTTCAGGAACAAAAAACGGCTATCATTTCAATGTCCCGTAATGATAGCATTATATCACAGTTCGACAACCGGAACAAGACGTCCTTAGAAAAACGTTACCATGAACTGGACAAATAAAAACGGAGTTGCCGAGAAGGCAACTCCGTTTGGATGCAACAAAGATAGAGGCTTAGCCCTCTTCACGCATCTTGGCAAAGCACTCGCTGCAGTAAACAGGGCGGTCGGACTTGGGCTCAAAGGGAACCTTCGCCTCACGGCCACAAGCGGCGCAGGTGGCGGTGAAGTACTCACGGGGACCACGGGCGGCAGCCTTGCGAGCGTCGCGGCAGGCCTTGCAGCGCTGGGGCTCATTCTGGAAGCCGCGCTCAGCGTAGAACTCCTGCTCACCGGCGGTGAACACGAACTCCTGGCCACACTCTTTGCATACTAAAGTCTTGTCTTCGTACATGGAAATACCCTCTCTTTTGATGCCCAGAACCGGGAAATGCCTCTGCTGGGACTGTAATATTTGCGTCAGCTCTCGCTGAAATCGCCATAATATGGGGCAACCTTTCGTCGAATCCGTTGTACTGCGTTGTCTACAGACTTCACAGAGCGTCCGACGTGGCAACTGATTTCCTGATAAGAGAGTCCTTGCAGGAACAGGGTCAAAACCTGCCGTTCAAGACAAGACAAACACTTGGTGAGCTGTTCCATCCGCTCCGTCTCTTCCTCTCTGGAGATATAGAGCTCTTCCGGACTGGAACCGCTCTCTGCCTCAATGGAGTCAAAGGGGACGCTGTCGTTCAAAGGTGTGTGTTTCCCCCGGGATGCAGAGGTAACGGCGGAACGAATGCGATTGCGAATGCAGACGTCGGCAAAGGTGCGAAAGGTAGCGTCGCGGCTGGGGTCAAATTCACGGATGGCTTTGATCAGTCCGAACATGGCCTCCTGAATCAAATCCTCGCTGTCGCCGCCAGCCAAAAAGAAGGGGCGGGCGCAGATGCGGACCTGCCGCTGATAGCGCAGAACCAACACTTCCTCAGCCGTCAAATCGCCCTCTCTGGCCTTTGCACAAAGTGCCTCATCAGAATATTCTGTTGTCAACTCCTCAATGTCCTTCATACTGTAACCTTGTTTATTTTTATCACAAACTGGCGCAATTGTCAATGATTTTTATGCAAAATCTAAAAAGCATCTGGAAAGGTTCTGGAAAACCTGGCAATCAAAAGGAAAGTTGTTCCATTTCTCCTCGGTTGGGTGGTGTCAGTCCCAGGTGTTCAAAGGCCTTGTAGGTGACGCAGCGGCCCCGGGGCGTGCGGGTGAGAAAGCCCAGCTGCATCAGATAGGGCTCGTACACATCCTCCAGGGTGACGGACTCCTCGTTGATGGTGGCGGCCAAGGTGTCCAGGCCTACAGGCCCGCCGTTGTAATTCTCGATGATGCTCAACAGCATGCGGCGGTCGATCTGGTCCAGGCCCAGGGCGTCGATCTCCAGCGCTTGCAGGGCCCGATCAGCCACCCCCTGGGTAATGACGCCCCCAGCAGTGACCTGGGCGAAGTCTCGCACCCGCCGCAGCATCCTGTTGGCAATACGGGGCGTGCCCCTGCTGCGTCGGGCAATCTCCATGGCTCCGTCTGGCTCGATGGGTACGTTGAGAATGCCGGCCGAACGGGTGACGATCTCGCTGAGCTCTTCGGGGGTGTACAGTTCCAGCCGGAGGGTGACGCCAAAGCGGTCCCGCAGAGGGGCGGACAACTGCCCTGCCCGGGTGGTGGCGCCGATAAGAGTGAACTTGGGCAGGTCCAGGCGGATGGAGTTGGCGGAAGGGCCTTTGCCAATCATAATGTCAATGGCGTAGTCTTCCATGGCCGGGTAGAGAATCTCCTCCACCGAGCGGTTTAGCCGATGGATTTCGTCCACAAACAGAATGTCATTTTCCTGGAGGTTGGTGAGCAGAGCCGCCAAATCCCCCGGCTTTTCAATGGCGGGGCCGGAGGTGATACGGATCTGTACCCCCATCTCGTTGGCGATGATGCCGCTGAGGGTGGTTTTGCCCAGGCCCGGGGGGCCATGGAGCAGCACGTGGTCCAGGGGTTCTCCCCGCATTTTGGCCGCCTGGATAAACACCTCCAGGTTGGCCTTGGCCTTGGATTGGCCGATGTACTGATCCAGGGTCTGAGGCCGCAGAGAGGCCTCCCCGTCGTCCGCTGGGGTCAGAGAGGTGCTGACCAGGGGCTCGAAGTCCGACCCTTCATATTCGTGGTTGGAAAAATCAATGCTCATATCTGTCACACCTCATTTAGCGGACCATGCGCTTGAGTGCCTGCTTGATGATCTCTTCCAAGGTCAGCTGGTCCACATCCAGGCCCTTCAACGCAGCGGCAATCTCCGGTTGGCTGTACCCCAGGACGGCCAGAGCCGCCGAGGCCTCGCCGGTTTTGTTTTCGGGAATGATGGTCACGCCGCCGGCAAAGGCTTCCCCGCTGCTGGTGGTGAGCTGTCCTTTGGACAGCTTGTCCTTGAGCTCCAGGATGATGCGCTGGGCGATCTTTTTTCCGATGCCAGGGGCGCAGGTCAGGGCCTTTTCGTTTTCCGAGACGATGGCCAGAGCCAGTCCTTCCGGCGTATTGGAGGAGAGAATGGCCAGGGCAGCCTTGGGGCCTACACCGGACACTCCAATGAGCATCTGGAAGCTGGATAATTCGCTCTCCGTGGAAAATCCGTAGAGTTCAAAAATATCCTCCCGGACGTGGAGGTAGGTGTAGAGCTTGGCCTGTGCCCCGCGGGTCAGACCAGTCAGAGTATGGTTGGTGGTGCGGCAGGCATAGCCCACGCCGCCGCAGTCAATGACGGCCAGATAGGGGCCAATATGGGCCACCGTTCCGTTGAGATAGTAAAACATAGCTTGCTCCTTCAGGTATGGTTCATAGATCGGGACAGCAGCGAGGTGCAGCTGCGGGCGTGGCACAGGGCGATGGCCACTGCATCGGCGGCGTCATCCGGCTTGGGCACACTGGCCAGGTGGAGTAACTTTCGGGTCATCTCCATCACCTGCCGTTTTTCCGCCTTGCCGTATCCCACCACGGCCTGCTTGACTTGGGAGGGATTGTACTCCACCACAGGCAGACCGCATTTCTCTGCGGTCATTAAAATCACCCCTCTGGCTTGGGCCACGCCGATGCCAGTGGTGACGTTTTGGTTGAAGAACAGCTCCTCAATGGCCAGAACCTCGGGGTGAAACTGCCCAATCAGTTCTTCCAGGTCTGTGGCGATTTGCCACAGTCTGGCGGGCAAACGCACCCTTGCCGGGGTGTTGATGGCCCCACAAGCCACCAGTTGTTGCCTACCAGGCTGGGAGTCGATGAGACCGAATCCCACAATGGCATAGCCTGGGTCAATCCCCAATATCCGCACTCGGTTCTCCCTCCCCTGTCCTGGAAAATTACTCGAACTATTGTATCATAATTTGCCACCAGCCGCAAGGGAAAGGGCATACTGGGTACCCTGGACTTTTCAGCCCAAGGGGAGCAGAGAGAGCAGCTTTTGGCACAACCCCGGGAGAAGGTATGGAAGCAAATGACCTTGAAGAAAGTAGGAGAGACCAAACAGAGCCCCACAGCAGACCAGCGCAGACCATGGAGGCAGGAGTTTGGCCGAGGACTCCTGGGGGATACATTTGCGCAGCGCATTTGTAAACGACCACTTTGCCACATACAGGGTGAGAGGTAGCACTAGGATGGCGGAGACCCCGAAGAATAGAGCGCCCCATCCCAGACCAGAGAGGCCGAACATGGCGACAAAGCTGGAGCAGGCATAGCTGAGGAGAAAGCAACGGATGAGGAGCAAGCATGGTACCCCCACTACGCCGGGAGGCCCAAAACTCAGCAGCACCAACAGCAAGGGCCAGCAGAGAATGTCCCAAACGGTGGACCAGAAAGAGACGGAAGGAACCGACCCCTGGGCCACCGACTGAAAATAGCTGGCCAATTGGTCTGAAAACTGGGGATGACGCCCCCCAAGCGCAGCAAAAATGCTGCCCAGCAGTACGCCTACCAGGCAGAATATGCATAGAAAGAAGAGCGGGCCTCTCTCCCGCCGTTTCCCCTGCCCCCGGGATGTTCGTGGCGAATATAGCCGCTTGGGATGCGTCATCGTTTCATCACCTCTTGCTAACCTATGCATCCCAGGGGAAACTATGCAAAAGAGAATCGCCGCCCACTGTGAAAGGGGCGGCGATTAAATAGCCAGAAAAGAAATTAGACCATACCGGCGCGGTGGGCCTTCATGGCGATGGCGCACTCCAGACGCTTGCGCTGCATGTCGCAGCCAAACCGATTGGGAATCATCATGTCCCCGTTGACCTCCAGATTGGAGGCGGAGCAGCCGCCGCTGCAATAGAAGCGGGCCCAGCAGTCCTTACAGTCGGGGCGGGTGTAGATGTTCAGCCCGGCAAACTTCCGGGAGATGTCCATGTCAAAGGTGTTGTCATACACGTTGCCCAGCTTGTACTCTTCCTTGCCCACAAACTGGTGGCAGGGATAGATGTCGCCATCGGGAGTGATGGCCACATACTCGCAGCCAGCGCCACAGCCACGCATGCGCTTGATGACACAGGGACCTTGGGTGAGGTCCACGTTGAAGTGGAAGAAGTTGATGTCGTCCCGGTCCAGCAGCTCCCGGGCCAGGTTCTCGTACTCCTCCAGGATGCCAGGCAGGTCCTCTTCCTTGAAGGTGTAGTCATACTTGGCATCTCCCACCACAGGCTCCACAGATACGTTGCGGAAGCCCTGGTCAGCGATGTGGATGACGTCCTGGGCGAAGTCCCGGTTGTGACGGGTGAAGGTACCACGCAAGTAGTAGTCCTTGTCACCGCGCCCAGCCACCAGATTCTGGAACTTGGGGAGAATCACATCGTAGCTGCCCTTACCGTTGACGGTGGGGCGCATATTGTCGTTGACCTCGGGACGGCCATCCAGAGAGAGCACGGCGTTGGACATGTTCTCGTTGATGTAGTCGATGGTTTCATCATCCAGCAGGATGCCGTTGGTGGTGATGGTGAACCGGAAGTTCTTGTTGTGCTCCTTCTCCAGAGAGCGGGCGTAGTCCACGGTGGCCTTGACGGTGTCCATGGCCATGAGGGGCTCGCCGCCGAAGAAGTCCACTTCGATGTTGTGGCGCTTGCCGGAGCGGGCGATGACGAAATCGATGGCCTTCTTGGCAGTTTCCACATTCATGGTCATGCGGTGGCCGGTACCGAAGTCGCCGGTGGAGGCAAAGCAGTACTTGCAGCGCAGGTTGCAGTCGTGAGACACGTGGAGGCACAGGGCCTTGACGGGGGCGTCCTTCTGCATGAGCACAGCGGCCTCAGGGTCGATGTAGGTATCGTCCGTGAAGAGAAGCCCCTGCTGCTGCAGCTGGTAGAGATCCTCCCAGGCGCAGTTGAGAGACTCGCGGTCGTACTGGGGCAACTTGGCGGCCACCTCGTCGGGGCAGTGCTCTGCCATGGGGCCGTCCAGCAGGGACAGCAGGTCGTAAGCGGTCTGGTCCAGCACATGCACAGCACCGCTGTTCACATCCACCGCGATATTCGCGTCCAAACAGTGAAAAGTATGTACCATAATAACTAGTTCTCCTTCAAACACACAGAAAAAGGGTGGGACAAGGCCCACCCTTTCCGGTGTCTAATCAATGATTAGTGATTGTTCTCACACTTCTGATTGGCGACAGTGCAGGAAGTCTTGCAAGCGGACTGGCAAGAGGTCTGGCACTCGCCGCAGCCACCGTGAGCAGCGCTCTGCTTCAGAGTAGCACCGTTGAGAGTCTTGACGTGAGTCATGGATATCCCTCCATTCAGCTTATTTAATGGCATTGTACCACAGTTTTCACAGCATTTCAATATGCAGTTTTTGCGGGTGGCTGTCAACCTGGGTGAGGATGGCATAGGATGGTGTGGCATGTGATGCTAAAATGTTTGAGGAGGCTATTCTTTTGAATATGAACGAACCCACCAACCGCCCCTGTGGTGACGGGATGGGGACACTCCCATCCTGCGCGCCCTTGGCGGTCCCCTATGTTCCGTTTCAGCAGAACGGGAGCCAGACCTATTCCCAGCAGGACGCTCTGGCCAACGGCACCCTGTTTCCCGGCCTGAATCTGCCCTTCCAGATCAACGCAGTGGCGGCCACTCCGGCCCAGACTGGGGCCTTGGAGCTCCAGGCCTTGAGTTTTGTCCTCACCGAGCTGGGCCTGTATCTGGACACCCATCCCCAGGACAAAGAGGCGTTCGACCTCTTCCGGGAGTATGCCAAGCTGGCCAAGGAGGGCCGACGCCGTTACGAGGCCATGTATGGGCCACTCACCCAGCAGGCGGCGGCCAATCAGGACCAGTACACCTGGCTCAATGATCCCTGGCCCTGGGAGTATCGTCAGGAAGGAGGAATGCGCTGATGTTTGTCTATGAGAAAAAGCTACAGTACCCCGTGCGCATCAAGAACACTAATCCCAAGCTGGCTGCCCTGATTATCAGTCAATACGGTGGCCCAGACGGCGAACTGGGTGCTTCCCTGCGCTATCTCAGCCAGCGGTATTCCATGCCATGGCCAGAGCTGAAAGGGCTACTCACCGATATCGGTACAGAAGGGTCAAAATGATACCTATGGCCCCTAGAGCTTACGCTCTGTGCACCATAGGGTGGAAAAGTTCTATGAAAAAAGCCGCCGTCAAAGCAAAAAATAAAACACTGCTGACATTTTATCAGCAGTGTTTTTGGTCCGAGTGACAGGACTTGAACCTGCGGCCTCTTGACCCCCAGTCAAGCGCGATACCAAACTTCGCCACACCCGGATGTTCAATTTTGCTCGGTCGATTGACCTTAGATATACTAGCATACGAGAAAGAAAAATGCAAGAGGGAATTTGCGTTTTCTTGAAAAATTTTTTCGCCCAGGCGGCGGGGCTCAAAACTGCCCCGCCGCCCCAGAGGTTAACCGTCGTTGGTCACATCTCCGTCTCCACTGACGGGGATGGCTTCGCCTAGATAAGTAGGCTCAGGCTTCCAGATGGAGGTGAAGAAATCTTTGACCCGAGCCAGGACTTCCCGGGCATCTCTCTGCCACTGCCCTGCATAGTTCTCCCCGTCAGCGGCGACTCCATAGGCATCCAGCCCTAGAGCCTGGGCAATGTAGATGGCCCGATACAGGTGGTATTCCTGGGAGACAATGACCACCTTCTGGGCTTGGAAAATCTCCTTTGCCCGGTACATGCTCTCATAGGTGGAAAATCCGGCGTGGTCCATAAAGACGTCGGAGGACGGAACACCGGCGGCCATGGCATACTGCTTCATGGCGTTCACTTCGTCATAGCCTTCCCGTCCGTGATCGCCGCTCATCAGCAGTTTCGGTGCCACATTCAGCTCATAGAGCTCCACGCTCCGCTCCAGACGATCCGCCAGCATGAGACTGGGGGTGCCATCGGCCTTGACGCCGCAGCCCAGCACCAGAATGCAGTCCACGTTGGTCAGGTCTGCGGCCTGCTCTGCGGTGAGGATTCGCTCCCCTCCCACATGGGTGACCCGTGCGTTAATGGCAAATACGGACACAATGCCCAGCACCGTGCACGCCAGCACAATGCAGGTAAAAATCTTGGTGATACGCAGCAAGAGTTTCATTGGGGAATCTTCCCCCTTTCTGTATAGGTAGCCACAGTGTATCTTATTTGGCTACCGTTGTCCAGAAACAAATTGTGAATAAAAGCAGCGATAAGCCAAGACTTACCGCTGCTTTTTGATCATGAGGTATGGTTTTGTTCCAGAGATAGAAGAAATCGCTTTAGTTCCAGCCCTCCGGCGTAGCCACCCAAGGAGCCGTCTGCCCCAATGACCCGGTGGCAAGGCACCACCAGCATCATGGGATTTCGGTGGTTGGCCATGCCCACAGCCCGGCAGGCTTTGGGCTGTCCAATTTCTGCGGCGATATCCCGGTAACTGCGTGTATGGCCATATGGAATGCGGCATAGAGCCTTCCAGACCCGCTCCTGAAACGGAGTGCCATGAAGGGAATATGGGATATCAAAGTCCTTACGTTTGCCCTGAAAGTATTCCTCCATCTGGCTGGCCAGCTGCTGGGTCAGCGGTGTGGGGGTCCCATAGTCCAGAACCGGACCTTGCACAGCGGAGATAGAGACGATACAGTCCCCCGCCTGCTCGATGCGAAAAGAACCACAAGGGAAGGTGTATACAGCGAAAATCTCCGCTGCATTCCGATTATTCATGGGAGCAGTGGCTTCCATGGTCATGACCACCACAGCCATGGTCGCCACAGGTGTGGTCATGGTGATGGTGCTCCCCGTGGTGGCTGCACTTGACATCGGGGTTGTAGTTCAAGGTCTGGGCCAACAGTGCCTCTACTGCCTCATCGGCCTCGCCGGAGACACCGCCGTAGAGCTGAATGTTGGCGTTGGCCAAGGCATTTTGAGCGCCTCCGCCAATGCCGCCGCAGATGACGGCATCCACATGCAGGTCGCCGAGGAATCCAGCCAGGGCTCCATGCCCGCTGCCGTTGGTGTCCACGATCTGGGTGCTCGCCACGGCTCCATCTACGATGTCGTATACTTTAAATTGCTTGGTGTGTCCGAAATGCTGATAAATCTGTCCGTTCTCATAGGTAACTGCAATTCTCATGATAAAAACTCCTCTCAGTGTTTGGTATATAGATTTATTTAACCCGTAGAGAGCGCAAAAATGCCTTCTGTTCCGGGTCAATGCGAAAACTCTCCGTGGCCTTTTGGATGGTCTTGTTGTGAATCCAGGGGGAGAGTCGGTGTTGGATGAGATATGGTAAGGCGGCGTCCGGCTGCTTTACCAGGGCCTCTGCAAAGTACCACGCCACCGTCATTTGGACATAGTAGTCCTCTGCTCTCACCTCTGCGGCCCAATCCAGGTACTCTGGCGAAAAATATCTGTCCAGGTAGAAACGCAACAGAACGCCCAGGCCAAAGCGCACGGTATAGGTGTGGTGGGATTGCATCCAGGTCCACGCCTGGCGAGGCAAGGCCTCCGGGTGTTTTCCAAAGGCCTTGGGGCTGAGCAAATCACAGGTGGCCCAGTTGTCTACATAGGGTAGAAAACGGTTCAGGGCCTCTACGGTCTCCTCATATCCCCTGTGCTCACACAGCAACAGGCCGTGGAGGTTGTTTTCCTCGTAGTAGGTGTGGGGGAGCTGGTTGAGAAAGTGTTCCGCCTCAGGAGTGCCCCGCAATTGCTTTGCCAGTCGGCGGAGATCGGGCATGCGTACGCCGATGACCACGTCTGGGCTGACGGTGGGCATGAGTTTACACTGAAACTTCTGATAGGTCAAATCTTGCAGGGCGAACAGGCGCTGCACAATGGGAGTGTCCACGGTACCCCCTCCTTTTCTGAGGATACCATTAGTATAGTCTTTTTCCTACCCGCTGGCAAGCGGAGTTCCATCTCGAAATCGGAACTTCATGGGGAGATGATATAGCTTTAGCTCTACCATTCGCTGGGGGCAGACCGTGATGCTCTCCACTAGCAGCTTGCATAGGGCATCGCTGGCCTCTGGGTGTTGGAGAATGTGCTCCACTGCTTCCTCTGGGATGATATCTGGCGAAGGGGCTTGCAACTGCTGTTCCAGATTGGTGAGTTTTCGGTCGTACGTCTCTTTCATAAGGGCCAGTTCCTCCTTGGTGATATGCCCAGAGGCGTAGGCGTCCAGAAGGACGGTTTTTCGGTCTAAGATGTGCACTTGTTCTCGCTCCATCTGTTCTCTGTTGGGGTTCTCTCCATGAAGCAGATGGGTCATGGAGGTAAGTAGGCTGGAAGGACTCAACTCCAGAGCAAACAGGGCTTGACGGAACATCTGCCTGGCATCATCGTCCCGGAGCATGCGGGCAATCTTACACCCTCCACGGACGGATGAGGCGCAGCTCCACCGGAGGCTGACCCTTCCGTCCGGGCGCTTGCGCCGCCGAGCTACGAAGGTGGCGCCACATACCCCGCATTTGATCTTACCAGACAGAGCATAGTGCACGGAACGGCTTTGTGAGGTGTGCTTGCTGCGCTGTGCTAACTCCTGCTGTACGGTATTCCACAGCTCCCGGGAGATGATGGGAACGTGATGGTCTATCAGGGTGATCATCGGCTCTTCTCCGTGGTTTTGCCGTTTGGCATGGCTGAGATAATCGGGAGTGTAGGTCTTTTTCTGCACCAGGTCCCCCACATACTTTTCATTTTTTAAGAGCTTCACCAAGTGGCTGCTGCTCCAATGGGGGTTCCCGGAAAAGGTGCGCACTCCCTCCCGCTCCAGCAACCGGGCAATTTGTGTGGTGCCCAATTTTTCCGCCCCATACAGGTGGAAAATACGCTGCACCAGACGGGCTCCCTCTGGGTTGATGGAGAGTACGCCATCTTTCACGTCATATCCCAGCATGGACCGCCCGAATACCACCCCCCGCTCCATCTGCCGGGTCTGTCCCCATTTCACCCGGGCCGAGGTCCTTCGGCTCTCCTCCTGGGCAATGGAGGCCATAATGGACAGCCGTAGCTCTGCGTCCGGGTCCATGGTGTTGATGCCGTCGGTAAGAAAAATGACGGAGACACCCAGGGCCTTGAGTTTCCTGGTATAGGCGATGGTGTCCAACAGATTTCGGGAAAAACGGCTGACTTCCTTGGTGAGGATGATACGGAATTTCCCGGCCTGGGCGTCCTGAATCATCCGCTGAAAGGCTACCCGCCGTTTGGTGCTGGTGCCTGTGATACCCTCGTCGGCATAGATGCGATACAGCTCCCACTGGGGGTGCTGGCGGATGTACTGGGAGAAGTAGCGCTGCTGAGCGGCAAAGGAGTTTGCCTGGTCCTCCTTATCGGTGGAGACTCGGCAATAGCTGGCCACGGAAATCATAGCCGTTTGCCCTTCTCTAGCTGCTCTAAGGCCAGGTCTATCTGCTCCCGCTCCAATATCCCTTGTTCGCCTAGGGCCAGAAGTAGACTGGTACGGAGTAGCTGAAAAAATTCCGGGTCTGTCTCCGGTGAGACAGGGCGGGCATCTTGGATTTCGTACAGGGTTGCAAATCTGGGCTTCATGTGTCTCCCCTCCTCCTTCTTGGCTTCATGTATACGGAGAGAGATAGGCAAAAATCCCTTGACAACCATCTACTTCAAGTGTAGTATATAATTAACTACTACATATGAAGTTGGTGATACCATGAAGCATTTGCCAGACAGTGAGCTGGAAGTGATGAAGGCCCTGTGGGCCTGCGGAGCGGATACCTCTCGGGCACAGCTGGAGGAGACCTTGGCGCCCCTGGGGCTGGCTTCCAACACGGTGAACACGTACCTGACTCGTTTGACGGAGAAGGGGTTTGTCAGCGCCAGACGGGACGGAAAGCTCAACCGCTACACGCCTCTGGTGAGTCGGGAGGAATACCTCACCTTTGACAGCCATTCCATTCTCTCCAAACTGTATGACGGCTCTCCCCGCAAATTTGTGGCCGCACTGGCCAAGGGGGGTATGACGAAACAGGAGGTGGAGGACCTCCGGTCTCTCCTGGACCAATTGGGTGGAGGGGACCATGGATGAGTGTTTGATGGATCTGTTTGCCCTGTCCCTGGGGGGCGGCGTGGTGGCGCTGGTTCTCATGGGAGTGGCACGAGTTACCCGGGCCAGATATGCGGCCAAGTGGCGGTGTGTGATTTGGGCGCTGCTGTGTCTACGTCTGATCATTTTGTTGCCCCTAGTACCCCAGGTCCAAGCCCCGGTTCAGATGACCGTGCCCCAGATGGACCGCCCGGTGGCGGTATCCGCTGCGCCCACGGTTGCCCCGAATACGGGAACTGCTCCCCAGATTCATCCCGATGAGGAGGAGAAAGCGCCAGCGCTTACCATGTCTCACATCGTAAGTGGGGTGTGGCTGTTGGGGATGTGCGGGGTTCTGGTGTGGAGCGGGGTGTCCCATATGAGGCTGCGCCGCTATCTAAGACGCTGGGCATCGGTGGAGACCCGGGAAGAGGTGTGCTGCCGATATGCGGCACAGGCCCAGCGGTTGAATCTTAAGCGTGTACCTAAGTTATTGGCGTGCCCCGGGCTGGAGGTGCCCATGTTGACGGGACTGGTGGCCCCTGCCCTGATGTTACCTCAGAACGCATCGCCAGAGGATGGATTGGACTATGCTTTGCTCCATGAGCTGATTCACTACCGCCGCAGAGATATCTGGCTGAAAGCGTTGGTGATGCTGACAGTTTCGGTGCACTGGTTCAATCCGGTGATGTGGCTGATGGTGCGTCAGGTGGACCGAGACATTGAACTGGCCTGTGACGAGATGGCACTGACCGTGTTACCGGAAGAGGAGCGTCTGGCTTATGGGGAGACCATCCTCCAGGCGGCAGCCAGAGTCCATCGGCAAACATGATGGGAGGGATGGGAGATGCACAAGAGAAAAACCTGGGTGATGATCCTGGCAAGTGTAGGAGTTTTGGTGTTGGCCCTGGTCGTAGTTCTGCAATATTACGGCATCTTGCCCAAGCGGACCTACTCCTCCCAGCACTTCGGCATTGACGTGGTGTACAGCTCTCAGGACTATAACCACAACGGCGTGGATGACTACACGGATTTTCTGCTGGGAGCCAAGCAAGACGCAGAGAACCACCCCACCTATGACGGCAGATATTACGCCGGAGGGTATCCACCGGAGGACATAGGGGTGTGTACCGATATGGTTTGGCGGGCATTCCGGCAGGCGGGCTATTCTCTGCGGGATATGGTGGACCAGGACGTGCGCCAATACCCGGACCGCTATCCAGACATTCAATACCGGGATGCCAACATTGATTTTCGCAGGGTGAAAAATCTATGGGCCTTCTTCCAGGCCTACGCTCTGGAGTTGACCTGTGATATTACGGATATTGACCAGTGGCAGCCCGGTGACATTGTGATCTTCAACGAGGGCAAACACATCGGAGTGGTATCCGACCTTCGCAACCGCAGCGGCCAACCCTATATTCTGCACAATGCAGGTCAATTTCGCCGGGAAGAGGATTATCTGGGGCGGTCTCCGGTGGAGGCCCACTTCCGCTTTGATGCCTCCCGTGTGCCCCAAGAGGTTCGGGTGGCCTGGGGCGGTGTGTGAAAGGAGTTTGAAGCTATGAAGAGAAACAAGCATCCGGTTCCACCTCATTCTCCCTTTACCACGCCCTTTTCTCCAACGGCACAGGAGATGGGATTGCGTCTGCGTAGTCTGTTCCAGTGGAAGAAGAAACGGCCTCCCCTGGCGGTGCTGGGCCTGGTGTGTGCTGGAGTGGTACTCAGCGGCTCTCTGGTCTCCTGCCACACTGCTGTAGTGGATGACCCACCTCCTCTGACCACGGACTCTGTGCCAGAGGGGACCGAGAAGCCACAAACTACGGGGATGCCAGAGGAGACAGAAACGCCACAGACTTCGGAGGTTCCCGACCTCAATTTCTTCTTTGGCGGCGGCTGGGGTGGTCTTTCCTGGGAGGAGCTGTTGAACAGTGGGGCGCGGTTTAATGGAAGCAGTCTATTGAATCCCGATGAGATCGCTCTGGACTATTCCATCCTCAACGGAAGCTTTACTCACACCATGCGTTTGCAGTCTGGCGATGTGTTGGATGTGGCGCTGCAGGTGGATGAAGGGACCTTGGGCATCGCCATTGAAGGGGGCGACGGCACCCCGCTCTACCAGAATGACAATCTAGACACCTCCCAATTCCATCTGGAGATTTCTCAAACTGATTCCTATCAAGTCACCATCACCGGGAGTAATACCAAGGGAAGCATTCATTTGAAAGTTTGATGGGAAAGGAGAATTGCTATGAAATCGGTTCGACCGACTCCGCCTCGTTCGCCTTTTACCACGGCGTTTTCCCGGACGGCTCGTGAGACGGGAATTCGCATTCTCAACCTGTTTGAGTGGAAGCGGAGACGTCCGCCCACGTTCCTTCTGTTGCTGATATGTGGAGCTGTGTTGCTGTGCGGGTCTCTGGTGTCCTGCCGACCGAAAGAGGCTACGCATTCTCTGACCCAGGAGGAACTGGACTATTTCAATCAGGAGTTCTTCAACGGAAGCACCGGGAATATGCACAATCAATTTCTAACCAGTGAGTATACCTCCCCCGGTGAAATCAATCTATTTGAGCTGTTTTACAACGGGATAGACGGAACGGCTGCCCAGCTCTCTCAGACGGAGCGGGAGCAACTGAGTGAGCTGGAACCCATGACAGAGTACAGCGGTGTTATCAAGGTGACCAGGCAGGAGATGGACCAGGTGCTGGAGGGAGGTTTGGGCATGGGCCTGACGGACACCCAACAGCAGGGACTGGAACAGTTCCACTATCTGGAGCAATCGAACGCCTATTATTTGGTGCACGGAGATACCAACTTCCAATGGTGTACCATTACCTCCGGCACCCATATCTCGGACCAGCAGGTGCAGTTGCAATACACCAAGGATGACGGTACGGCGTGGGAGGTTACCATGGAGTCCAGGGGTGACAGTTATGTGTTCTGTTCCAACGTGAAAAGATAGGCATCATTTTGACCCTTCTGTAGGGACAGAGGAACTGGGACACCTGGAGATGATCGGCACCATTGTCCATCAGCTCACCCGAAACCTCACCCAGGAGCAGCTGCGGGAAGGCGGCTTTGCCCCCTACTTCATCGACCACACTGCCAGCGTCTATCCTACGGCCGCCTCCGGTTCCCCCTGGAATGCTGCTGGGATTGGGGTGAAGGGCGATATCATCGCAGACCTCACCGAGGACCTGGCCGCGGAGCAGAAGGCCCGTGTGACCTATGACAACATCCTGCGTATGTCGGATGACCCCGACGTCAACGATGTCATCCGTTTTCTGCGGGAGCGGGAAATCGTCCACTTCCAGCGCTTTGGCGAGGCCATTTACCGGGCCAAGGAGCGGATGGACCAGAAAAATGTCTATCTCACCAACCCCGCCTTCGATCAAAAGAGATCGTAGAAGCGAAACTTGGGCCCGTTGCCAGATGCGGCAACGGGCCCAAGGATGTTTTCCGGTTTACTTTTCGGGGACGATCTCAATCCAGTACCCGTCGGGGTCGGTGATAAAGTAGATGCCCATGTCGGGGTTTTCGTAGCAGATGCATCCGATCTCCTGGTGCCGGGCGTGGAGGCCCTCGTAGTCGTCGGTGACAAAGGCCAGGTGAAACTCGCACTCGCCCAGGTTGTAGGGATCGGTGCGGTCTCGCAGCCAAGTCAGCTCCAGCTGGAACGGGGTCTTGCCGTCACCCAGATATACCAGTTTAAAAGAATCGTCCTCCGGGACGTATTCCCGCACGACCTCCAGGTCCAGGGCATTTTTGTAGAAGGTCAGGCTCTTGTCCAGGTCCAAAACGTTAAAGTTAAAATGCTGAAAATGAATCATAAGGGGTCACTCCTCCAGGTAAAATAGACAAGCCATATTATACCGTCTCCTGTGTCGCCTTGCAATATGGTTGACGGGAGAGGTGATACCCCTTACAATGAAATGGATGATCCGAAGCTCCGGGAGGAATTGCAATGAATTTGACGTTTTTGGCCCAGACTCCCCTCTTTCGTGGGATAGCCCCTCAGGATATCACTGCCATGCTGGGGTGTCTCCACGGCAGGGAGCAGTCCTTTTCCAAGGGGCAGCTGATCTATGGAGCTGGAGAATGTGTCACCGCCATGGGGATGGTGTTAGAGGGCAGCGTCTGCATTCAGCGGGACGACTTCTGGGGCAATACCAGTGTGTTAGACTCGGTGCAGCCGGGGCAGATGTTTGCGGAGACCTACACCTGCATCCCGCACGAGCCGCTGATGGTCAGTGTGGTGGCGGAAAAGCCGTGTACCGTCCTCTTTTTGGAGACGCCCCACATGCTCCAGGTGTGCAGCAATGGGTGCGGATTCCACCAGAGACTGGTGCAGAACCTACTCTCCATCTCGGCCCAGAAGAATTTGGCGCTCTCCCGGAAAATTGCCTTTACTACCGCCAAGACCATTCGGGGTCGACTTCTGACCTATCTCTCTGCCCAGGCAGCAGAGCACAAGAGCCCTTCTTTCACAATTTCCTTTAATCGTCAGCAGCTGGCAGACTATCTCAATGTGGAGCGCAGTGCCCTGTCCAACGAGCTGAGCAAAATGCAGCGGGATGGCCTGTTGACCGTGGAGGGCAGACAGTTTGTGCTGAAGGTACAGGAGGAAAACCTCCTATAAGACTGGAAATGAAAAACCCATTGCCAGGTGGAATCTTTTCGTATACAATAGAGGGCTGTCAATTGATGCACAAATGAAGGAGGACGCACCATGCGTGACTTTTTGCCAATTTCCAAAGCGGATATGGAGCGGCGAGGCTGGGAACAGTGTGACTTTGTCTACGTCATTGGGGATGCCTATGTGGACCATCCCTCCTTTGGCCATGCCATCATCAGCCGTGTGCTGGAAGCGGCAGGATATAAAGTGGGATTCATCTCCCAGCCTGATTGGAAGAACCCCCAGTCCATCACCGTCCTGGGTCGGCCCCGTCTGGGCTTTCTGGTCACTGGCGGCAATATGGACTCCATGGTCAACCACTACAGCGTGTCCAAAAAGCACCGCAAGATGGATGCCTTTACACCCGGTGGAGTGATTGGGAAGCGGCCAGACTATGCCACGGTGGTGTACTGCAACCTCATCCGCCGGGTGTACAAGGATATCCCAATTCTCATCGGCGGCATTGAGGCCAGCTTGCGCCGCATGGCCCACTACGACTACTGGTCGGACAAGCTTAAACGCTCCATTTTGCTGGACAGTCAGGCGGACATGCTCATGTACGGCATGGGCGAGCGGTCTGTGGTGGAGGTGGCGGACGCTCTGGACAGCGGCCTGAAACCCCAGGACATCACTTTTGTCAATGGTACCGTATACCGTGCCACCCAGGTGGACCTGATGGTGCCCTATGTGACCCTCCCCTCCTATCAAGAGCTGTGTGAGGATAAGCGTAAGTATGCTCAGAGTTTCTACACTCAGTATTGCAATACGGACCCCTTCTCTGGAAAAACGCTGGTGGAGCCCTATGGCCCCCGGGAATACGTCATCCAGAACCCAGCCCAGAAGCCGCTGAGTCAGGCGGAGATGGACCGGGTGTACGGTCTGCCCTATATGCGTACGTATCACCCCTCTTATGAGGCCGCTGGCGGCGTGCCCGCCATTGAGGAGGTGCGGTTCAGCCTGGTATCCTGCCGTGGCTGCTTTGGTGGGTGTAGCTTCTGTGCCCTCACCTTCCACCAGGGGCGTATCATCCAGACCCGGAGCCACGAGTCCATCCTGGCAGAGGCCCAGCAGATGGTGTGGGAGCCGGATTTCAAGGGATACATCCACGACGTGGGCGGCCCCACCGCCAACTTCCGTCAGCCCGCGTGTAAAAAGCAGCTGACCAAGGGCGTGTGTCCCACTCAGCAGTGCCTTTTCCCCAAACCCTGTAAGAACCTGATTGCGGACCACAGCGATTATCTGGCCCTGCTGCGCAAACTCCGGGCAATTCCAGGGGTGAAAAAGGTGTTCATCCGTTCCGGTATTCGCTTTGACTACCTGTTGGCCGATCAGAATGACACCTTCTTCAAGGAACTGGTGAAGTATCATGTGTCCGGCCAGCTGAAGGTGGCTCCCGAGCACATCGCCGACCCGGTGCTGGAGAAGATGGGTAAGCCGCCCCGGGCAGTCTACGACAAGTTCCTGGTCAAGTACAGGCGGCTCAACGAGCAGTGTGGTTTGAAACAGTATGTGGTGCCCTATCTCATGTCCTCCCACCCCGGCTCTACGCTGAAAGAGGCAGTGGCTCTGGCGGAGTATCTGCGGGACTTGGGCTATATGCCCGAGCAGGTTCAGGACTTCTACCCCACCCCCTCTACCCTGTCCACCGCTATGTACTACACGGGACTGGACCCCCGCACCATGAAGCCAGTGTATGTGCCCACCAACCCCCACGAAAAGGCCATGCAGCGGGCGCTCATCCAGTACCGCAACCCCAAAAACTATATGCTGGTCCACGAGGCCCTGGTGAAGGCAGGACGGGAAGATCTGATCGGTTACGACAAGCACTGCCTCATCCGTCCCAAGGGTGGTCAGTGGTCCGGGAAGAAACCTGGAGCCTCCAGTCAGCGTCCCAACACATCCAAGGGCGGAAAGCCCAAGGCCAAGGGGGACACTTCCCGCACCACTGCGCTGAAAGAGCACAAGAAGAAAAAGGCTGGGTGGGCAGTGGCCAAGCCCAGCAATTCCCGCAAAAAGCGGACCGGAAGAAAATAATCAGGTGAAACCATGAGTATTTCTCAATATTTCCCCATTTGGGACCAACTGACCCAAGCCCAGCAGGACCTGCTTACTGCCTCTGCCTCCAAAGCCCAGGCTACCAAGGGGACCGTGCTCCACAACGGTTCGGCGGACTGCCTGGGGTTGCTGTTGGTGTGCAGCGGACAGCTGCGGGCGTACATTCTCTCGGACGAGGGGCGGGAGATTACCTTGTACCGCCTCTTTGAGCGGGATATGTGCCTGTTTTCTGCCTCGTGTATGCTGCAAAGCATCCAGTTTGACATTCAGATTGAGGTGGAGAAGGACGCAGAGTTCTGGATTATCCCACCGGACGTGTACAAATCCCTCATGGAGCAGTCCTCTGCCGTGGCCAACTACACCAATGAGGTGATGAGTGCTCGGTTCTCTGAGGTCATGTGGCTGATGGAACAGGTGATGTGGAAGAGCTTTGACAAGCGTCTGGCGGACTTTCTCCTCCAGGAGAGCGTGTTGGACGGCACGGACCAGCTGGTTCTCACCCACGAGAAAATTGCAAACCACATGGGGACAGCCCGGGAGGTAGTCACCCGAATGCTTCGATACTTCCAATCCGAAGGTCTGGTTTCCCTCTCCCGGGGCGTGGTGAAGATCGAGAATGAAGCAGCCTTGCGACAATTAAGTGAGCGATAAAAAAGCTGCTGCGATTTCCTCGCAGCAGCTTTCCTCTACTTATTTTTCTTTGTATTTTGCCTGGCAGATCAGCTGGGTCATGGTGCCCATGGGGCAGTAGACACACCAGGAGCGGGGCTTGAAGAGCACCATAGTCACAAGACCCAGCAGCGTGGATGTGAGCATGACGCTATAGAAGCCAAAGGCAAACTGAGCCACACCGGGAGAGAACAACGTGCCGTGGTAGGCCCAGTGCCAGGGCAACCGGAAGGTCCACAGCAGGGTTACCACCTGAGAGAGATTCTGGGCACCTGCAAACACCAGATAAGTATTCCACAGCATGAGAAAGAACATGGCAAAGAAGAACACCAGAAAGCCGTAGCGGAATCCCCGGCTCTTCATCCACTGGGGCATATCTCTCCGCCGGGATAGTCCAAACCGGCCTCCCAGCAGACCCAGAAGCTGACCCCGGCCACAGTAACGGTTGCAGTAGCTCTTCTGCCCGGTGGCAACGGCCAAAATCAGAGGGATGAAAAAGCACAGAAGGCCCAGCCAGGCAAAGAGAATGTTAAAAAAGCCTAGGACTAGGTAGAGGGCTGTGGCAATCCACAGATAGTCGTACCAACGCTTTCCCTTCATGCTCCCACCTCCTGAATACGGATGATAGAGGCCGGGCACTCTTTGGCGCACTTCCCGCACCCCACGCAGCGGGCCGGGTCTACCTTGGCATACAATCCATGAAATACCTCAACAGCTGACAAGGGACAAAACTTGACACAACAGCCGCAGGCCACACACAGGGCTTGGTCCACCACGGCGTTTCGTTTCACAACACGCATCTGTCTTCCTCCCACGATTTGATACGTGTATCATACTATGCCGGGAGTTTTCATTCTGTGACCAGATCACATAGCGGTAGAAAAGACACGCTTTGCAATGTCTACGGAGTCTTTGGCGTCTTTGGCATAGAAATCAGCGCCGATTTGAGCGGCATATTCCGGGGTAAGCACGGCTCCACCCACCATCACCTTGCAGGTCAATCCGGCCTGACGGAGTTGGGCGATGGTCTCTTCCATGTTCTTGACTGTGGTGGTCATTAGGGCGGACAGTCCCACCAGCGGGGCTTGGTGGCGCTGGGCGGCCTCCACTACCTTCTGGGGGTCTACATCCCGGCCCAGGTCCACCACGGTGTAACCGTAGTTCTCCAGCAGTACCTTGACGATGTTTTTGCCGATGTCGTGGATATCCCCCTTCACCGTGGCGATCACGATGGTGCCCCGGTCCACCTGTTCCTGGTCGCCCGTGGCCATGTGCTGGCGGATGACGTCAAAAGCGGCTTGAGCGGCTCCGGCAGACTGGATGAGTTGGGGCAGAAACACCCGGTTTTGCTCGAAGTCGGCCCCAACCTTGTCCAGAGCGGGAATGAGCATCTCATTGACAATGTCCATGGGCTCTCGCTGCTCCAACAGACTGCGGGTGGCAGCGGCGGCTTCTGCTTTTAGCCCAGCCACCACGGCCTCTTCCAGCGTTCGAGTGCCGGAGGTACTGGTGGGAGAAGCGGAAGTCCCGGCTGTGGTGGTGATGGAGGTGGATACGGTGGCGTTGCCGTAGGCGGCGATGAAGTCGGCGGCGTTCTCGTCCACCGTGGTCAGCAGATGGTAACAGCGCACGGCTGCCATCATGGCATCCACGTTGGGGTTGAGAATGGGTAGGTCCAACCCCGCCGCCATGGCCATAGTCAGGAAATTCTGGTTGACCAGTCCCCGGGCGGGGAGGCCGAAAGAGATGTTGGACACTCCCAGCACCGTTTTCAGGCCCAACTCCTCCTTCACCTGTCGGAGGGCCTGGAGGGTCTGCACCGCCCCAGTGGGCTCGGCAGACACCGTGAGGGTGAGACAGTCAATATACACGTCCTGTTTGGGAATGCCGTAGGACATGGCTCGGTCCAGAATGTGGCGGGCAATGTCCACCCGTTTCTGGGCGGTCTGGGGAATGCCCTCTTCATCCAGAGTGAGGCCCACCACAGCGGCGCCGTATTGTTTCACCAAGGGGAGAATTTTGTCGCTGGTAGCATCTTCCCCGTTCACTGAGTTGACGATGGCCTTACCGCAGTACACCCGTAGGGCCCGTTCCAACACGGCGGGGTCAGTGGAGTCCAGCTGCAAGGGGGCATCTGTCACCCCTTGAATGGCCTTTACTGCTGCCACCATCATCTCAGCCTCATCAATATCGGGCAAACCCACGTTGACATCCAGAATATCCGCTCCTGCGTCTACCTGGGCCAGGGCCTGACCCAGCATATAGTCCACATCGCCCCTACGGAGCGCTTCCTTCATCAGCTTTTTGCCCGTGGGATTGATGCGCTCACCGATGACGCGCACTCGGTCAATGGGCACCACTTTGGTGGCGCTGCACACCGCTGGAGGCACGTGGCGGGGCACCTGGCGCACCTGGGTTTGGCTAAGCGCCTCCCGCAGCAGCCGGATATACTCCGGTGTGGTGCCGCAGCAGCCGCCAAATACCTGTACCCCCATCTGAGCCAGGGAGGCCAGACTCTGGGCAAACTCCTCCGGGGTGATGTCATAACCAGAGCCATCCGGATGGGGCAGGCCTGCATTGGGCTTGAGCACGATGGGAAGGTTGGTCCAAGCAATCAGTTCTTCCACCAGGGGAGGCATCTCCCGGGGACCCAGGGAACAGTTGATGCCGATGGCATCAGCCCCCATTCCCTCCAGGGTCAGAGCGGCGCAGGCGGGGCTGCAACCCAGGAAGGTGCGCCCGGTGGCCTCGTAGGTCATGGTCACCATGACGGGCAAGGAACTATTCTCTTTCACGGCCAGCAGAGCGGCTCGGGCCTCCTGTAGGTCGGTCATGGTCTCGATGACGGCCAGGTCAGCCCCAGCGGCCACACCGGCCCGTACCACCTGGGCAAATATATCCACTGCCTCTTCAAATTCCAGAGTGCCAGTGGGCTGGAGCAGCTGGCCGATGGGTCCGATATCCAACGCCACCAGTCCCCTGCCCTGGGCGGCTTGCTTGGCCAGAGAGACGGCAACTTGTACGACTTCTTCCACAGTGACCCCGCAATGGGCCAGTTTTTCTCGGTTTGCCCCAAAGGTGTTGGCGTAGACAATCTGACTGCCTGCGTCCAGATAGGCTGTGTGTATGTCCAGCAACCACTGGGGGTGTTCCAGGGCAACCAACTCAGGGGTTGCGCCTGTGGGCAGCCCTTTGGCCTGGAGCATGGTGCCCATGGCGCCGTCCAGCAAGATGGGTTGACCGGAGGTGAGTAACTTATTTAGATCCACAGTGACCGCCTGCCTTTCGATATTGACAATGCTCCCCGGCAGGACAGCTCAGACAGCTTCGCTTGGTGTCTGTCACAGGTGTGTGAGACACACCGATGAGAGCAGTGACCGATTTTCGGGGGGTTAAAATGTGGGTGGCGCTGGCGCACAGCCCGATTTTTCGGGGGGCGTCCAGCAGGGCCAGTAGCGGGCCCTGGAGAGACAGGGGCAAATCCCCATACCCGGGGCTATACCGGAAGGGGAAATAGCACCCCGGATACTCTCCGTGAAGGAATGTCTCGATTTCATCGCAGACCTGTTCCACCGCAGCAGTGGCGCAGCAATCCAAAGCCAGGGCCTGGAGCATGTCCCGGCTCTCCGCCTGCCGGATGAGACTGTCCACCTGTGGGGACAGGGTGGCGCAGAACACTGCCACCTGATGGCAGCCGCTGAGGTGAGTGCGAAGGTCCTGCCCAGGTAGAAGAAGCCCGGTGGACAGGCGCACCCCCTCCTCCTCCAGAGAGATGGAGAAGGTGCGATAGGTCCACCGGGGACGAGCCGTTTTTACAAGTGCCTGGGCGCAGGTCGTTACCGTCTCCACCAGCGCTTGGTCCGCCTGGTGGGCGGGACAGCCCATATACCGCAGCACCTCGGAGATATCCAGGGACGAAAGCTGTACTTCCATCATACGCTGCGGATGGCGGTGATGCTGTCACTGATCTGACGGGCCACCTGAGGATTGTTCATGGTGTACAGGTGAATTCCGTCCACACCGGCGGCGATGAGATCGGAGATTTGGTCAATGGCATAGGCGATGCCCGCCTCTCGCATGGCCTGGGGGTGATCGCCGTAGCGGGCCAAAATGCGGGTCAGCTTCCGGGGCAGAGAGGCACCGCACATGGACACCATGCGCTGGATGGAGGCTTTGCTCAGCACCGGCATGATCCCCGCCTCAATGGGCACTTCAATCCCAGCCAGACGGCACCGCTCCCAGAAACGGAGAAAATCGTCGTTGTCAAAAAACAATTGGCTAACCAGGTGAGTCACACCGGCATCCACCTTCTGCTTGAGATAACGGATGTCAGAGACCACGTCGGGGCTCTCCGGGTGTCCCTCGGGGTAACAGGCCCCGGAAATGCCGAAGTCCCCGTGCTGCCGAATCCAGGACACCAGGTCATCGGCGTGGAGAAAGTCCGTGTGAGAGACTGCGTTGGGGTTGTGGTCTCCACGCAGCGCCAGAATGTTCTCCACGCCTCCGGCCTTAAGGGTGTTCATCACCTCTAGAGCACTCTCCTTGGTGCAGCCCACACAGGTCAAATGGGCCATAGCGGTAATGTGGTACTCATTTTCAATCATGCAGGCGATCTCTTGGGTGGAGTGGTTGACGTTACCGCCACCCCCTGCGCCGTAGGTCACGCTGATGAAATCAGGGCGAATATCCTTCAATCCATCTAACGTGCGATAGATGCTGTCAATGGGGGAATCCCGCTTGGGCGGGAAGATCTCACAGGAGAATACAGGGCGGCCTTGGCCAAACAATTCTGCAATTTTCATGGGGTACCTCACTCGTTTGCTTTTTTTCGCTAAATAGCTGTATCTTTTGTGAGTATACAGGAAAATAAGGCAAAATGCAAGATGTCTTGGGAAGCGAAGGGAAAATGTTAACAAAGTATGAAATATTGATTTCCTCACAAAAATTCGACCATTTATGAAAAAGGATATCTGAAACGAGAAAACAGGAAAAATTGTCGTGGTATGGAAGGAGTTTCTAGATAAATGTGGTACAAATCAAATCAGAACGGTTAAATCGAATTAGAAAAAACCGGAAAATGCAAGACGGGAAAAATGGTCTTGCAAGAAAAGAGTGGTTGACAAGTCGCCGTCAAGTTTGATACTCTACGTGTAGTATGTTAAATTTCAAACTATGTCACGGAAAAGAGGTTGCGGTACATGAACGTGTTGTTGGAAGAGTTTGTGCTCCCTCCCGACCTGGAAAAGATACTGGACAACAGCCCTAGTATCATCATTCCCAAGACGGAGGAGATGCTGTACGGCCTGATTTTTGGCAATAACGGAACCAATACCAATCAGGTGGATGTCTGCTACCGGGTCAATGGTGAGCTAGTGAAGGAGGCAGTGGTCTCCCGCTGCAAGAACGGTGCTGCCGTCAACTTCACCGAGGACTATATGCGCCGTCGTGATCCGGACTGTATGCGCATTGGCGATGATCTCCCCACGGATAAGCCCCGCTTTAAGGATGTGTACGGCTACGACTTCGAGAAACTGAAGATCGAGACCTATCAGTGGCTGGCCCGTCAGGAGCTGATTCTGGTGCCCTTTATGGCGGGCGGCAAGGAGTATGGCTATGAGGCTCTGCTGGTGTGCCCCCGCAATGCGGCCTTCTTTGCCTTTGCTCTGTCTCAGCTCCAGTCCTTTGTCAGTGGCAAGGACATTCACAACTTTAAGCCCCGCGCCATTGTCTATGTCGCTCCCCCCTTCCGCCACACCCACTTCAACGGCAGACAGGTGTGCGTGCACAATCGTCTGGAGGACCGCCATGAGGTGTTCTCTTATAACCTCTATCCCGGCCCCTCCGCCAAGAAGGGTATTTACAGTGTGCTGCTGGATATCGGCGAACAGGAGGGCTGGGTGACTGCCCATGCCTCCGCTGCCCGTATTGTCACTCCCTATGAGAATGAGATGGTGATGATGCACGAGGGCGCTTCTGGCGGCGGCAAGAGCGAGCTGCTTCAGGATGTGCACCGTGTGTCCGATGGCCGTGTGCTGCTGGGCACCAACCTGGAGAACGGCGAGCGGGATTACCTGCACATGAGCGATACCTGTACCATTCACCCGGTCACCGATGATATGGCCATCTGCCACCCCTCTTTCCAGACGGAGAGCGGCAAGCTGGCTCTGTACGATGGTGAGGACGGCTGGTTCCTCCGTGTGGACGGCATCACCGAGTATGGCAGCGATCCCATGTACGAGCGCATCACCATTGAGAGCGAGAAGCCTCTGATGTTCTTCAACATCGACGGTGTTCCCGGTGCTACCTGCTTGGTTTGGGACCACACCATGGACTCCAACGGCAAGCCCTGCCCCAACCCCCGTGTGATTATTCCCCGCACTATGGTGGACAACATCGAGATGTCCCCTGTGGAGGTGGATGTGCGCAGCTTCGGCGTGCGTATGCCTCCCTCCAGCGCCGCTCACCCGGACTACGGTATCATGGGTCTGATGCACATCATCCCCCCCGCTCTGGCTTGGCTGTGGCGTCTGGTGGCCCCCCGTGGCTTTAAGAACCCCAGCATCAGCGGAAACTCTCCCCTGGCCAG
This sequence comes from Pseudoflavonifractor sp. An187, assembly GCF_002160275.1. Taxonomy (NCBI): domain Bacteria; kingdom Bacillati; phylum Bacillota; class Clostridia; order Eubacteriales; family Oscillospiraceae; genus Pseudoflavonifractor; species Pseudoflavonifractor sp. An187. Next base: position 125,081 of record NZ_NFKG01000001.1, on the reverse strand, counting down.
TGAAGGCGTGGGTTCCTATTGGCCTTTTGCTACTGGCCGTAAGGTGGTGCAGGCCAACCTGCTGCTGGAGCAGATTCTGAACTCTCCCAACACCAAGTATGTCCTGATTCCCAACCAGCACATCGGTGTGTATCGCATCGGCTTTGCTGCGGAGTGGATTGCCAGAGAGTATCTGGCCCGCCGCGGCGGCGTGAATATGAAAATGGACCGTCTCACCCCCGCCCCCTGCTCCCTGCTGGGCTACTGCATGAAGGAGATGAAGGTGGACGGCCAGGAGATCCGTACCACCTTCCTGCATCCTGAGACTCAGGAGCAGATGGGAATGGAGGGCTACCAGAAGGGTGCCCAGATTCTCTACGACTTCTTCGCCAAAGAGCTGGAGGCCTTTGACGTGGAAGAGCTCCACCCCGTGGGCAAGGAAATCCTGGAGTGCTTCAAAAAGCACGGCACCATCGAAGACTACTGCGCAATTACTCCCCTCGGCCTGAAATGAGAACCAGCACCCTCAGCTTTCCGGCAACAGAAAGCTGAGGGTGCTATTTTGCGCCCACTTGAAAAGAATACCACTTGTGCTCCGCGCAATTTTTGTTTATGATATATAAAAGCATTCTACCGATGACAGGAGGCGGTCATGATGACTTTGGAAATTTGTGTCGACAGCGTGGAATCGGCCCGTGCTGCAGCGGCGGGTGGAGCCACCCGACTGGAGCTGTGCGGCAATTTGATCATTGGCGGGACCAGTCCCAGCCCCTATCTCATTGAGGCGGTACAGAAGTTGGACGTGCCGGTGCGCGTGTTGCTGCGCCCTCGCTTCGGCGATTTCCTGTACACCCCCTCTGAACAGGAAATCCTGTACAAAGAGGTGGAGTTGTGCCGCTCTCTCGGTGTAGACGGCGTGGTGATTGGTGCGCTGTGCCCGGATGGGACCTTGGATGTACCCTTCCTCTCTTCCCTGGTTGAGGCTGCCGGACCTCTGGGGAAAACGCTGCACCGGGCGTTCGATGTGTGCGCCGATGCCCAGCAGGGCCTGGAGACAGCGGTCACCCTGGGCTTTGACACCATCCTTACCTCCGGTCAGGCGGCCACAGCCCTGGAGGGAGTGGAGACTTTGGCCCAGCTGCAACAGCAGGCGGACGGGCGGATTACCCTGTTGGCAGGCAGCGGCGTGAGCCCGGAGAACATTCCGGTTATCCGGGAGCGCACAGGAATTTCCGCGTTCCACATGTCGGGAAAACGCACGGTGGAGGGCGGTATGCGGTTCCGCCGGGAGGGAGTTCCTATGGGATTGCCCTTAGCCAGTGAATATGAGCGATTTTACACAGATGAGGGCTTAGTACGCAGCGCTTATGCAGCACTAACCCAAAAATGACTCAAAATGCAAAGGTAAATATCAACAAAAATTTCAGTGAAATTTTGTGAATGAGTCCGGTCTTATCTCTTTTGTCTAAAATACTATTGACAAATCCAAGCTTATTTTATAATATTTATCCAGTAGCTTGGATTGTTACCGCATAGGCGGGCAAAACCGGGACTCACCTTGACGAAATTACAGAGCTGATGTGTCTGGGCGGTGCCCAATTCTCTGTTACGGGTGAGGCCTGGTTTTTCTCTTTTTTCGTCCTTTCGATTTCCGTTCAGAGGAGGAATTACGGTGGTATTCCATGTGCTTAAAACGATCAATAATAACATTGTTAGCTGCTTGGACGAGAACAAACAGGAACACATCGTCATGGGACGCGGACTTGGGTTTGGTGTCAAGCAGGGCGCGGTGATTGATCAGGAGCGCGTGGAAAAGGTGTTCAGCATCTCCAATCCCGCAAATCTGGAACAGTTGAAGGACCTGCTGGCCCGCTGTCCCCAGCCTCAGGTGGAGTTTTGTACAGAGCTGATTCAATATGCCACCCAAGTGTTGGATCATCCCCTCAACGAGGGAATTTATCTGACGCTGTGCGACCACATCTGCTTTGCCATCCGCCGGGCGGAATCCGGTATGGGGTTTACCAATGCCCTGCATACGGAAGTCCGTCTGTTTTATCCCCAGGAGTACAACATCGGCTGTCACGCTTTGACGGAGATTCAGCGTCGTTTCAACGTGACGCTTCCCCAGGACGAGGCGGCCTCCATTGCCCTACACCTGGTCAACGCTGAGCATGAGATGTCTCTGGGTATTACCTTAAAGGTCACCCAGGCACTGGGCCAGATGCTGCATACGCTGGAGTCCAATGACAAGTTCCATTTGGATCGAACCACCATCTATTATGATGAGTTGGTCATTCATCTGAAGTTCTTGGCATTGGACCTCTATTCCCCCCGGGATACTCTCCCGGCAGACGAGCAGTTCTCTGACCTGATTATGCAGGCATTCCCGCAGGACTATCATCTGGCGGAAATCCTCACCAAGGAGCTGGAAACAGCCTGCGGAAAAGAATTATCCAAGGAACAGAAAGCCTATCTGGCTGTTCACTTACACCGCATCAATAAAGGAAAAGAAGGAGTGAAGGAACATGGGACTATTTGACAAATTGCTGGGCAAGTCTTCGCATGCAGACGATCTGGTGATCTACGCCCCGATGGACGGAGAGGCCGTTCCGGTCAGCCAGGTCAACGATCCTACGTTCAGCGAGGAGATCCTGGGCAAGGGCATCGCCATCCGCCCCACTGGCACTCAGGTGGTTGCTCCCTGTGACGCCACCGTGGAGATGATGTTTGACACCGGCCATGCTGTGAGCCTACAGGCTGACAACGGTGCTGAGGTGCTCATCCACGTGGGACTGGACACCGTGAACCTGAAGGGTGCCCACTACACCGTTCACGCCGCCAACGGCGACAAGGTGAAGAAGGGTCAGCTGCTTATCACCTTTGACCGTGAGGCCATCAAGGCGGACGGTTACGACACCATCACCCCCATGGTGATCTGCAATTCCGATAACTTTTCCACTGTGGAAGGACACACTGGCCCCGTGAAGGCTGGCGATGTGCTGCTCACTCTGAAAAAGTAAAAAAAGAAATCAGATAAATTTAGGAGGCACATTATGATACGAGGTTCGGGATTGCCGGTTTGCTCCGGCGTGGCCATCGGCCCAGCTTATCTCTATCGCAAGGGGCAGGCCACCCTGCCCGTCTCCTGCGGCGACCCCGCCGTGGAGCAGCAGAAGTTTGACAAAGCCAAGGAGGTTGCTCTTTCTCAGCTGCAGCACCTGGTGGATCAGGCCACCAAGGAGCTGGGCGAGGAGCAGGCCATGATTCTGGATGTCCAGATGATGATGCTGGACGATCTGGACTATCTGGAGAGCATTCAGGCCAAGATCCAGAACGGCCTGGGCGCCGCACAGGCTGTCAAGCAGACTGGTGAAGAGTTTGCCATGGACTTTGCTTCCATGGACGACTCCTACATGCAGGCCCGTGCTACGGACGTGCGCGACGTTTCCACCCGTGTGGTCAACATCCTGTGCGGCGGCAGCTCTGGCTTTGAGATGGATCAGCCCGGCATTCTGATTGCCGAGGACCTGACCCCCTCTGAGACTGTTCAGCTGCCCAAGGACAAGATTCTGGCTTTTGTCACCCAGCACGGTTCCGCCAACAGCCACACCGCCATTTTGGCCCGCATCATGGGTATTCCCTCCCTGGTGAAGGCCGACATCGCCATGGACGACTCCCTGAGCGGTCAGATGATGGTGGTGGACTGCATCGAGGGCAACTATTACATCCAGCCCGATGATGAGACGCTCAAGACCATGACCGAGAAGCGTGAGGCTGTGATTCGCCGTCAGCAGGAGCTGGAGGCCTACCGTGGCAAGCCCTCCGTGACCCGCAATGGTCAGAAGATCAAGCTGTACGCCAACATCGGTAACCCCTCCGACGTGGAGCACGTCATTAAGGGCGACGCCGAGGGCGTGGGCCTGCTGCGCAGTGAGTTCCTCTATCTGGGCCGCGAGGACTATCCCACTGAGGATGATCTGTACCAGGCCTACCGCAAGGTGGTTGAGGGCCTGCAGGGCCGTCCCTGCGTCATCCGTACTCTGGATATTGGTGCGGATAAGCAGGCTGACTACTTCAACCTGGACGCCGAGGAGAACCCCGCTCTGGGTCTGCGCGGCATCCGTATCTGCATCCGCCGTCCCGAGGTGTTCCGTACCCAGATGCGCGCCATTTATCGCGCCAGCGCTCACGGCCCCGTCAGCGTCATGTTCCCCATGATCGCCTCTGTCTGGGAAGTCAAGCGTGTGCGTGAGATGTGCGACGCCTTCCGCAAGGAGCTGGAGGAGCAGGGCATTCCTGTGGGCGAAGTGGAGCACGGCATTATGATCGAGACCCCCGCCGCCGCCGTCATCAGCGACGAGCTGGCCAAGGTGGTTGACTTCTTCAGCATCGGCACCAATGACCTGACCCAGTACACCCTGGCTGTGGACCGTCAGAACCCCTCTCTGGAGGAGTTTGGCGATACCCATCACCCCGCCATCATGCGTCTGCTGCGGATGATTGCCGAGAATGCCCACAAGGCTGGCATCTGGTGCGGCATCTGCGGCGAGCTGGGTGCCGATCCGTCTTTGACCGAGACATTCCTGGATATGGGCTACGACGAACTGTCTGTCTCCCCCACCCGGGTGTTGGAACTGAGAAAGAAAGTTTGTGAAAGTGAGGGAAAACCCCAATGACTACCTTTACCTATGTGATTCAAGATCCCCTGGGCATCCACGCCCGTCCCGCCGGCCAGCTGGCTAAGACTGCCGCTACCTTCGCCGACTGTGACATCAAGGTTTCCGCCAATGGTCAGACCGCCGATGCCAAGCGCATCATGGGCCTGATGAAGCTGGGCGCCAAGCAGGGCCACACCCTGACCATCACCTGCGAGGGTGGTGACGAGGCCGCCGCTGCTGCCGGCATGGAGGCCTTCCTGAAGGAGAACCTGTAAGAGGATTTCTCCTGCATCTTAATTCGCATACTCCTGCATTCTTTTTGGGTGTAAAATAGGTGGCCGCTGTGGGCGGCGGCCACCCCCAAACAGGGTCAGATTTTTCTGACCCGTACATCTATTGAGGGAGGGTATCATTTTATGATGCGATTTTTACAACGCCTCGGTAAAGCTTTGATGCTGCCCGTGGCTGTCCTGCCCATCTGTGGTATTCTGATGGGTATCGGTTACTGGCTCTGCCCCGCCTACATGATGGGCGGCGCTGTTGCTGAGGGCCTGGGCTACGCCACTTCTGGTGCTGCCTACTCCGCTGGTTTCTTCCTGATCAAGGCCGGTGGCGCTCTGATCGACAACATGGCTATCCTGTTCGCCATCGGCGTTGCCGTTGGTATGGCTGATGACAAGGAAGGCACCGCTGGCCTGGCTGGTCTGGTGTCCTGGCTGATGATCACCAACCTGCTGAGCACTGCCACTGTTGGCGCAGTTGCTCCTTTCATGCTGCCTCTGGACGCTGAGGGTGTCATCTCCACCACCAGCACCAACTACATCGCTTTCTCTAAGATTGCTAACCCCTTTATCGGCATTCTGGCTGGTCTGATCGCCGGTCTGTGCTACAACAAGTTTAAGAACACCAAGCTGCCTGACTGGCTGTCCTTCTTCAGCGGTAAGCGCAGCGTGGCCATCGTCACTGGTCTGGTCTCCATCGTGGTGTCCGTGATCCTGCTGTTCGTGTGGCCCGTGATCTTTGGTGCTCTGGTTGCTCTGGGTAAGGGCATTGCCAGCCTGGATGCTGTTGGCGCTGGCCTCTACGCCTTCTTCAACCGTCTGCTGATCCCCACCGGTCTGCATCACGCTCTGAACAACGTGTTCTGGTTCGACACCATCGGTCTGGGCGACCTGTCCAACTTCTGGGCTGGTAAGACTTCCGCCGATGTGGACTGGAGCCTGGGTATGTACATGTCCGGCTTCTTCCCCTGCATGATGTTCGGTATTCCTGCTGCTGCTCTGGCTATGTATCACACTGCTAAGCCCGAGAAGAAGAAGGTTGCCATGGGCATTCTGCTGTCCGCTGCTATCGCCTCCTTCGTGTGCGGCGTGACTGAGCCCTTCGAGTTTGCCTTCATGTTCCTGGCTCCCGGCCTGTATGTTGTGTACGCTCTGCTGTACGGCATCTTCGTGGCTGTGACCACCGTGGTTGGCTTCCGCGCTGGCTTCTCCTTCTCCGCTGGTCTGACCGACCTGATCTTCTCCGCTTCTCTGCCTGCCGCTCAGAAGACCCTGCTGATCATTCCTCTGGGCATCGCTGCCGCTATCGTCTTCTACGTGGTGTTCCGCTTCGCTATCGTGAAGTTCAACCTGAAGACTCCCGGCCGTGAGGATGACGATCCCGATGAGGTTTCCGACGGCGCTCTGGCTAACAATGACTACACTGCCATTGCCAAGGCTGTTCTGGAGGGTCTGGGCGGTGTCTCCAACGTGACCTCCGTGGACAACTGCATCACCAGACTCCGTCTGGAGGTGAAGGATTCCAGCCTGGTCAACGAGAAGGCCATTAAGGCTGTCTCTTCCGGCGTGATCCGCCCCAGCAAGACCTCCGTTCAGGTCATCATCGGGCCCAAGGTCCAGTTCGTGGCCGACGAGTTCAAGAAGCTGGTAAAGTAATTTTTACCAAAACTCCCAAAAAGAATGCTTTTCATGAGAGAAATCTCATAGAAAGATTCCCTGTCCTACAGCCCACTGTAGGACAGGTTTTTTTGTCTAATGAAAACCCCCGGCTGTGCCGGGGAGTTCAAAAAAAGCTTTAGCGTTCCATATGAAGAAAAAACTCCTTTTGATACAATAAGAGTGCGGTCTTCCAACTGCACAAAAGTATCAAAAGGAGGACAAAAGGCATGAAGCCTAATGACAAGAACAGTTTAGCACATACAACATGGAATTGTAAATATCACATCGTGTTTGCACCGAAATACCGCAGGAAAGTCTTTTATAGGGACAACAGAGTAGAAATAGGAAAAATATTAAGAGAGTTGTGCAACTGGAAGCAGGTAAAGATTGTAGAAGCAGAAGTGTGTCCCGACCATATACATATGCTAGTAGAGATACCGCCGAAAATGAGCGTGTCCAGTTTCGTAGGGTTTCTCAAGGGGAAAAGTAGCCTCATCATTTTCGAGCGACACAGTAATTTGAAATACAAGTATGGAAATCGGCAATTTTGGTGCCGAGGGTACTACGTGGACACAGCAGGGAAAAATGCGAAAAAGATAGCAGAGTATATTCAGAATCAGCTGAAAGAAGACCAAATTGGGGATCAGATGACAATCAAGGAATACATCGACCCGTTTACGGGTAGCAAGCACTAATCTTTCGCAAGTGGCAGACCGTACCAACGCCTTGAGGCGTGGCTAGTAACAAAGGGCTTTGCCCGCATATGAAGAACCCCCGGCTATGCCGGGGGGTTCCTATTATTCGTATAAGTTATAAGAGCACAGTTCGAGTTCATCTCGAACTGTGCTCTTATACTTTGGTCAATAGGCCATTTTTCACTGTGGTGGATAGGGAGAACTTCTTCTCCCCTGCTTGCGAAAAGGAGATGGTCACAATATCCTGGGATAGGTCAATGATCTTCCCTTCCCCGTATTTTTTATGCCGAACCTTTACGCCCGGATGGAACATGGCCGCATGGACTTTAGCCACTTGCTCCTTTGGCGTAATGGGAGGAAACAGCTCCTGAGCAAATGCAGAGGGCAACTCCTGTGCCTTGTAAGAGAGCACCCATAGAGAGTCCTGCGCCCGGGTCATAGCCACATAGAAGAGCCTGCGCTCTTCCTGGTAGGTATCAAAGTCGGGGTCCTCTGCGGAGACATTAAATACTTTGGGGAGAATCCCGTCTACCACATCCATAAGGATGACGTGAGGGTACTCCAAGCCCTTACTGGAGTGGATGGTGGACAGGGTAACGACACTCTCTTGCTCAATATTGGGACCCTCCCGCATCAGCTGATACAGGTCGTTTAACCGGTCTAGCAAATCCATAGGGGTGGCTTCTTGAAAGCCTAACGCCTCCAGAATTTCTGCTTTGCGCAAATCACCACCGCGATCTTCCACATACCTCCCGTACCCCATGTAGTGGACAATGCGATGAATGGCCCGGTGGGCTGGTTGTTGCAGCAGGTAGGAAACATGGGATTGTAGAGCTGCACACTGCTTTCTAGACCATGGGGAGAGCATGGTGCACTTGGACAGATACTCCAGGATGGTTACCCCCTCCCCTTCACATCGATTGACCGCCTCTACTGCGGCCAACCGGGTGATTCCGGCCCCAAGCTTGTAGTATAGGTCCAGGAACAGCTCCCCATTGCATGGCTGGGCGGCAAAGCGAATGATGTTACAGATATCCCGCACCACCCGATGGGTGAAGAAGCCACAGTCCACTTGACGGCACCGATAGGAAATCTGCTGGCGCTGGAAGAGATCAATGAGGGGGATGGCGCTGTCGTTGTCCCGGTAGAGAATGGCGATGGGACGGGTGGCTCTCTTCGCCACAGTGGCCAGATAGGCATACTGGCTGGTTCGGTTCTGCACCAACACTTGACGAATGCTTGGCCCGGTGCGCCCCGTGGAGACCATGGTTTTGGGGTGGCGGTTTTTGTTCTTCTCAATAAACGTCTGAGCGGCACTGACAATCTCTTTGGTAGAGCGATAATTGGTTTCCATGTACAGCACCTGTGCCTTGGGATAGAGCTCCTGAAAGTGGAGCAGGGCCTGGGGATAGGCTGCTCGGAAGCCATAGATGCTCTGGTCCTCATCTCCCACCATGAACAGATTCCCACTGGTTTGAGCCAGGAGGGAGATGATGGCGTGTTGGATTTTAGAGGTGTCCTGGGCCTCATCCACACAAAAATATCGGTATCGTGCCTGGAACTGGCGGAGGACTGGCGGACAGAGCTTCAGAATTTTCCGGGCATACACCAGCTGGTCGTCATAATCCATCTTTTGTTGCTGTTGCAGCGCTTGACCATAGGCGTGGTACAGGGCGGGAAAGTCGGTCACACCTTCCACTTCCACCTGCGCCAGCTCCTGCTCCGAGGTGATCATCTGGTTTTTTACATAGGTAATGGCGGTTTGTACCGCCTTGATGGTGCTCTCCGTGGCGTATTCTCCGGTCAGACGATGATAGAGCGTCCCAATGAGGGAACTCTGTTGGGAAGTCTGTTCCATCAGGGTGTAAGCTTTCCGTCCGGTGATGCGCTCATAGCAGGAGATGATACGGCTGCATACCCCGTTGATGGTGCGAAACTCCAGCCGCTGGGCTACCTCTGCTCCAAACATAGAGGCGAAACGCTGCCGCATATCCCGGGCCGCTGAGACGGTATACGTCATGGTGAGGATGGACTCTGGAGGTATGCCACACCCCAGAACCATGTATCCAATTCGGCTGACCAAGACGGTGGTCTTACCGCTGCCTGGAACGGCCAACAGCAGCACCGGGCCATCCAGAGTTTGGACGGCTCGCTGCTGCTGTGCATTCAGGGACAGCCGATAAGTATGCAGAAATTGCGTCAATGTCATATGTATCTCCATGGTGGATCAGATTATGGGTGACATAGGCCACAGGGGGAGTATCCCTGTTCCACCAGTGCCGCTCGGCTGCCCTGATAGTCCTGGCGGTTGGAGCCATTCATATCCCGCACCCCAGAGCATTCTGGCAGGTGGAACTTTTTTGAGCTGGTATTGAGGACATAGTGGGTGGCGGTTACGTCTGAGGTCCAGCTCTCCCCCGTGGCGTAGTCAATGGTAATGCCAGGCTGGACGTTGTAGACATACACGTTAAAGCATACGCCCTCTCCCTGGTCCTCTACGGACCAGGCTTCCATCTGTACCCCGGAGGCCACCAGGTTGTCCCCTTGGAAGATGGGAGTGACTCGGTAGAGCACGTGGTTTTCCGTTTCCTCCACATAGTCTGCCACCTGGTTCTCAAAAGGCAGCATGCCCTCCACATTCATATATCGGGTGCCAGTGATGAGGTTTTGCTCATTGGCGTTCTCCCCCGCCAGCTGAAAGCCAATGAGATGGCAGCGGTTGTAGAGGTACCGCCCGTCTACATTGTCATAGGTGACGGTGTGCCAGCCGGAGGGCTTTACTTGACCGATGGAACCACGCTCCTCGGTGGGCATCAACTCCGTGCAGATGTTGGCGTAAGCCACTCCGCAGCGGTCCAGATCATCTAAGGGGGCGTAGGTCTCAAAGGCCTGGGTGGTGAAGTCGGAAGAATCAAAGTCAGGGACGTTTTCCTGTAAGACCACATAGGGCTCATCAGTGTAAGCCGGTATAGACTCCAAGTCATAACTCTCCACAGTCGGCGTGGAGATGGGGACAGACTGCGTGGGCGTTGGCGTGATCTCCGATGACAGAGAACAACCTGTCAGTTGGAGGGTCACCAGCAGACCAGCAACCAGAAGAACGTATTTATGCTTCATGGTCAATAATCCCACTCTTGGCCACAGCTGCCACGATCTCCTGCATCACGGGCACGGGCTGCACCAGGGCAAAGCGCACATGGCCCTCTCCCAGCGCGCCAAAGGCCGAGCCAGGGGTGCACAGCAGTCCAGAGCGCTCCAGCAGCTCAAAGCAGAAGTCTACGGAGTTGTGATATCCCTTAGGCAGAGGTGCCCATACAAACATGCTGCCCTGGCTATCCGGCACATTCCAGCCAATGGACCGCAGGCCACCACACAGGGCGTCCCGCCGGGCCTGGTACTCGGCACGGTTGCGTGCGACACTGTCCTGGGGCCCGTTGAGGGCGGCGATGGCGGCATGCTGCACGGGAAGGAAAATGCCGTAGTCGATCTGGGAGCGCAGCCGCCGGAAGGTCTGAATGATCTGACGATTGCCCAGTACAAAGGAGATACGGGCACCCGTGAGGTTGTAGGTCTTGGACAGGGAGTTATACTCTACCCCCACTTCCTTGGCTCCCTCGTAGGCCAGGAAGGACTTCCCCACCCGTCCGTCAAAGATGATGTCGGAGTAGGCGTTGTCGTGCAGAATGATGATATTGTGGGCCTTGGCAAAAGCGATGAGCTTGTGGTAGAACTCGTCGGGAGCGGTGACACACACAGGGTTGGCGGGATAGGACACCACCATCATCTTGGCTCGGTCTGCCAGTTCCGGGTCCATCCCGTCCAAATCGGGAAGGTAGCCGTTTTCTTCCTTCAGCGGGTAATGGACGATTTCTGCCCCACACAGGGCGGGGCCCATCTCAAAGATGGGATAGCCGGGGTCAGGTACCAGCACCACATCTCCTGGGTCACACAGAGCCCAGCCGATGTGGGTCAGCCCTTCCTGAGAGCCGTAGATGCTCATCAGCTCATCCGTCTCCAATTCCACGCCGTAGCGGCGCAGATACCAGCGCTGGACCGCCTCCACCAGCTCCGGCAGTTCGGTGAGAGAATAGCGGTAGTTGGTGGGCTGGCTGGCCGCCTGGGCCAGGGCTTGTACCACGTGGGGTTCCGGGAGAAAGTCCGGGGTGCCAATGGACAGATTGTACACCGGAAGCCCCTGGGCCAGCCGCTGCTGGCGGCGTTCATCCAAGACATTGAAAATACCAGGCTGGAATTCCTCCATGCGCTGGGCAACGTTGAGTTTCATGAAAGGATTACCTCGATTCTATTTCTGGGTGGTGAGGTCGGTGAGAATGGGCTGGTACTGCTGGGGGTCATCGCTGACGAGCTGGAGGAATTGGGCCTCATCCAGGACGGGAATGCCCAGTTCATTGGCCTTGCGCAGCTTGGAGCCCGCCGCCTCTCCAGCAATGACACAGCTGGTCTTTTTGGACACAGAGCCGGACACCTTGGCTCCCAGGGCCTCCAGCATTCCCCCTGCCTCCTTGCGAGAGCAGTGGGACAGCTCGCCGGTGAGCACAAAGGTGAGGCCTGCCAGACGATCTCCCACGGGGGCGGCAGTACTCAAAGTGTTCACCCCTGCCTGGGCCAGACTGTGCATCAGGTGCTGGCTCTGGGGGGAGGAAAACCAGGCCGTGAGATACTCGGCGGTGATGGGGCCAATGTCATCAATGGCGGTGAGCTCTTCTACGCCAGCCTGGGCCAGGGCCTCCAGAGAGCCAAACTTGGCAGCCAACACCTTGGCGGCCTTCTGCCCTACCTGGCGAATGCCAAAAGCGAAGAGCAGCTTGGAGAGATCGTTGGACTTGGACCGCTCAATGGCGGCCAGCAGGTTCTCCGCCGATTTCTGGCCCATCCGGTCCAGAGCGGCCACCTGGTCCTGCTGAAGTTGGTACAGGTCTGCGGGGGTGTGCACCAGTCCGGCCTGGACCAGGCCTTCCACCACCGCAGGCCCTAAGCCCTCAATGTCCATGGCATCTCGACTGGCAAAGTGGGTCAGGTTGCGCAGCAACTGGGCGGGACACTCGGCCCCGGTGCACCGCACGTGGGCCCCATCCTCGTCCCGTACCACCGGAGCACCGCACACGGGGCACTGGTGGGGCAGCTCATAAGGTACAGTGCCCTCCGGACGTTTGGCGATGACCACAGACACGATCTCCGGGATGATTTCCCCTGCTTTCTGCACCACCACGGTGTCCCCGATTCGGATGTCCTTTTCCGTGATAAAATCCTGGTTGTGAAGGGTAGCGTTGGTCACTGTGGTGCCTGCCAGACGCACCGGGTCCACCACCGCCTTGGGGGTGAGCACTCCAGTGCGGCCTACCTGCACCACAATGTCTCGAACCACGCTCTCCTTCTGCTCCGGCGGGTATTTGAAAGCGGCAGCCCAGCGGGGAAATTTTGCCGTCTCCCCTAGAGCTTCACGGTCTGACAAGTTATTTACCTTTATAACAGCTCCGTCAATGTCAAAGGGATATTTCTCTCGCTGATCGCCCAGTTTCTGAATTTCCTTTTGAATCTCTGCCATGTCCGTAGACTTCACATAGTCGATGACTTTGAAGCGGAGATCATGCAGATAGTCCAGACTGTCGCTGTCAGATGTAAAGGAAATTCCATTTACATATTGGATGTTGAAAATCAGAATGTCCAATCCCCGGGATGCGGCCACTTTCGGGTCCAACTGACGCATAGACCCGGCAGCGGCGTTGCGGGGATTGGCAAAGAGAGGCTCGCCCCGCAGTTCCCGTTCCTGGTTGAGGCGCTCAAAGGTTTTCCGGGGCATATAGACCTCGCCCCGGACGATGAGGGTTTCCGGTGCACCCTCCAGCACCATAGGGATGGAGCGAATGGTGCGCAGATTTTCGGTGACATCCTCCCCCACCATGCCGTCTCCCCGGGTGGCGCCCCGGACAAAGACGCCGTTCTCATACTCCAGAGCTACGGACAGGCCGTCCACCTTGGGCTCCAGCAGATACTCGATTTCTCCGCCTTGAGAGACCCTTTGATGAAACTCCATCAGCTCCTCAGGGGAAAAGACATCCTGTAGGGACTGGAGGGGGACCCGGTGCACCACCTGGGAGAAGCTGTCCAGGGGCTTCCCACCCACCCGCTGGGTGGGGGAATCGGGGGTAATCCACTCCGGGTGGGCCTGCTCCAACTCCTCCAGCTGACGCAGCATGCGGTCGTATTCAAAATCGGAGATGGTGGGCTGGTCCAAGACATAGTACAGATAGTTGTGGTGGTTGAGCTCCCGGCGGAGCTGCTCAATTTGCTGCAAGGAATCCATATCCGTTGATCTCCTTTGTGATGAGTTATCCATTTTGTATATAGGTGTTTGGTACGGTGCCAATGAGAACCGTCTCAGCCAGACACACCGTGGTATCCACGGTGACAGAGGTGATCTCCCCAGGGATAAATAGGTGGACTGTGACGGAGATATCCATGAGCACCTGGTGATGGGTCTGATTGATCCCGGCACTGTCAAATTGGTTGTGGACTTGGGTCATGACGTCCCCCACCGAGTCGATGGAGACCCGAAGCTTGGGGCCCAGTCCGGAGAAAATCATCCATCCGGTAAGGTTGCCCAGGGGGACTCCAAGCTGCCCGGAGTCCAGGTCCTCCAGCTGCTCCACCAGAGCTTGGGTAATCTGATTACGTAGCTGGTTAATGGTGGCTGTGCGCCCAGTGACGGTGGTCAGACCGTCGCCGTCGGAAGGTTGCAGGTTCATCAGATCATTGTAGCCTAAGTTCTGCTCCTCCATGCACTGGTCCACCACATCCGCCACCAGCACCGAGATGAGATTGGTGGCCTGGCTTACCGCCACCGTCTCCACTACTGGGCGCATACTCCGGGAAAATTGGAAGAAGACCACAGCGATGAGAAGCATGGCAATGAGGATGGGCAGCAGAATGAAACACAGAGGCTGCTGTTTCCACCGCCTCCAACGGCGGCGCAGCGGTACCGACACGACAATCACCCCCGGGGACATTGTATGCCCCCGGGGGCCTGACCCATTCAGTGACCCAGCAACTCTTGAGCGGCCAACATCAGACCGGCCTTGCCCGACTCGTAAGTCAGGCCGCCCTGGAGATATACCGTATAGGGCTCCCGCATGGGGGCGTCTGCCGACAGCTCAATGGAGGCACCCTGAATGAAGGCACCAGCTGCCATGATGACCTGACAGTCGTATCCAGGCATGTCCCAGGGCTCTGGGGTGACATAGGAGTCCACAGGGGCGCCGGACTGAATTCCCCGGCAGAAGGCTTTGACACCTTCCCCGTTGCCCAGGTGAATCATCTGAATGATGTCATGGCGGGGTGCCAGAGAGTGGGGCTCGGTCTCATACCCCATCTGCTCCATGAGGGCGGCTCCGAACACAGCGGTTTTTAACGCCTGGGCCACGGTGTGGGGGGCCATGAATAGCCCCTGATATAGCATACGGTTGTTGCCCAAGGTGGAGCCGCACTCCTTACCGATGCCGGGGCAGGTCAGACGCATAGCAGCCCCTTCGATGAGGTCGTGGCGTCCGGCCAGATAAGCTCCGGTGGGGGCCAGACCGCCGCCAGGGTTCTTGATGAGGGAGCCTACCACCAGGTCAGCGCCCACGTGGGTAGGCTCCTTCTCCTCCACAAACTCCCCGTAGCAGTTGTCCACCAAAATGGCAACATTGGGGTTGTGCTGGCGGATGATCTCGCACATGTGGCCAATCTCGTCCACAGACAGAGAGGCCCGGGTGGAGTAGCCCTTGGAGCGCTGGATAAGCACCGCTTTTACCTTGCGATCGGACACGGCCTGGGCCAGTCCCTCCAAGTCGGGCGTATTCTCCGGGGTGAGGTCCACCTGGCGGTATTCCACGCCGAAGTCCTTCAGGGACCCAGTGCCCTTGTCCGTGACACCGATGACACCCAGCAGGGTGTCGTAGGGAGCGCCAACAGCGGAGACCAGCACGTCTCCGGGACGCAGGCAGCCAAACAGGGCCGCAGAAATGGCGTGGGTGCCATTGACAAACCCGATGCGCACCAGGGCGTCCTCCGTGCCAAATAGGTGGGCGTAGATCTCGTCCAGCTTATCCCGGCCCAGGTCGTCATAGCCATAACCAGTGGTTCCGGCAAAATAGCTCTCCGCCACTCGATACTGGCGGAAGGCGTCCAGCACCCGCAGGGTGTTGGCCTCAGCCACTGCGTCAATGCGTGCAAACTGCTCTTTCAGCGTCTTCTCTGCCCGGCGGGCCAGAGTGAGCAACTCCTCAGAAAACTGTAAAGACATATTCCTTAACACTCTTTCTCTAACTTAGTTTGGGCCAGTGCGGCCACCAGCTCCACGCAGGCCTCCACATCGGTGGCACACACCATCTCACAGGGGGTGTGGGTGTAGCGACAGGGGATGGAAATGCCCCCGGTGCACACGCCGCTGCGGGTCTGATGGATGGCTCCGGCGTCGGTTCCACCCGCCTGGATAACATCTCGCTGGGTGGGAATGCCCTGCTTCTGGGCCAGCTCCATCAGAAGGTTTACCATCTTGGGGTGGCAGATTACCGAGCGGTCCATCACCTTCACCGCCGCCCCTTGCCCCGCCAGACTGCTGGCGGTGTGCTTGGCACCGGGAATGCCGTCCTCACTGGTGACATCCACGGCGATGCCATAGTCTGGGTCAATGGACCATGCGGCGGTTTTGGCTCCTCGCAGGCCCACCTCCTCCTGGGTGGAGAAGACGAAGTACACGTCGTTGGGGCAGTCATGCAGCCGCTCCATGGCCTGTAACAGCACCAGGCAGGAGATGCGGTTGTCCATATAGGGTCCGGCGACCAGAGCACCCGCTGGAAAAACCGGGGTGTTGTACACCGCCACATCGCCAATCTGCACCTGTTGTTCCGCCTCCTCTCGGGAGGTGGCTCCAATGTCCAGGTACAGGTCAGCCATGGTGCGCTTTCCCGGCGTGGAACCCACCTGGGCGGCGATGACGCCGCAGGTGCCGTTTTGAAAGCGCACCGGGGTGTTGACCACAGCGTCGGCGTGAACGCCGCCGATGGCTCCCACTCGCAAAAAGCCCTTGTCGTCGATGTGGGTCACCACCAGGCCAATGCTGTCCATGTGGGCGGAAAACATGAGCCGGGGGCCACTTCCCTTTTTGCGGCAAATGAGATTGCCCATGGTGTCCCGGGTGATCTCATCCACATAGGGGCGGGCCATCTCTTCTATGATCTGTGCCACTCCCCCCTCGGCCCCAGATGGGCCAAAGGCGTGGCACAGGGTATTGAGTGTATTGATCCATTCCATGTTGGGTTCCTCCTGTCAGCAATCCCCGGCAACAGACTGTAAAAACAGCCAGGCCAGTTCCAGCACCTGCTCCACATCGTTTATGTTCCCTACACTGGCAGGGGCGTGAAGATATCGCACGGGGGCAGAGATACCAGCTACTCGCACACCGGATTTGGTGCGCTGAATGGCTTTGGCGTCGGTACTGCCCGCCACGTAGTGTTTCAGCTGCCAAGGGATGTGATGGGCCTGGGCCACGGCACGCAGGCGCTCAAACAGGTCCCGGTCATAGATGGTGCCCTTGTCCATCCAGGACAGCACCGGGCCTTGCCCCAAGTGGCAGATTTGAGCCTCCGGGTCCTGGCTGGGGGCGTCCGCTGCGGTGGTGCCTTCCAGCACCAGGGCGATGTCTGGAGTCACAGAGAAGGCCGCTCCAAAGGCACCCCGGGTCCCCACCTCCTCCTGGACGGTGAAGACGAAGGTGCAATCCATGGGGAGGTCCCGACGCAGCAGCTCCAGGAGAACTGCGCAGCCCACGCGGTCGTCTAAAGCCTTGGCCTTGAGGCATCCGTCTCCAAACTCCACACAGTCGCTGCGGAAGACACAGGGGTCTCCCACCTCCACCAGTGCCTCCGCCTCTTCCCGGCTGGAAGCTCCGATGTCGATGTAGTAGTCCTCCAGCTTGGGCACCTTTTTGCGCTCCTCGGCAGTGGTCATATGGATGGCTTTCAGGCCAATGACGCCGGGGACCTGGCGGTCCCCCACCAGCACCTGCTTGCCCAGCAGCACCCGGCGGTCCATCCCCCCCACACAGACGAATTTCAGATACCCGTCCTCCGTGATGGAGCGGATCATGAGTCCCACCTCGTCCATGTGAGCACAGAGCATCAGCTTAGTTTCAGTGGCCTTTGCGCCCTTTTTGAAGCAAATCAGATTGCCCATAGCGTCCACATTCATGGTGTCCACATAGGGGGTTGCCTGTTCTTTGATGTAATCTCGTACGGCGTCCTCAAAGGAGGATACGCCGGGGAGAGCACACAGCTGTTTCAACAAATCCATCATACCTGTGCTCCCTCCTCTCCCAGCTTTCGGGTGAAGGCGGCCAACAGCTGAGCAGTCTGCTCCAGGTCAGCCAGGTCCACCACCTCCACGGGGGTATGCATATAGCGCAGGGGCAGAGAGAGCACCGCTGTGGCAATGCCCTCATTGCAAATCTGCATGCCCCAGGCGTTGGTTCCGGTGTCTCCGCCCATGACTTCCTTTTGGACTGGAATGTCCAGCTCTTGGGCTTTGTCCAGCATGCGACGGGTCATCCACCGGGTCATATTGGGGCCAATGCCCACGGCGGGTCCTCCGCCCAGGTCATAGGCCCGGCCTTTGGCGCTGTCCGGAGTGGCACCGTGGGTGACATCCACCGCCACGCAGAAGTCCGGGTCGATGGTACAGGTGCCCACCATGGCACCAGTACCCCCGGTCTCCTCCCGGGTGCTGCCCATGATGTACAGGTCTACGTCCAATTGCTCTTGGTTGAGCAATTCTGCCGTGCGCAGCAGAGCGGCGAAACAGGCCCGGTCGTCCAGAGCGCCAGAACAAATTTTGCCACCGGCCAACTCCAAAAAGCTCTCCCGGAACACCATGGGGGTACCCACGGGAATCTCCCGCTCCACCGTCTCCTGAGAAAGGCCGGTATCCACATAGTATTCCCCTAGGGCCGGGGCCTTCTCCCGGTCCTCTGCCGACAGCACATGAGGAGGAAGGCATGCAATCACACCAAATCTAGGCGGCTGGGTTAGAATGGTTACTTCCCGGTCCGGGAGCATCCGGGGGTCTACCCCGCCGATGGAGGCAAAGCGCAGGTACCCGTCTTCTGCTCCAGTGACCATCAGTCCAATCTGGTCCAGATGGGCGTCCAGCAGCAGCTTTTTGGCGTTGGGTTTGCCACAGCGGCGCAGGCCGATGACGTTACCCAGTCGGTCCGTCCACACCTCATCCATCCAGGGGGTGAGAAGCTGGGCGGCCAGGTCTGCCACGGGTGCCTCATAGCCGGAGGGGCCTCCGGTCTGGCACAGGGTTTTGAGACATTCCAGGGTATTCAACGGGCGGTCACTCCCTCCAGGGCATTGACGTACTGCTTGAACTTATTGCCTCGCTCCTCGAAGTTGCGGAAACAGTCAAAGGAAGCGCTGGCAGGAGACAAAATTACCACGTCTCCGGGCTGTGCCACGTCGTGGGCGGTATGGACGGCCTGTTCCAGATTCTCGCAGCGCCGGATTTCGGGATTGCCAGGGGTGTAGTCTGGAGCCTGCTGGGTAGCCTGCTGGATTTTGTCCGAGGTGGCACCGGTGAGAATGAGGCACTTCACGGATTTGACGATCTCCGGGCCCAGTACATCATAGGGAATGTGCTTATCGTAGCCGCCGGCAATGAGAATCACTTTCTCCGAGAAGGAGCGCAGGCCGGCGATGGTACGGGTGGGACTGGAGGCAATGGAGTC
This sequence comes from Pseudoflavonifractor sp. An187, assembly GCF_002160275.1. Classification (NCBI taxonomy): domain Bacteria; kingdom Bacillati; phylum Bacillota; class Clostridia; order Eubacteriales; family Oscillospiraceae; genus Pseudoflavonifractor; species Pseudoflavonifractor sp. An187. The sequence goes on along the minus strand of NZ_NFKG01000001.1, from coordinate 106,021 downwards.
GTTGTAATAGCGTACACCGTCCAGCTGGCGTACCAGCTCAATGCGGTGGGCCACGCCGCCAAAGGACTTGGCGTACTCTCGAATAGTCTCATCGGACACCAGACCGTCCACAGCCGCAATGGCGGCCATGTAATTTTCCAGGTTGTGGACTCCGGGAATGAGAATGTCGTCGGCCGCCAGGATGGGGCGGGTGTGGTAGCAGATCATCCCGTCCCGGACACAGACGCCCCGCTCCAGGTTCTTTTTGCGGCTGAACAGGGTAACTTCACCTCGGGCCTGAGAGGCAAATCCAGCGGTGATCTCATTGTCTGCATTGAGCACCAGCTTGTCCCCGGTGTCCTGATAGGCGAAGATGTTGCGCTTGGCGGCAATGTACTCCTCCATATCCTTGTGGACATCCAGGTGGTTGGGGGACAGGTTGGTGATGACAGCCACGTTGGGACTCTGACGCATGGTCATCAGCTGGAAGGAGGACAGCTCCAACACCACCATGTCGTCAGGACGAATTTCGTCCACCTCGCACAGCAGCGGGTGGCCGATGTTGCCGCCCACAAAGGTGCGATAGCCTGCTGCTTTCAGCAGTCCGGCAATGATAGTGGTAGTGGTGGTCTTTCCGTCCGAGCCGGTGACTGCAATGACACTGCACGGGCACAGGTCCAGAAATGTCTCCATCTCGGAGGTCAACTGTGCACCTGCTGCCACGGCATTGGCGATCTGGGGCAGGTCAGGCCGCACACCAGGGGTGCGGAAAATCACATCTGCCCCCTCCAGGCCGTCCAGATAGTTGGGGCCCAGACTCACCTTCAAGCCCTTGGACTCCAGCTCAGACAGACCGTCAAAATCATCTCTCTCTCGTTTATCACACACACGGACCGTCAGTCCGGCCTGTAACATTTTCTTTACCAGCGGGGCGTTGGATACCCCCATGCCGATGACGGCAATTTTTTTACCCTTGAGTGAATTCAAATAATCCCATAGAATTGATTGCATGGACCGTTGCCTCCCTTTCCTCATAGGAGTAAAATGACATCAGATTATTATAACGCATAAACTCCCATTTGACAATCATGCAAAGTTGAAGTACAATCATAGAGCAAGTAAGCTGGACAGCCGCGTGGGCAGGTCGAAAGGCCGTCCATGAGGAAAGTCCGGGCTCCGTAGGGCAAGGATAACGGGTAACGCCCGCCGAAGGCGACTTCAGGAAAAGTGCAACAGAGATATACCGCCTTGCTTTTGCAAGGTAAGGGTGGAAAGGCGGAGATAAGCGCCCGCCCGATGACTGGGAACTGCTCATCGCTGTAAACTCTATCCGGAGCAACACCGTGGAAACGCACACAAAGCCGGCCCGGCTGCGTTGAGGAGGTGGCTGGAGTGCAGCGGCAACGCTGTGCCTAGATAGATGGCTGTCTTAAAGGACAGAACCCGGCTTACAGGCTCACTTGTACCAAAAACGGCTTGCCCCGTCCGGGGTAAGCCGTTTTTCTCTTGACAGGCGGGGAAAATCCGTTATAATAAAATCCGCAATTCCATAACAGACAGTTCGGAACCATCCTGTCTCTAAACAAAACTACGGGAAAGCCACAGCCTTGGGCTGTGGTGCGCTTTTGTGCGCAAACAACGAGGATGGTGTACGCTCCGAAACCGGAGGGTGCACCTTATTTTTTGTCCATGGAGGGATTCAAGGTGGAACTCAGTCGCTATTCTGTCATCGAAGATAAAAACCCGCGGGAAATTGTTTTGCTGCGGGGCCGGGGGTGCGCCTGGAAGCGGTGTCGGTTTTGCGATTACCATCTGGATGCCTCCCAGGACGAGGAAGCCAACCTGATTCTCAACCGGGAGGCGCTGTCCCATGTCACGGGGCGCTATGGCCGCCTGGAAGTCATCAACTCCGGGTCCTTTGCCGAGCTCCACCCCTCTACCCTGGCGGAGGTGGACCGGGTGTGCCAGGAGCGGGGCATCCGGGACCTGCATGTGGAGAGCCACTGGCTGTTTCGCAAGACCATTCCGGCTCTGCGGGAGCACTTTGCAAAGCTGGGGGTGACCCTCCACGTGAAAATTGGAGTGGAGACCTTCGATGCCGACTACCGGGAGCGCATCTTGGACAAGGGCATTGACGAGACGGACCCTGCCGCCATTGCCGCCCCCTTCGATGAGTGCTGTCTCCTCTTTGGCCTGTCGGGCCAGAGTGTGGAGGGCATGAAGCGGGACGTGGAGACAGGCCTTGCTCACTTTCACCGGGTTTGTATCAACGTGATGGTTCCCAACACCACCCCTGTTCTTCCTGATTTGGAGGTTCGGGCAGCCTTTGTGCGGGAGATTTACCCCCTGTACAAGGACAACCCCCGGGTGGACATTCTGTTGGAGAATACAGACTTTGGTGTAGGAGAGAAATTATGAGAAATGAACTGCTATTGATTGTCACCCTTTTGGTCCTGTATGGCTCTGTGCTGCTGTGGTTTTTCCTGTTTGGCACCAGTGGCCTCATGGCCTTTACCGTCTTTGCCACCATTGCCGCCAATATCGAGGTGCTGATTTTGGTCCAAGCCTTTGGCATGGAGATGACCCTGGGCAATATCCTCTTTGCCACGACCTTTTTGGTCACGGATATTCTCAGCGAGATTGCAGGAAAAAAGCAGGCCCAACAGGCGGTATGGATTGGCATTGCCGCCAATGTTCTCTTTGTGCTGGTCTCCCAGTCCTGGCTGATGTATGTGCCCTCGGTGAACGACTGGGCTACTCCGTATATGCAGGCCATTTTCTCCAATACCCCCCGGCTTATGCTGGCCTCTCTGGCCGTGTACGCCATTGTCCAGGTGTTTGATGTGTGGCTGTACCACAAGTGGTGGGAGTTCACCCAGCGCCGCAGCGGAGATCGGCGGGCCTTTTTGTGGGTGCGAAACAACGGCTCTACCCTGGTTTCCCAGCTGCTCAACGCTATTTTATACACCCTGTTTGCCTTCTACGGCAGATACGACCTGCCTACCCTGGTGTCCATTGTCCTCTCCAGCTATGTCATTTTCATTTTCACTTCTCTGCTGGACACCCCCATTGTGTACTGGGCTCGGCTCATCCACGAAAAGCGTCAGGCGGTTGGATAAAAAATTCCCCCTCCACGGTGCAAACCCGTGGAGGGGTTTCTCTTGTGAAACGAAATGAGCTATGGTATAATCACCGAGATTTCATAGGTTTTGATATAAAGGAGAGACAAGCAATGATCAAACTGGTTGTCAGCGATATCGACGGCACCCTGCTGCCCTACGGGGAGACCAAGCTGTCCGGAGAAATCTTTTCTCTCATTGAGCAGCTCAAAGAGCGGGGCATTCCCTTCTGCCCTACCTCCGGTCGGCAGTACCACTCCATCCGCTCCCTCTTTCCCCACATTGCCGATGAACTGTCCTATGTGTGCGAAAACGGCGGCGTGATTTACGGACCAGGCACCGAGGACACTGCCCCCATCTTGGGTTCTACGCCCATGGAGCGCTCCTCCGCTCTGGCTCTGGCACGGGAGATTTTAAACTTGCCTGACAGCCAGCTGCTCATCACCGGTCCCAAATATGCCTACCTGTGCCAGTGCACCCAGGACTACGTGGTGCACATGCGGGATTTCAAGGGTTTCCAGCTGAAAATTGTAGAGGACGTGGAAGAGATCCCGGAGGAGATTTTGAAGGTTTCCGCCTACTGTCCTCTGGGCACCAAGCCCGCTGCAGAGGCCCTGGGCCCTGCCTGGTCCACCGTCTTCCACATGGCTGTGGCCGGAGAGGACTGGCTGGACTTCACCCTGGCGGACAAAGGCGTGGGCGTGCTAGGCCTGTGCCGCTCCATGGGCATTGACCCAAAGGACGTGCTGGCCTTCGGCGACAACTGGAACGATGCGGCCATGCTCTCTGTGGTGGGCCACCCCTATCTCATGGCTGCCGCAGAGCAGGGACTTCTGGAGCAGTTCCCCACCACCTGCCACCGAGTAGAGGACGTGCTGCGCCACTTCCTGGCTACTAATCAGCTGCCCTAATTTCACCATACAAAACGGAGGACAACTCATGTTTCCAGAAGGATTTCTCAAACGGCTGGAGGCCCAGCTGGGCCCGGAAGAGCTGGCGGAGTTTCTGGCGGCGGCCGAACATCCCCGGTGGGTGGCGCTGCGCCTGAACAAACTGAAAACCCACACCCCGCCCCCTCTGCCCCAGTTTGGCCTCTCCCCGGTGCCTTGGGCAGACAGCGGCTATTACTATGACCCCGATACCCGGCCCGGCCTGTCTCCCTACCATGAGGCGGGGCTGTATTATCTCCAGGAGGCCAGTGCCATGGCCCCGGCAGGGCTGCTGGATGTGCAGCCAGGCATGCGGGTGCTGGACCTGTGCGCTGCCCCTGGCGGGAAGTCCTCCCAGCTAGCTGCCCTGTTGGACGGACAGGGGCTGTTGGTGTCCAACGAGATCGAACCCAAGCGGGCGGTGATTCTCAGCCGCAATCTGGAGCGCATGGCAGTGGCCAATGCCCTGGTGCTCAACGAGCATCCCCGCAAGCTGTCAGAGCGGTTCGTGGAGTATTTTGACCGGATTCTGGTGGATGCTCCCTGTTCCGGCGAGGGCATGTTCCGCAAGGAAGAGGCGGCCTCCACCGACTGGAGTGTGGAGACGGTACAGATGTGTGCCCACCGCCAGGGCGAGATTCTCCACTCTGCCGCCCAAATGCTCCGCCCCGGTGGCCGCATGGTGTACTCCACCTGTACCTTTGCCCCTGAAGAGAACGAGGGGGTCATTGCCGCCTTTCTCCAGACCCACCCTGACTTTTCCCTGGTCTCCGTGGACGCCCCTTGGTTTGCACCGGGCCGCGCGGACTGGGTGGACGCCCCGCCCTGCGGCTTAGAGCATACCTTCCGCCTCTGGCCCCATAAGCTCCACGGCGAAGGCCACTTTGCAGCGGTGTTGGAGCGTCAGGGAGATGCAGCGGGTCAGGACCAGCCTTTGGAGCCCGCCATTGCCACACCCAAGGAATTGCGGGAGTTCTGTGACGCCGCTGGGGTCACGCTGCCCCAGGGAAAGCTCATCTCTTTTGGAAAGAATCTGTGGATGGTCCCAGAAGATATGCCCGCCTTGAAGGGGCTCAAGGTGCTGCGGGCTGGCCTGGAGCTGGGCCAACTGCTGAAAAATCGCTTCGAGCCCGCCCACGCCCTGGCCCTGTGGCTGAAAGGATCCGCCTCTCAGGTGGACTATTCGGTAGACGCTCCGGAAATTGCCGCCTACTTATCCGGGAACACCATCCCCGGTACCCAGACGGGATGGACTCTTCTGAAAGTGGATGGGCTCTCCCTGGGCTGGACAAAGGGCAGCAACGGCGTGCTGAAAAACCACTTTCCCAAGGGCCTGCGGCGTGCGCTGCGCTAAGGATGCATCAAGATGGGAAAATCGGGCAAACTGATTTTGCCATGTGAAATGTGTTGAGAGGTGAGGGAAAATGCGCATTGCATGTATCGTCCTGGCCGCCGGAAAGAGTACACGGTTTGGCGGAAACAAACTGCTGGCCCCTCTGGCAGGCAAGCCGCTGCTGGAGCATACCCTGGAGGCCATTCCCCTCCCCTGCTTTTCCCAGGTGGCGGCGGTGGTCAGCGACCCTGAGGTGGAGACTCTGTGCCGTCGTCATGGGGTGAAGACGGTGGCCTACCAGGGTGGCCCCCAGAGCCAGTCCATCCGCCTGGGGTTGGAGGCTATCCAGGACGCAGATGGATGCCTGTTTGTTTTGGGAGATCAGCCCCTATGCAGCTCGGATAGCATCCGCCGCTTGGTGGTTGCCTTTCAAGCCCGGCCCCAAGTGGTGCACCGTTTGGCATATCAGGGCCAGCCCTCCAGTCCCACCCTCTTCCCTGCCCACCTCTTTCCTGCCCTGAAGAAGCTCACGGGAGAACATGGGGGTATGGCTGCCGTGGGAGATGCCCCGGTGTGGTATACCGAGGCGGCGGGGCCCCAGGAGCTGTGGGATGCGGACACGCCGGAAAAATTGTCCAGAATTCAGCAATATTTACAGGCACACCCCTAAATTGGCACGGGGTGTGCTTTTTGTCGCTTTACATCCTCATGAAAGTACGGTACAATATATTGTGTATCGTTGTGCATTGGCCATATGATTTGAAAATACAAGGTTTGGAGGAAGTGTCTTGTTGACCATCAGACAATATGTCCGGGCGGAGAGCCTGGAACAGGCCTACGAATTGAACCAAAAGAAAGCCAATCTCATCCTGGGCGGTATGCACTGGATGAAAATGACCACCCGCAGTGTGGACACTGCCATTGACCTGTCCGGCCTGGGGCTGGACACCATTGTGGAGACAGACCATACGTTTGAGATCGGCTGTATGGTCACCCTGCGCCAACTGGAGCAGCACCCTGCCCTCAATGCCTGGACGAACCATGCTGTGGCCGATGCCGTCAAGGACATTGTGGGCGTGCAGTTCCGCAACACCGCCACGGTGGGCGGCTCCATCTTTGGCCGCTACGGCTTCTCCGACGTGCTCACCGTGTTCCTGGCCCTGAACGCCAAGGTGGTGTGCCACCACGCCGGAGAGATTCCCCTGGAGCAGTATGCCCAGATGCCCGCGGACCGGGACATCCTGGTGAAGCTGGTGGTGGACAAGCAGCCCATGCGGGTGTCCTACCAGGCTATGCGCCATGCCCGCACCGACTTCCCCATCCTCACCTGTGCGGTCTCCTGCGTGGATGGGGTGTGGCAGGCATCCGTGGGTGCCCGTCCCCACAAGGCGGCTCTGGTGCGAGATCAGGAGGGGCTGCTCTGTGGCGGTGTGGATGAGACCAGCGCCGCCCGATTTGGAGACTGTGTGGCCGGGCAACTGAATTATGGGTCCAACATGCGGGGCAGCGCTGCCTATCGCCGTCAGATTTGCGGCGTACTGGTGCAGCGGGCCGTGCTGGCAGCCTGTGAGGTGAAGTGACATGGAATTGAAATTTGAACTCAACGGCAAGAACATTGCCACTGTGGTGGAGGCGGACAGCCTGCTGCTGGATGCGCTGCGCTCCCTGGGCTGCGCCAGCGTCAAGCGGGGCTGTGAGAGCTCCAACTGCGGCCTGTGCACCGTCTTTGTGGACGACAAGCCGGTGCTGTCCTGCTCGGTGCTGGCGGCCCGGGTGTCGGGTCGCAAAGTCACCACTCTGGAGGGACTTCAGGACGAGGCTGCCGACTTCGGGGCCTTCATCGCTGACCAGGGCGCGGAGCAGTGCGGATTCTGCAACCCCGGCCTGATGATGAATGCCATTGCCATGTTCCGGGAGAACCCCCACCCCACCGAGGAGGAGATTCTCTCCTACCTCAGCGGCAACCTGTGCCGCTGCTCAGGCTATGAGGGACAGCTGCGGGGCATTCAGTCCTATCTGGCCTTCAAGGATGCCCAGAAGAAAGGAGGGGTGTGAGGAATGCGCCATGTGAATCAACCCGTTCGTAAAAAGGACGCCATGGCCCTGGTTACCGGCAAACCGGTGTACACCGGGGACCTGCGGGACCCCAACGCCCTGGTGGTGAAGGTGCTTCACAGCCCCCATGCCAATGCCATGATCGAGAATATCGACACCTCCATCGCCATGAAGGTGCCCGGTATTGAGGCCATTTTCACCTATCAAGATGTGCCTCAGAAGCGGTTTACCATGGCTGGACAGACCTATCCTGAGCCCAGCCCCTATGACCGCCTGCTGCTGGACCGCCATGTGCGATTCCACGGGGACGCCGTGGCCGTGGTGGCTGGTGAGAATGAAAAGGCTGTGGACAAGGCCTTGAAGCTCATCAAGGTCACCTACCAGGTGCTCCCTGCGGTGCTGGATTTCCGCACTGCCAAGGATAACCCGGTGCTGGTGCACCCGGAGGACAACTGGGTGGCCCACTGCCCTGTGGGGGCGGACAACCACCGAAACCTGTGCGCCCACGATGAGATGGGGCACGGGGACATCGAGGCGGTGCTGGCCGACTGTGATGTGGTGCTGGAGCGCACCTACCACACCAAGGCCAACAGCCAGGCCATGATGGAGACCTTCCGCACCTACACCTATATGGACACTTATGGGCGGCTGAATGTGCTCAGTTCCACCCAGATCGTCTTCCACGCCCGGCGCATCATCGCTCACGCCCTGGACATTCCCAAGTCCAAGGTTCGGGTGACTAAGCCCCGCATCGGCGGCGGCTTTGGCGCCAAGCAGAGCTGTGTCACCGAGGTGTTCCCCGCTCTGGTCACCTGGAAGACCGGAAAGCCTGCCTACCTGGTGTATAGCCGCCAGGAGAGCCAGACTTCCGGAAGCCCCCGCCACGAGATGGAGATCACGGTGCGCATCGGAGCCATGAAGGATGGTCGCATCCGTGGGTTTGACATGTATACCCTGTCCAACACCGGCGCTTATGGCGAGCACGGCCCCACCACCGTGGGCCTGTCCGGCCACAAGTCCATCCCGCTTTATAACCGCAACCAGGAGGCCTACCGCTTCACCTATGACGTGGTGTACACCAATATGCAGGCCGCCGGTGCCTACCGTGGCTACGGTGCCACCCAGGGTCTGTTTGCTGTAGAGTCCATTGTCAACGAGCTGGCCGCTGAGTTGAGGATGGACCCGGTGCAGCTGCGGCTGATGAACCTCATTGCAGAGGGGCAGGTGCCCCCTGCCTACTACTATGAGCCCTGTAACGCCTGTGCCCTGGACCGCTGTCTGAAGGAAACGGCCCAGCGCATGGGTTGGGACGAGAAATATCCCTGCCGGGATATGGGCAACGGCAAGGTGCGCAGCGTGGGCGTGGCTCTGGCCATGCAGGGGTCCAGCATTTCCAATGTGGACATCGGCGGCGCTACCATCAAGCTCAACGACGACGGTTTCTATGCCCTGACCATTGGTGCCGCTGACATGGGCACCGGATGTGACACCATTCTGGCTCAGATGGCCGCTGAGGTCATGGAGTGTGACGTGGACAACGTGGTGGTCTACGGTGCCGACACCGATGCCTCCCCCTATGACTCCGGCTCCTATGCCTCCTCCACCACCTACCTCACCGGGCGCGCTGTGGAAGAAGCTTGTGAGAAGCTGCGGGAGAGCATCCAGAAGATTGGTGCTGCTCTGATGAAGTGCGACGTGGAGGACACGGAGTTTGACGGCAAGACGGTCCGCTGTGTCAGCGACCCGCAGCGCAGCGTCTCCCTGGTGGATGTGGCCACGGCCTCCATGGTCAACAACCAGTTTGAGACCCAGTTCACCGCCACCACCTCCTCCCCGGTCTCCCCGCCCCCCTATATGGCTGGCATGGTGGAGGTGGAGATCGACAAGGCCACCGGAGCCATTCAGGTACTCAACTATGAGGCCACCGTAGACTGCGGCACCGTCATCAATCCCAACCTGGCCCGGGTCCAGACTGAGGGCGGCATTGCCCAGGGCATCGGCATGGCCCTGTATGAGGACATCACCTACACCGACAAGGGCGCCATCCGGGAGGACTCCTTCATGCAGTACAAGATTCCCACCCGTCAGGATGTGGGACGCATCCATGTGGAGTTTGAGTCCAGCTATGAGCCCACGGGCCCCTTCGGGGCCAAGTCCATCGGCGAAATCGTCATCAATACCCCTTCCCCTGCCATTGCCCACGCCGTTTATAATGCCACTGGTGTGTGGCACCGGGAGCTGCCCATCACCCCGGAGAAGATCCTACTGGGTGAGAAGTACTACGAAACATCTTCTGTGTGAGTTTGTCACAGAAGGGAATCATAAAAGGGTGTATGCTCAGAGTACAAAATTCAACAAGAAAAGGAGACGTTCCTCATGAATACCATTACCATCACCAAGGACAATTTTGACGCTGAGGTTCTCCAGGCCTCCCAGCCTGTGCTGCTGGACTTCTGGGCTGAGTGGTGCGGCCCCTGCCGCATGCTGGCCCCTGTGCTGGACCAGATTGCCGCTGAGCGCACTGACATCAAGGTGGGCAAGGTCAACGTGGACAACGAGCCCGAGCTGGCCCGTCAGTTCGGCGTGATGAGCATCCCCACCCTGGTGGTGATGAAGAACGGCGAGGCTGTGGCCCAGTCTGTGGGTGTGCAGCCCAAGGAAGCCATTCTTCGCATGATCTAACATCATGACAAAACCCGCAGCTGGATACCTTCAGCTGCGGGTTTCTCTTTTGATTGCTTTTTCTGAGAAAAGCAGGTATACTTTACATCAACTCTCTATGGATTCGAAAGGAGTTCCATGTTATGAAAGAGCGACGAAAAAAGGGCTTTCTCTGGCCCAAAGGCAAACTGGGAAAAATCCTTCTGAACCTCCTGGTTACAGCGGTGGTGGGGTTCCTCTACTTCTATATCACCCTTCCTGCCCTCAATCTACAGGCCACGGAGTTTTACGGATTCCTCTTCCTGCTGTGCCTGGTCTATATGGTCTGCGCCTTGATTACCTCAGGATTTCAGGACACCACGGTGGTGACCACCGGAAAAGATAAGGTGCGCCATTATCTTAGCTTCATCAAACAACAGTGTCTGCCCATCGGGATTTTCATGCTCTTGCTGGTGGTAGTGGGTGTGGTGGGACAGTTGGTCTCCCTCCCCATTTTCCGGGCCCAGGCTTACCGGGAGCTGCTGACGGTCAACAGCGGTGAATTCTCTCAGGATATTAGCCAGATTTCCTTTGATGAGATTCCCACCCTGGACCGCACCTCTGCCGAGTACCTGGGGGATCGCCAGATGGGTACCCTCAGCGACATGGTCAGCCAGTTTGAGTACGGCGGAGATTCCACCCAGATCAACTACCAGGGCCGCCCCGTCCGCGTGGCCCCTGTGGCCTATGCCGATCTGTTCAAGTGGCTGACCAACCGGGGCGAAGGTCTGCCCGCCTATGTGCTGGTGGACATGGTCACCCAGGAGGCTCAGGTGGTGCGGCTGGAGGAGGGAATGAAATACTCCTTCTCCGAGCCTTTGAACCGGAACATCATGCGCCACCTCCGCTTCCAGTACCCCACCTTCATGTTCTCCACTCCTCGCTTTGAAATCGACGAGGATGGACAGCCCTGGTGGATTGCCCCCCGGGTGGTAAAGACCATCGGCCTGTTTGGCGGCACTGACATTCAGGGCGCTGTCCTCTGTAACGCCATCACCGGAGAAAGCCAGTATTATGACGAGGTGCCCTCTTGGGTGGATAACCTGTATACCCCTGCCCTCATCATGCAGCAGTATGACTACTATGGCACCCTGGTCAACGGATTTATCAACTCCATTTTCGGCCAGAAGGATGTGACCGTGACCACAGAGGGGTATAATTATATCGCCATCAACGATGACGTGTATGTGTACACCGGTGTCACCTCCGCCAACTCCGACCAGTCCAATCTGGGCTTCCTCCTCTCCAACCAGCGCACCAAGGAGACCATTTTCTACGATGCTCCCGGTGCCACAGAGGCGGCGGCTCAGGCATCTGCCGAGGGTGTGGTGCAGGACCTGGGCTACACCGCCACCTTCCCCCTGCTGATCAATGTGGCAGGACAGCCCACCTATTTCATACCCCTCCAGGATAATACCCTGCTGGTGAAGAGCTATGCCATGGTCAACGTGGCCCAGTATCAGCTGGTGGCCACGGGAAGCACCGTAGCCCAGTGTGAACAGCAGTATATCCGCATGCTCACAGACAAGGGCCTGACGGAGGAGGAGGAAGTGCCTCAGACCACGGCCCAGGGTGTCGTGGCGGAGATTCGCAGCGCTGTACTAAACGGCAACACCTACTATTATGTGCGTCTGGAGGAAGAGAACGTGTTCTACTCCCTCTCCGCCGTAGAGAATCCCACTGCCGTCATCCTCAATGTGGGCGATCAAGTGACCATCGAGCACGAAATGGCGGAGGATACCACTGCCATTCTCCAGGGATATTCCCTGAGCATTGACGCAGCTGCGCCGGCATCAACCCCAGAATCTTAAGTAAAAAGCACCACCGACGATTTCGCCGGTGGTGCTTTTTACAGTTCCAATTGAGAAAACAGAGGGCTTTCCAGATCCACGATGTCGTCCACGTGAATGTCTTTGCCCTCCACGGTGCGTAACAGCCGTCGGAAGGTGTCCAGAGCACGCACATGTCCGGTAAACACTTGGTATGCCCCGCCTGCCTTGCGTGCATCCGGCTGAAAATAGGTGACTGTGACCTGTGGGTGTTGGTGCACCTGTTCCAGCAGGAACTGCTGCTTTCGGTCCAATATGAGTTTTTCGTCCTCACAGAGCTGGCGTCTGGCCTGGGTAGTACGGGCCGTCTCTCGAATGGCGGCATCGTGGCCGGTGAGCGCAGCAAAGGGGGCAAATTGTGCCGCCCGGTCCTGCCGGGGCATGGGTGGGCGCACGTGAGTGGTGGGCCGAGGCACAGAAAGGATGTCCTCGTAGGGGTGTCGCTTCTCCCTCATGCCTTGTGACCCCCAATCTGTCCATTGCGCTCCCGGGTGGTAGCCCCGTCCCGAAAGTTCATCCCTTTGAGAAGGGCGTTTTTTCCGTACTTCTTCTTGATACTGAGAATGGCCTGTTGCTTCTGGCGCTCTCGCTTTCGCTGGGCTTGCCGCTGTTGCCCGTCGTCAGAGAATAGGCTCAACTGTTGGAACCCTTGCGTAGGCAGGCAGTCTTCCCGCAACACCCGGTTGGCGGTGACGTTGAGCCGCCGAATGAGCAGTTGTGGATTGACAATTCGGTCAAATAATCTGGTTATTGCCTCCACAATCTCTGTGGTGGAGGAGGTGTATTCCGGCAAATGAGTGGTGCCGTGGGCGTGCTTGGGGATGGCTCGTCCATAGGCATCGGTGGAGACAGCACCCCGGTAGGCCAGCCTCCGCTGGGGATCGGTGAGATTCTCCCGGTCGTAGCCCACCGTCAAAGTGAGCTGGTCGGTCATCAGTCGATGGTCCACTAAATCCAGCACCAGGAGATCTGCCATCTCCTGCACCACCAGCCGCGCCTTTTCCGCCGGGTATGGGGTTTTCAGTACCTGGCCCGACCCCACACTGTTGGTGGTGGGGCGATAGGATTTGATATCAGCGATAGTGCACGGCTCCCACCCCCAGGCGTGATCAATGAGCAGCTCCGCATTCACCCCAAACAGTTTGTAGAGCAGTTCCTCGTTGTAGTAGTCCTCTCGCCTGCCCAGAGAACACCGGGCAATGTCGCCCATGGTGTACAGCCCCTGCTGTTCCAGCTTTTTGGCGTACCCCCGGCCAACCCGCCAGAAATCGGTGAGAGGACGATGGGCCCAGAGGTTGCGGCGGTAGCTCATCTCGTCCAGACGGGCAATGCGAACCCCATTTTCGTCCGGTGAGATGTGCTTGGCCTCAATGTCCATAGCGACCTTGGCCAGATACAGATTGCTGCCAATGCCAGCGGTGGCGGTGATTCCGGTGGTGTGGAGCACATCCAGCAAAATGGTACGGGCCAACTCCTCCGCCGTCATGCCATAGGTGTCCAGATAGGGGGTCACATCCAGAAATACCTCGTCAATGGAGTAGACATGCATGTCCTCTGGGGCGATATATTTCAGATACACGTTATAGATGCGGGTGCTGAACGAAATATAGTGGGCCATCTGCGGCGGGGCCACCAAGTAGTCCAGAGCCAGGTCCGGCCGGGCCAGCAGCTGGGGAGCCTGGTGGGAGGTTCCCGTGAAGACTCCGCCTGGGGCCTTGCGCCGCCGCTGGGCGTTGACCTCCTTCACCTTCTGCACCACTTCAAAGAGCCGGGCCCGCCCGGAGATGCCGTAGGCTTTCAGGGCAGGAGACACCGCCAGACAGATGGTCTTCTCGGTACGGCTCTGGTCGGCCACCACCAGATGGGTGGTCATGGGGTCCAGTCCCCGCTCCATGCACTCCACGGAGGCATAAAAGGATTTCAAATCAATGGATAGATAGGTCTTCTCCTGCATGCCCCTGCGCTCCTCTCTCGGTGATGGGACTATTCTACCACAGAGGATGTCCCATAACCAGGACTTTCATCCTCTCAGTCGGCATGGGTGAGCAAGGCGAAAATTTTAGTTTTCCCAACTGTGCGCACCGCTAGAGCACATCCTGCCAAATAAAAGAGAGCAAAGCCAATGGAAGCCAGCCAGACCAGGGGCTGCCCGCTCCAAAGGGTCAGGACCACTCCGCTGAGGATACATCCGATCAGGCACAGCCCCATCTGTTCCAGGAAGAAGGAGCCGAACACCCGCGTTTGGGAGGCACCCAGCCCTCGCATAATGGCAAACTCCATGCGCCGACCATTGACCATCAGCCAGGACACCACAAAGCCCATGACTCCCATGAGGAGGAAAAGCACGGGGAAGAGAATTTGGCTCAGGGTGATATAGCGCCCCAGAGCCTCCACAGTCTGAGTAAAGGTGGAGTCGTTGAGCATGACTACGATGCGATTGCCGTTTAAATCTCCTGGGACAGAATATTCTTCCTGGGCCAGATACTCCCGGAAATTATCCAAATCATAGGCGGATTTCAGGGTGAAACGGCAACCCAGATAATCGACGATGTCAGTTTGCAAGCAACTCAGTGGTGCGTAGAGGTTGTCAGCAGCTCCCCACGGAGTAAAAGAACCCACGATGCACACGGGAATATCGCCTGCCAGTTCCGTATAGACGGAAATTTGGTCGCCCAACTCCACCCCCTTCTCTTTCATCCAGCGTGTGCTGGCAACACAGGGGGTAATACCCTCCATGCCATTGGTGTAGTTGCTGGGCTCTGTCAGGAATCCCTCGTCCCAGCCCTCTAGCCATGTGATTTCCGGGCTTTTCTCGCTGTAAATGAAGTCTGGCGCAACTGCGAAGCCGTTGAGGAATACCATGTCTTCCTGCTTTTCAATCCACCCGGCTCTGCGGTCTTGGCCATATACATTGTCTGCGAATTGTGGCATGTCCTTGCTCAGCCAGTAGTGGTAGCTGCGATAGACCTGAATGTCAGACACCATGCCGGAGTCGCTGATCTGGAACGGATCGGATAGATGCAAATCTGTATACTGTCTTCCATTGGCAGAGGTAAATTGACCTGTGATGGTGGTGTTATCGTAGAGACTCCGGCGCTGGCTCTCCCAGCCCTGAGCGGTTACCATCAAAAAGCCCAAAAATCCGGATAACACCAGTGCCACTACGGGAACTACCACAGAGCGCCAACCGCCTCGGCGGGCAGAGAGCCAGGCAAAGCGCACAGCACCCTTCCCTGCGACACTGGTGCCGCTGCGGGGAACACGTACCCGGGTTTTACCCTGGCGAAGTGTGTTTTTTCGCTGCGCCTGGCCCACAAAGGCCACGCACAGGATTACCGCCGCCACAAACACCACCACGCCTGCCACCAGGGCAGGCCACAGAGGTACTTGTTGGGGCAGCTCTACCTCTTTGGTGGTGCCCAGAGCCCCGTTGCTATACCGCCGGTCGGCGGCATACAGGGCACGGGCCCCTTGAAAGGCCAGAGCAATGAGCAGCTGCATGGAGGCGGCAGATACCGCCATCCCTACCAGTACAGCTACCCCTGCCACCAGGGTCACGCCGGAGAGGAGCCACAGCCGAATCTTACCCTTGGGCGTACCCAAGGAGACCATCACGTCCACCGCCTGCTGCTGTCGCCCCACAAAGAGGAATGCAAACAGGCACAAGACAGCCAACACGCCCACCAGGGAGGCAAACGTGACGCCCTGAGCCGTGGACTCCATGGCCTGTAGGGGTTGAGCTGCGGCTGCATAGCCCTGGTCATATAGGGTGATGCGCACCCCGTCCGGAGCCATGGCTTCCATCTGGTCCACTGCCTCTACCGCACGGTTGTTGTCCAAAACGGCCCGGCCCAACAGATAGCCAAACAGGGGTGCTTGAGGTAGATCCTCTCCCCTGGAAACCCAGATGCGCCCCTCGTAGCCGCTGGCCTGGTTCACAATCCCAACCACGGTCCAGGTTCGAGCGTCATCTATTTCTTCCAAGGCAAAGGGGTCGTATTCGGTAGACTGCATCATGGACAGAGAAATGGTGTCCCCCACCTTCAAATTCAGCTGTTTGGCAATGTCCTGGGTTATGGCGCATACGCCGCTCTCCACCGCTTCGGGATATCGCCCATCGGTGAGATACAAGGTCCCTTGTTGGAAGGGCTCCAGAGCGGCGATGTGATCGCTGGATTCCACTTGGATGTAGTTGTTGCCCAACTCATATTTTTGGGCGTACTCTGTAAAGATGCTGTCGTTGAATACTGGGTCATCATAACTGTCAAAGGCCACCCAGGGAGACTGGTCACAGCCCTCGTAGAACTCCGTCACCCGAATGGCACGGCTGGAACTGCCGCTGTCGTACAGTTCTCCGTGGAGGAGGTAACGCTTTCCGGGCTCGGGTACAAAGCCGCTGTCCCCGGGGTCAATTTCCACCAGAACACCACTCTTCCCCTCATAGGAGTAGAGATTTTTCCCGATGATGCCTGTATACCCTGCCGGAGCCTGTCGATATCCCAAGAAATATTCTACCCAATAGCTCTCACCTGTGGCAGGGTCTGTCCCATAGGACTCTCCACGATCGAAGACGTTCCCTGCCTCCTCCATCCAGCTCAAATCCAATGTGATGTTGCGGGTCTCGTCTATTAGAGTGAGTCTAGGGCTGGCAACCACTCGGACATCCTCTTTTCTGCTGGAGAGCAGGGAATAATACTGAATATCTTCCCACATGCCCTCCTTGGTTTTTACAGTGCAGGTGGGGCCTTCCCGAATTATATACTCCTCCGGGAGGTCTTCTGGCTCAATGGTGAAGGACTCTTGAACGTACTTCTGGGTGATCTGGAACACAGCCAAAACCACCTGGTTCTCATAGGGAATGGTGCCGTCCGGACGCTGATATCCCTCGGACAGGGCGACGCCCCAATCGGTGGTCTCCCACAGCGTTACCCCAGGCACCTGGCTATAGTCCCCCAACTGCGCCAGGGACTGGCGGGCGGTATCGTCCGCTGCATAGGGGTCGGGATAGTTCTCTCCCATGTGTTCCACCAAAGCAATGGAGGTGTAAGCCTGGTCCATGGCCTCCAGCGTCTGGGCGCAGTAGCTCCACAGGGCCATTCCCAGGGACAGGGAGAGGGTCAAAAGCAGGATGAGCAGGCTGAATAGGACGGTACGCCCTCGGGCCCGAACTGTACTGAGAATACCGTTTCGTATCACCATGGGATTCGCCTCCTCACTTTACCACCTGACCGTCTTTCAGTTCCAGAATGTCATCTGCTTTCTGGGCCAGGGTGCGGTCGTGGGTGACAATGATGACACAGTACCCGTCGTCATGGGCCAAACTCTGGAGGATGGAATAGATATTCTCACTGTTGGCCGTATCCAGGTTTCCGGTGGGTTCGTCCGCCAAGAGAATTTTGGTGTCCATGCCCAGGGCGCGGGCGATGGCCACCCGCTGCTGCTCACCGCCGGAGAGCATGGTGGGATAACGGCCCAGCACGGTCTCGGGCAGTCCTACTTTTTCTACCAAAATCTTAGCCTTTTCCCTTGCCTCCTTGGGGCTTGTCCCCCGCAGCTCCATGGGGTACATCACATTTTCCGCCACCGTGAGCAAGGGGAACAGCCGGAAATTTTGATAAATCACCGCCACCTGCTCCCGACGGTACTGCTCCAACTTCATTTGGCTGGTGGCCACATCGTGGCACAGCACCTCTCCTTCTGTGGGCAGGTCCAGCCCCGCCAACAGGGAGAGCAACGTGGTTTTTCCGCTGCCCGATTTGCCAACCACGGCGTACACCTTTCCACCATCGAAGGATGCGGTGATATTCCGCAGGGCCTCTACCTTTTGATACTGCGTCTGATACGTATAGCTGACGTCTCTAAGTTCCAATACTCCCATGATTCACCGCTCCTTTTTTTGTATTTTGTGGTTTGTTTAAGTATACAACATGCCACAAAATGATGCAACGGCTCTATGGTCAAAATAACCATATTGGTGAATGACATATTGACATTTCTCGATGGATTGAATATACTGCCATTAGATTGAAATTCTTCGATGCGATAGGAGGGATTGCTGTGCGAGATCACGCCTCAGATATGAGAGTGTTTAAGGCCTTTTGCGATGTGAATCGGCTGCAAATTTTGGAGCTGCTCCGCAGCGGTGAGAAGTGTGCCTGTGCGCTGTTGGAGCACCTGCACATCAGCCAGTCCACCCTCTCCTATCACATGAAGATTCTCTGTGACTCCGGTGTGGTGGTGGGACGTACGGAGGGAAAGTGGACCCACTATTCCCTGCGGGAGGAGGGCTGTGCCTATGCCCGGCAGCGGTTGGAGGAATTGACGGACACCTCGGCTGCTGGCGCCTCAGACAACTGCTGTGGATGAGAAAACCATCTGTTTCTTGAGATGGTTTTTTCTCAACTTGTTCAAATCGAAATTTTTAGAACTATGATTGGAGGTATGGATGAGATGGAATGGATCAGAGCGGGTTGGCTCTTCTTCCAAGATCAAGTCTTGGGAATGAAATGGCTCAACGAACTCATTGGAAATGGTCTGGCTGCGGTGGGACTGGATGGAACCCTGGGCGGGATTGTCCAATTTTTTCTCTATGACACCATTAAAATCTTTGTCTTGCTCTCGGTGCTGATTTTCGGCATCTCGTATTTGCAGAGTTACTTTCCACCCCAGCGCACCAAGAAGATTCTGGGTCGATTCCAGGGGCTGTGGGCCAATGTGGTTGCTGCCCTGTTGGGAACGGTGACTCCCTTCTGTTCCTGTTCGTCTATCCCCATTTTCATGGGCTTTACCAGTGCTGGGCTTCCGGTGGGCGTGACATTCTCCTTTCTCATCTCCTCCCCCATGGTGGACTTGGGCTCCCTGGTGCTGCTGATGAGCGTGTTTGGCACCAAGGATGGCAAGGAATAAAGGAGATGAATGACATGGGAAAACCCAAGGTTGCGTTTGTGTGCGTTCACAACTCCTGCCGCAGTCAGATGGCGGAGGCCCTGGGCAAAAAGTTGGCGGGAGATGTATTTGAGAGCTACTCCGGCGGCACCGAGGTAAAAGACCGCATCAATCCCGACGCCGTGCGCATGATGAAACAGCTCCACGGCATCGACATGGAGGAGACCCAGTACAGCAAGCTGGTCTCCCAGCTGCCCCAACCGGATGTGGTAATTTATATGGGGTGTAATGTCAGCTGTCCGGCCTTTACCGCCCCTTATACGGAGAATTGGGGCCTGGAAGACCCCACCGGGCAGAGTGACGAAGTGTTTGAAGAGACCATTCAAACCATTTGCAACAAGATCCTAGCACTGAAGGAAAAACTCTCCTGAGAAAAATCACTCCCCCGTACTCGGTGAAACTTGTTCCGAGCACGGGGGATTTTTGTTTCTCTACTTGGCATTTGAGGCGAGATGAGATATGATGAATTTATCAAAATCAGGGAGGAGGCCGACCTATGGAAACCTACCACGTTGTACCCGATGCCCCCGAGTCCCGTTCTGATCCGACGCCCAGCTGGCAGACCACGATGACCCAAATCCTCTGGGGATTGGCCCTGAGTACCCTCACCCTGGAGATTCCTCTGCTGCAAGAGCTGCTGTCTTTCCTTGGTTTACTCCTGTTGTACTTGGGCTTCCGAGCCGTACGACGGGAAAACAAATGGCTGTTCCGCTGTTATGTCTTCACCGCAGTGCGTTGCATCGCCCTGGTACCGATGTTTGCCCTAAACGCCACCATCTTTCAAAATCAATTCTATACCTCTGCTTTGGGATATCTGACAAACCTGGCGTCGATGTTCCTGGTGCTGGTCACTCTATTCTCCCTGTGGCGGGGACTGCTTCAGCTGCGAAAGGCCTCCGGAGTGAAGGCATCCACCAGAGCCGCCAGTGGACTGGTGGTGTGGTATGTGGGATTGGCCCTGCTGTCCGTGTTTGGAGTGATTGGACTGTTTGGATTTCTCGTTCTGATCATTCTCTATGTCTTTTGCCTCTACCGTATCTTCCGATTCTCCCAGGCAGTCACCACCGCCGGATACCCGCTCCCTCGGCTGCGGGCTTGGCTCTCAGAGGGACGGTTTGCGCTGTGTTTCACTGGGTGCATTCTGGTGGGCGTGGCAGGCGGATTTCTCTTCTTCCACAGTTACTCCATGGATTGGATGCTCCTGTCTGCGCCGCCCTCTTCTCAGGAACAAGAAATCAAAGAAAAGCTTCGAGAGTTGGGCTTCCCAGACACGGTTTTAAATGACCTCTCTATGGAGGATTTGCAGGACTGCCAGGGCGCCCAGCAGGTGGTGGTGGATGAGTACACCCGCTCCTTTGAGGAACATACCACCTCCGAGGGTAAAGTACCTCAGCTGCACCTGACGGGCATCGGGGTGCAGTTGTCCGAAGAGCCGGAGCGTTGGAAGCTCATCCACCACTTCCAGTGGGAGGATAGCCCGGCCTTTTATGGTACAGAGTCGTTCCAACTCACCCCTGCCTACACCAATACCTCGTATTGGATTCCTGCCGAAGATGCGGTGCACGGCCGCCTTCTGTACGACGACAACGGCGCGACCTTCGTCTCTCCCTATGCCCGCCTGGAGAAAGCCTCTTACACCTACGACTCCATCTTTTGGGGCCAGCAAACGAATTCAGATTGGTTTGCCTCCTTCTCTCTTCATCGTCAGGGAAGCAATCACCGGGGCTATGTGGCATACTCTGTGTTTCCCACTTCTCCTGGCGAAACAGTCTGGATCGATTCTTGGGTTCAGTACACCCACCAGACTTCACGATTTCAGTACCCGGTGCTCACGGCCACAGACCACCAGCAAAAGAGTCCCTCTTTAGGGGCGGGACGCCCCTTCTCCACCGTTCAAACCATGCTGCAATTTGCCCCTTATTCTCTGGAAGAGTAATCAAAACAGGGATTCCTCCGATTTTAGGAGGAATCCCTGTTTTCGTTACAGAATGTCGATGTACTCCCCGCTGAGGGCCTTGTTCATGCTGCGTACGGCGCAGAACTTGCCGCACATGGAACAGCTGTCCTCGTGCTCCGGGGCCCGGTCATCCCGGATGCCCTTGGCGGTCTCCGGGTCAATGGCACATTCCCACTGCTTGTCCCAGTCGAAGGTCCGCCGGGCATCGGCCATGGCGTCGTCCAGGTCTCTGGCATGGGGGATTTTCTTAGCGATGTCCGCGGCGTGGGCAGCAATGCGGGAGGCGATGATTCCCTGCTTCACGTCCTCCACATTGGGCAGAGCCAAATGTTCGGCGGGGGTCACATAGCACAGGAAGGCAGCGCCTGCCGAAGCGGCCACTGCCCCGCCGATGGCGGCAGTGATGTGGTCGTAGCCAGGGGCGATATCCGTGACAAGGGGACCAAGCACATAGAAGGGAGCGCCCATGCAAATGGTCTGCTGGAGCTTCATGTTGGCCTCAATCTGGTCCAGGGGCATGTGGCCGGGGCCCTCCACCATCACCTGTACGTTT
This sequence comes from Pseudoflavonifractor sp. An187, assembly GCF_002160275.1. Lineage (NCBI taxonomy): Bacteria > Bacillati > Bacillota > Clostridia > Eubacteriales > Oscillospiraceae > Pseudoflavonifractor > Pseudoflavonifractor sp. An187. Next base: position 84,622 of record NZ_NFKG01000001.1, on the reverse strand, counting down.
TTGGCCCAGGCTCGGCGGGTCAGCTCGCCCAAGCGTACCAGCTCTTCAATCTGGCATACGTCACTGGCATCGGCCAGACAGCCGGGGCGACAGGCATCTCCCAGGGAGATGGTCACGTCATATTCCCGACAGATATCCAGAATCTCGTCAAAGTACTCATAGAAGGGGTTCTCTTCCCCGGTCATGCTCATCCAGGCAAACACCAGGGAGCCGCCCCGGGAGACGATGTTCATTTTCCGCTTGTGGTTTTTGATCTGGTCGATGGTTTTGCGGGTAATGCCGCAGTGGAGGGTGACAAAATCCACCCCGTCCTGGGCGTGGAGTCGCACCACGTCGATGAAGTCCTTGGCGGAGAGAGTGGCCAAATCCCGCTGATAGTGGATGACACTGTCGTATACGGGGACCGTGCCGATCATGGCAGGGCACTCCTGGGTCAGCTTCCGGCGGAACGGCTGGGTGTTGCCGTGGGAGGACAGGTCCATGATGGCCTCTGCCCCCATATTCACTGCCGCCATCACCTTCTGCATCTCCACGTCATAGTCTTTGCAGTCCCGGGACACCCCCAGATTGACGTTGATTTTGGTGCGAAGCATAGAACCCACGCCGTTGGGGTCCAGACAGGTGTGGAGTTTATTGGCACAGATGGCCACCTGTCCTTTGGCTACCAGCTCCCGAATCTCCTCCTCCGTGCGGTACTCTTTGGCGGCCACCGCCTTCATCTCCGGGGTGATGATGCCCTGACGGGCTGCGTCCATCTGGGTTGTGTATGTTCTCATGTTGATCTCTTCCTTTCTGGCTGCGGGTTGGATGAGCGTTGAAACAGAAACAGCGGGGATACCTGACTTGGTATCCCCGCTGATGACGGCATATGTCTCCCTACGTTGGCATTATCCAAATCAGGTTCATGGGTCGAAGGGCACACCTTCCTCTCAGCCTGTCTACAAGCTCCCCGTTTTCAATTGTAAACAATGGTATTATACAACGATTCAGAAGAGAACTCAAGAAGTTTTTCCAGCCAGGTTCAGCCCCCGGTACCGGTTGAAACAGGCGAAGATCTCCTGTCGTCTGGGCCGGGCCAAAAAGGCTCCCTCCCGTCCGCACAGAGCCTCCAGGCCCTTGCGGTCCATGATTTGTTCCAGTTCCTCCACCACCTGTTGCAGGGTGCGCCTGCCGTCCATGAGATGCTTCTGGGCGTATATCAAACAGTACCCCAGTGCAGTGAGTTGTTCCGGGTCAGTGAGCTGCTCCACGTACCGAAGGTCGATGGTCTCGCGGTTGATGGATACCCCATCCCGCCCCAAGGTTTTCAGTTTTACCCGATCACCTTGGCCAAACTCCTCCGATCTACGGGGACAGCGGTGTACATTGGGAGCCGGTGCAGGCTCCAGCTGGGCACAGGTGGAGGGGAATGCCTGTGCCGCCTCTTTGGCCAGTGCGGTAATGTCCCTGGGGATATATCGGTCCATTTGAATGATGTGGTGAGCGGGGTGGAAATAGGCGCCAGAGCTGCCTGCCACCAAAATGGTGGAGATGCCGTGGGTGTGATACAGCTCTTCCACACGCTCCAAAAACGGGGTGATGGGCTCCATGTCCCGGTGAATGACCCGCTGCATCAGCTCGTCCCGAATCATGAAGTTGGTGGCGCTGGTGTCCTCATCCATGAGCAGCAGAGAGGTTCCAGCCTCCATACTCTCCACCACATTGGCAGCCTGGGAGGTACTGCCGCTGGCGTCCTGGGTGGTGAAGCGGGTGGTGTCCGTTCCATTGGGCAGATGGTTTATGAACATGGAGATATCCGTCTGGGCAATGCTTCGGCCATCTTCCGCCCGAATTTTGACGGCGGTATGATCCGTGATGACGTATTCCCGCCCATCCCCGGAAATGTGGTTGTATACCCCTGCCTCCAGTGCCTTGAGCAAGGTGGATTTTCCGTGATATCCACCGCCCACAATGAGGGTGATGCCTTTAGGGATACCCATGCCGGTGACGGTTCCCCGGTGTGGCAGTTCCAAGGTGACAGACAACTCCTGGGGTGACTGAAATGGTACACTGCCCTTCATGGGCTGGGCAGAGATGCCAGTGGCTCGAGGGAGAATGCTGCCATCTGCCACGAAGGCGCACAGGCCAAGTTTGGGAAGCGTCTTACGGATATACTGCTGGTCCTCCGCCAGATCTGCCACCCCTTGCAGCCTCTTTCCGTCCAAATTTCGGTACATGAGGGATGCTTCCACGCACTGGGGCAGGAACTCAAACAGTATCTTTCTCAGTTCTCCAGCGTTTACCGTACGGCCATTGGCGGGAAATCCTGCCTCAAAGCGCAACACAGCGTCTCCGGAGACCGGGTCCATACTGCATGCCGTGCGCTCCAATACCTCCTGTCCACAGCGGCTGGTGGAAAGAAGCCCGCTGTGCCCGGAGCCTCTGGCCAGTCCGGATACCTGCCCAGCTTTCCGGGCAAACAGGCGGGTGATGGCATCTTGCAAGGCGATGCGCTGACAGGGCATCTGGTACAGCTCATGAGGAAACCCGGCCTTCTCTCCTTTGACATGGATGCTCAGTTTGGAGAGAGCGGCAAAAGGGTCTCCCTGGACGTGGTCGATGGACAGTATATAGCCCGGAAACTGATAGGTTCCTCGGGTGTCCTTATAGGCCGGGTAACTTCTGCGGTCTATGCGGGTAAGCAGCTGTTGAAGTTGTGCAGCGGTCTGCATGGTCTTGCCCTCCTGATACACATGGTTTCTGTTCCCCAGTATACCCCACCCCCTGCCCCGGTTCAAGTGGTGTACATGGCCATAAAATTCACTGGATGAAATCAAAAAAGTCCAGCAACCCAAAGGCTGCTGGACTTTTTGGCGGAGACGGTGGGATTCGAACCCACGGACGGTTTTACCCGTCAAACGATTTCGAGTCGTTCTCGTTATGACCACTTCGATACGTCTCCATCAATGATAGCTGATATAGAATACATGATTTTCCTCCAAAAGTCAACGTTCTTTTTCGCTACTACAGGTTATAGTAAGATATTGACAGCATTTAATGGGAATTTAAGGGCTCGTAATCATTTTTTACGAAAACAACACATAGTATACTAAAAGTATATGCGCTTTCATTTGCTTTTTTGTGCATCTTGACTTTATTGTTCTATCGCAGTATAATGAAAGCCACAAAATAAACCACAGCATCATTACCTCATGAGTTGTTCGAGGAATTGGGAGGCATATACCTTGAATCACACCGCATATCTCAACGATGCCATCGCCCGTTTCAGCGCCGGAACCAGCCACGACGCCTATCGATTTATGGGCTGTCACAAGGAGGTCCGGGACGGAAAGGAGGGCTATGTGTTCCGTGTCTGGGCCCCTCATGCCCGCTCTGTCCGGGTTTTGGGCCGATTTAATGACTGGGACACCGATGTGCCGGCCATGGACAAGCTTACCGATGGAATTTGGGAGCAGTTTTTGCCCGAGGCCAAACACTTTGACGAGTACAAATTCTACATCGAACGCCCGGATGGCTCCTTTGTCTTCAAGAGCGATCCCTACGGCGTACATACCTGCACTCGGCCCGAAACTGCCAGCAAGATCTATGATCTGGACGGCTTTGAGTGGACCGATCAGGAGTATTGTGCTGCCCGGGCCAAGGAGCAGCCGCTCACCCGTCCTCTGAACATCTATGAGCTGCACCTGGGGTCCTGGCGTAAGCATGCCGATGGCAACTACATGACCTACGAGGAATACGCCAAGGATTTGGTCAAGTATGTCAAGGATATGGGCTATACCCACATCGAGCTGCTTCCCATCAGCGAGTATCCCTTTGAGCCCTCCTGGGGCTATCAGGTCACTGGATATTATGCCCCCACCTCCCGGTACGGTACACCCAAGGACTTTATGAAGTTTGTAGACATCTGCCACAGCGCAGGTATTGGTGTGATTTTGGACTGGGTGGGCGCGCACTTCCCCAAGGATGAGACGGGTCTGTATGAGTTCGACGGCGGTTGCTGTTACGAGCCCTCCGACCCTCTGCGCAAGGAGCACCCGGACTGGGGCACCCACATTTTCGATTATGGCCGTTACGAGGTGCGGTCCTTCCTCATCTCCAATGTGGTCTACTGGTTAGACATGTACCATGTGGACGGCATTCGAGTGGACGCCGTGGCTTCCATGCTCTATCTGGACTACGGACGCCGGGATGGTCAGTGGCGCCCCAACCAGTACGGCGGCAATACCAATCTGGACGCAGTGAAGTTCTTGCAGGACATGAGCGCCGCTGCCTTCGAATTTAACCCCGGCGCTCTGGTCATCGCCGAGGAGTCCACCGCCTTCCCCATGGTCACCAAGCCTGGGTATGACGGCGGATTGGGCTTTAACTTCAAGTGGAATATGGGCTGGATGCATGACATGCTGGATTACATGTCTACCGACCCCCTGTTCCGCAAGGGCCGTCACAACAACATTACCTTCTCTCTGACCTACGCGTTCTCGGAAAACTTTATCCTCCCCCTCTCTCATGACGAGGTGGTCCACGGTAAGTGCTCCCTGCTCAACAAGATGCCGGGAGACTACGAGGAGAAGTTCCAGAATCTCCGGGCCTTCTACGGCTATATGATGACCCATCCCGGCAAAAAGCTGGTGTTCATGGGCGGAGAGTTCGGTCAGTTTATTGAATGGGATTTCACCAAGGAACTGGACTGGTTCCTTTTGGAATATGATAAGCACCGTCAGTTGCAAGACTATGTCCGGGATTTGAATCACTTCTACCTGGCCCATCCTGCCCTGTGGCAGAATGACAACGATTGGCACGGCTTCCAGTGGATTGCCTGTGACGACAACAGCCAGAGCGTGATCTCCTTCCGGCGCGTGGATGCCAAGGGAAAAGAGGTTGTGGTTGTGTGCAACTTCTGCCCGGTCACCCGCGAGCACTACTGCATCGGTGCGGCCAAAGCCGGTACTTATATTCCTGTTTTGTCCAGCGACGACGTGAAATATGGTGGCACTGGTACCCCGCTCAAGCCGGTCAAGGCCAAGGCGAAACCCATGCACGGGCTGAAATACTCCATCGAATTGACTCTGCCGCCCCTCTCCACCGTATATTACGAGCGAGAGGCGCCCCAGAGAACCCGCAAGACGGTGGAAGGCGTGCCCAGCGCAAAGGTGAAAAAAACCAGAGTTTCCAAAAAACAATCCGCTGGTAAAAAGACCAGCAAATAACCATCACATATAACCAGCGAGGAAAGATGAATTAGGGGGGCTTCACTGTGATCGAACGAAAAAAAGAATGCATCTCCATGCTCTTGGCCGGCGGCCAGGGCAGTAGATTGTATGTACTGACAGAAAACACCGCAAAACCCGCCGTGCCTTTCGGCGGCAAGTATCGCATCATTGACTTCTCTCTCTCCAACTGCGTGAACTCCGGCATTGATACCGTGGGTATTCTCACCCAGTATCAGCCCCTGGAGCTCAACGACTACATCGGCAACGGCCAGCCTTGGGATCTGAACCGGAATTTCGGCGGCGCCCATGTGCTTCCTCCCTATACCAAGACCACCAGCAACCAGTGGTATAAGGGCACAGCCAACGCCATCTATCAGAACATCCCCTTCATCGAGAGATATCAGCCCGAATACGTGCTTATTCTCTCCGGTGACCACATCTATAAGATGGATTACAACAAGATGCTGCAGTTCCATAAGGAGAAGGGCTCCGAGTGCACCATTGCAGTCATCAACGTCAGCATGGAAGACGCCACTCGTATGGGCATCATGAGCACCGACGAGAACCAGGCCATCGTGGACTTCGAGGAGAAGCCCGCCCACCCCAAGAGCACCCAGGCCTCCATGGGTGTGTACATCTTCACTTGGGCCGCTCTGAAGAAGTACCTGATCGCCGACGAGGCCGACCCCAACTCCGAGAACGACTTCGGCAAGAACGTCATCCCCGCCTTCCTGCGGGACGGCCGTCCCATGTATGCCTATCCCTTTGAAGGCTACTGGAAGGACGTGGGTACTCTGGGCAGTCTGTGGGATGCCAACATGGACCTGTTGGACCCCAAGGACCCCCTGGATATGCGTAACCCCCACTCCAAGATCTATGCCCGGAACTATGCCAGCCCCTCTACCATGATCGCCCCCTCCTCCAAGGTGTCCAACTCCTTCATCACCGAGGGCTGCCGCATCAAGGGTACGGTGGAGAACTCCGTGATCTACACCGGCTGCGAGGTGGAAGAAGGCGCTGTGGTCAGCGGCACCGTCCTGATGCCCAACACCATCGTCCGCAAGGGCAGCACCGTCAGCTACGCCATCGTGGGTGAGCAGTGTGTCATCGAAGAGAACGTCACCATCGGCGCACGCCCGGAGGACTGCCTGGGCGAGGATTGGGGTATCAGTGTTGTGGGTCATAAGAAGACCATCCCCTCTGGCACCGTGATCAAACCCAAGGAAATTGTTTAAGGGGGGCTACAAAGATGAAAATGTGTGGAATTATTTTCTCCGAGATGTATTCGGATGAGTTGAACGCTTTTACCCATGACCGTAACATGGCGGCTATCCCCTACGGCGGCCGTTACCGCCTGGTGGACTTCGCCCTGTCCAACATGGTCAACTCCGGCATCACCAGCGTGGGCGTGCTGGCCAAGCAGCACTACCACTCTCTGATGACCCACCTGGGCAATACCCAGGAGTGGGACCTGAACCGCAAGAACGGCGGCCTGCAGATCCTCCCCCCCTACGCCAGCGAGAGCCTGAACCAGGCCAACCGCGGCAAGCTGGACGAGCTGCGTAACGCTCTGGACTTCCTCCGGGAAGACACCTCTCCCTATGTGGTGATGGCAGATGCCCACGTGATCTGCAACATGGACTTCCGCCCCGTGGTGGAGTCCCACATCAACAGCGGCTGTGACATCACTGTGGTTGCCACCCAGAGCAAGATGAGCAACAGCAACACCTACAAGTCCGTCATCCAGGTGGATGGGAACATGCGGGTCACCAGCTACGCTCTGGACCACGTGCCCCAGCCCGGCGACTACTGTGGCATGAGCATCATGGTCATGGACCGTCAGGTGCTCATTGACACCGTGTCTGAGTTTACCGCCCGGGGTGTCTACTTCCTGGAGCGTGACTTCATTCAGTCCCGCTTCAACACCGGGGACCTGTCCATCAACATCTATCCCTTCACCGATCCCGTCCTGCGGGTCAACGACATTGAGAGCTATTTCAGCAGCAATATGGCTCTGCTGGACGAGGGCATCAGCAATGCCCTGTTCCGTCCTGACCGTCCCATCTATACCCGTGTCAACGACGAGGTTCCCTCTCACTACGGCATGGACTGCAACATCTCCGGCTGTATCATCGCCGACGGCTGCATTTTGGATGGCAATGCGGAGCACTCCGTCATTGGCCGTGGCGTACGCATCGCCAAGGGTGCCACAGTGAAGAACTGCATCATCATGCAGGGCAGCGTCATCGGCGAGGGCGCCAGCCTGGAGAACGTCATTGTGGACAAGTGGGCCACCATCACCGCCGGTAGCCAGCTCAAGGGCCTGGAGACTGCTCCCGTGATCATCCGCAAAGGAGTCACTGTATGAAAATCTTATTTGCCGCCAGTGAAGCCGCTCCCTTTTTAAAAACGGGAGGGCTGGGCGACGTGGCATCTGCGCTGCCCAAAGCGCTCAGTGCCGATGAAAACGCACAGGTGGCTGTCTTTCTCCCCTACTACAAGGCTATCAAAGACAGTCCCCGGTGGGACATTGAGTTTCTCTGTAACTTCCGGGTGCCTCTGTCCTGGCGCAGTGTATACTGTGGTGTGTTCCGTGCCAAGGACACCCAGAGAAACCTGCAGTACTACTTCATCGACAATGAGTACTACTTCTATCGGGACAACGCCTACGGCTACTACGATGACGGCGAGCGCTTCGCCTTCTTCTCCAAGGCCGTTTTGGAGTCCCTGCAATACCTCAACTGGTATCCCGATGTCATCCACGCCAACGACTGGCAAACTGCCATGATTCCCGTCTTCCTCCGGGCCTTCTACATGGGTCTGGATGCCTACCAGCCCATCCGCACCCTGTTTACCATCCACAATATGGAGTATCAGGGCAAAGCACCGGAGTCCTTTGTGGACGAAGTGCTGGGCCTGCCGGAGGATTGGCGGGGTACCACCCAGTTTGACGGCTGCACCAACATGATGAAGGCCGCCATTCTGGTGTCTGACCGGGTGAGTACCGTCTCCCGCACCTACGCCTACGAGATTCAGGACCCCTATTACGCCCACGGGCTGGACGGAGTGCTGCGCCACCACAGCTACAAGCTCAGCGGCGTGGTCAACGGCATCGACACCGACATCTTTGACCCCTCCACCGATCCCCTGATCCCGGTGAATTACACCTGTGATCAGCTAGACAAGAAGGCGGAGAACAAGCGGGCGCTCCAGGAAAAGCTGGGATTGGAGTGCCGGGACGACGTGCCCATGGTGATTATGATCACCCGCTTGGTCTCCCACAAGGGCCTGGACCTGGTGCAGGCTGTCATGGATGACCTGATGCAGGAGGATATCCAGCTGGTCATCATCGGCACAGGCGAGCAGAATTATGAGGATATGTTCCGCTCCTATGCCGACCAGTACCCGGAAAAGATGTCTGCTAACATCGTTTTCGACAACAAATTGGCTCACGAGACGTACGCCGGCGGCGATCTGGTGCTGATGCCCTCCAAAATGGAGCCCTGTGGCCTGACGCAGCTCATCGCCATGCGCTACGGCACCGTACCCATCATCCGGGAGACCGGCGGATTGTACGATACCGTACCCGCTTTGAACCCGGAGACCATGGAAGGGCGCGGCTTTACCTTCAAAAGTTACAACGCCCATGACATGCTGGATGCTGTCCGGCGCGCTGCTGCTTTCTATCAGGACAGCAAGCACTGGAAGCTCCTGCAAAAAAATGACATGAAATTTGATAGTTCTTGGAATCAGTCCGTTCAGGAGTATTGGCAAATCTATCGTTCCATGTTATAATTGTACCGTGTTGCCTCCCCCCGATTACAGCCCGCTCATGCGGGCTGTGCTCGGGTACGGGCAACACGGTTTTCAAATTTTTGCGGATGCCTTGTGATCCGCACAGAGGAGTTCAGTTTCATGAATCAGAAACAGATTATTGAAAAACTGGAAGAGACCTTGTTACGACGCTATGGCTGTCATTCTGACACCGCCTCTCCCCAACAGATCTACCGCTGTCTCTGCTATCTCGTCAATGAGATGCTGGTGGAAAAGAACACACAGTTTAACCGCAAGACCAACAAGGACCAGGACAAGCAGGTATACTACATGTCCATGGAGTTCCTGGTTGGTACCTCCCTGCGGAATAATTTGTATAATTTAGGTCTGGAAGAGCTGTTCACCCAGGCATTGGATAAGTGCGGCATCGACATCCACGACCTGTATGAGATGGAGCCTGATGCCGGTTTGGGCAACGGCGGTCTGGGCCGTCTGGCCTCCTGCTATATGGATTCTGCCACCACTCTGGGCATTCCCTGCACAGGCTATTCCATTCGCTATGAGTTCGGTATCTTCAAGCAGAAGATCATCGACGGCTGGCAGATGGAGTTCCCCGATGACTGGCTGACCATGGGCGATGTGTGGCTGGTGCCCCGAGAGGACGAGGCCGTGGAGGTCAAGTTCGGCGGCGAAGCCCACGGCTGGGACGACAACGGCAAGTACCGTGTGGCCCACGTCAACTATCAGTCCGTCATGGCTGTGCCCAACGATATGTATATTTCCGGCCACGACACCGACGCCGTGAACAAGCTGGTGCTGTGGAGCGCCAAGTCTCCCCGCAGCTTTGATATGACCGCTTTCTCCCGGGGCGACTACGCCAAGGCCCTGGAGGGCGATACCATGGCCGAGGTCATCTCCAAGGTCCTCTACCCTGCCGATGACCACATTGCTGGCAAGCGTCTGCGCCTGCGCCAGCAATACCTGCTGGTATCTGCCTCCCTCCAGACCATTCTGCGCAAGCACCTGAAGACCTATCGCAGTCTGGACAACCTGGCCGACAAGGTGTCCATCCACATCAACGACACCCACCCCGCTCTGTGCGTGCCCGAGCTGATGCGTCTGCTGCTGGACGAGTACGACTACGGCTGGGATGAGGCCTGGGAGATCACCTGCAATACCCTGTCCTACACCAACCACACCGTTATGAGCGAAGCTCTGGAGCGTTGGAGCGAGAGCCTCTTCTCCGAGCAGATGCCCCGTGTGTATCAGATCGTGTGCGAAATCAACCGCCGCCTGGTGGAGGATCTGCGGGCCAAGTATGGCAACGACATGGGCAAGATCAACTACATGGCCGTCATCGCCAACGGTGAGATTCGCATGGCCAACCTGTGTCTGGCTGCCTGCCACAAGATCAACGGCGTGTCCAAGCTGCACACCGAGATTCTCAAGGACAGCATCTTCCGGGACTATTACCAGATGGAGCCCAATCGCTTCCTCAACGTCACCAACGGCATCGCCTACCGCCGCTGGCTGTGCCAGTCCAACCCCGACCTCAGCGCTCTGCTCAAAGAGCTCATTGGCGACGGGTTTGTCAAGGACTCCAGAGAGCTGGAGAAGCTTCTGAAGTACCGGGACGATGCCAGCGTGCTCAGCCGCCTGCAGGAGATCAAGCTGGCCAATAAGCAGCGCCTCAGCGATCTGATTCTCCAGCGCAACGGCATTCAGGTGGATCCCAACTCCTTGTTTGACGTCCAGATCAAGCGTCTGCACGAGTACAAGCGCCAGCTGCTCAACGTCCTCCAGATTCTGCACATGTACCTGGAGATCAAGCACAACCCCAATGCCCCCTTCCAGCCCCGCACCTTCATCTTTGCCGCCAAGGCCTCTGCTGGCTATATCATGGCAAAGCAGATCATTCAGCTCATCTGCGCGGTGTCTCGCCTGGTCAACTCCGATCCCGTGGTGCGCGACAAGCTGAAAGTGGTGTTTATGGAGGACTACAACGTCTCTCTGGCTGAGAAGATCATCCCTGCCGCCGAAATCTCCGAGCAGATTTCCATTGCCGGCAAGGAGGCCAGCGGCACCGGTAATATGAAGCTGATGATTAACGGTGCCGTTACCCTGGGTACACTGGATGGGGCCAATGTGGAGATTCGGGAGCAGGTGGGCGATGAGAACATCGTGCTCTTCGGCCTGCGTACCCCCGAGGTCAACGACCTGTGGCATCACGGGTACAATCCCCTCGTATATATTCATAACGATCCCCAGCTCCAGGCTGTGATGGATCTGCTGCGCACTGGTTTCTCCAACATGCGCTTTGACGATATTGTCAATTCCCTGATTACCAACCACCGTGGACCTGCCGACCCCTATATGTGCCTGGCAGACTTCCACGACTATGTGCGGGCTCAGAACGATGTGTCCGCCCTGTATGCTGACCAGCGCAAGTTTACCAACATGTCCCTGGTCAACATCGCCAAGGCCGGTCTGTTCTCTGCCGACCGCGCCGTCACCGAATATGCCGAGAACATCTGGCATCTGAAGTGACCTATTTTTCCTCATTGTCTGGAGTTTTGATGGATGAATGTCGCGTTTAATTGCCTGTTAGAAGAATATAAGACTCCTTTTGGCTGTGTGATGGAAAACCAGCCCTGTTCCCTGACGGTGAAGGTACCGGACTACTACGCCGTCAGCGGCGTGGATGTGATTCTCACCACCGACACCGCCTACGGGATGCAGGTATCCTTCGAGTTGACCGACACGCAGGACGGATATCAAATTTATAAGACGCAGTTTTCCCTCCCCCGGTGCGGACTGTATTTCTATCACTTCCGCTGCCAGGGTGCTCAGGGGCCGTTCCAGGTCTACCGTTGCGGAGAGACGGATACCAGCATCAACCAGGGAGACCTCTGGCAGTTGACCTGTTACCCGCGGCAGTTTCACACGCCCAAGGCCTATGCCGGAGCCGTGATGTATCAGATCTTTCCCGATCGCTTTTTTCGCTCGGGCTCCTGTGATTTGACCGAGAAACTGCAGCCCTACTGGGTACACGAAAACTGGGACGACACCCCCCATTATCTCCCCAACGAGCACGGAGAGGTGCTGAACAACGACTTTTTCGGCGGAAATCTGCGGGGAATTCGAGAAAAGCTGCCCTATCTCAAACGGATGCATGTGGACGTCATCTATCTCAACCCCATCTCCATGGCGTTTTCCAATCACCGCTATGACACTGCCGACTACATGCGTCCCGATCCCATGTTGGGGACCGAGGAGGACTTTTCCGCCCTGTGTGCCGACGCCCACAAGCTGGGTATGAAGGTGATTTTGGACGGCGTGTTCTCCCACACCGGCAGCAACAGCGTGTACTTTGACCGCAACCATATCTTCGGACACGGTGCAGTCAGTGACCCCAATTCCCCCTACCGCAGTTGGTTTGATTTCCAGGAGTACCCCAACCGCTACACCTCCTGGTGGGGCATCGACACCCTCCCCTGCGTCAATGAGATGGACCCGGCTTTTCTGGAGCACATCATCACAGGAGAGAATAGCGTCATTGCCCACTGGATGAGCTTAGGCGCCGATGGCTTCCGTCTGGACGTGGCCGACGAGCTGCCCGACGACTTCATCGCCCTGTTCCGCCAGCGTCTCAAGGAGCTGAACCCTGAGGCACTGCTTCTGGGTGAGGTGTGGGAGGATGCCTCCAACAAGATCAGCTACGGAGCCCGAAGAAAGTATTTCTCCCACGGAGAACTGGACTCGGTGATGAACTATCCCTTCCGCAGTGCCATTCTCTCCTTCTTGGCCCAGCCGGATGCCAACAGATTCCGGGCCAACATCATGTCGGTGGTGGAGCACTATCCCCAGGAGGTTCTCCACTGCCTCATGAACAGCCTGTCTACTCACGACACCCCCCGCATCCTCACCCTGTTGGGCGACAGCTTTGACGGCTCCAAGCAGGAAAAGGCCAACCGATTCCTCAGTGAGGACGCCAAACTCTGGGCGGTACGGCGGGAGTGCGCAGCGGCGGCGCTGCAGTTCACGCTGCCTGGTATGCCCTGTATCTACTACGGAGATGAGGCCGGGCTGGAAGGGTTTGAAGACCCCTTTAACCGCCGGTGCTTCCCCTGGGGACGTGAGTTGACCTCTCTGCAGACAGCCTATGAGTCTCTCAGCCGCATCAAAGGCAGATATGCCGCCCTCAAACGAGGCCATATCACCTTTGAAAACCCTAACGATCATGTCATTCATTTCATCCGCACCTTGAACGGCCAGCGGATTCACACCATTGTCAACGGAGGCTCCGACCCCATGACCCTCCCCATCACGGGACAGCTGCTGTTCCAGTCCTATATCAATATGGAAAAGCGGTTGCTGCATCTGGAGCCCTGGGGTGTTGCCATTATTTTGGAATAAGCGTATCTTGACGACAAGAAAAAGAGGAGTTGAGCGCAATGAAGCAAGTGTGTTTTGGCGTGGACATCGGCGGAACATCCGTGAAGCTGGGGCTTGTGGACGAAGAAGGCCCTCTGCTGCACAAGAGCGAATTTCCCTCTCCCCGTGACCCTGCCGCCATGTTTGACCGGATTGCTCAGGAAATCCAGCAGGTAAAGGCGCAATTCGACGACTGTGCCTTTGTAGGTGCAGGCGTGGGCGTCCCCGGACCTGTGTTCAACCAGGAACAGGTCAAGGGCTGCGTCAACCTGGGCTGGGGGGATATCAACGTGGCCACCGAGCTGTCCAGCCGCACCGGTCTGGTGGTAAAGGTGGAAAACGACGCTAACTTGGCCGCTCTGGGCGAGCTGTGGCACGGTGCCGGCAAAGGCCGCAAGAGCTTGGCCATGCTCACCGTGGGCACTGGCATTGGCTGTGGCATTATTTCCAACGGCCAAATCATCTCTGGCGCCAACGGTGCAGGCGGTGAAGCTGGCCATATGCCCATGAGCTTCCACCAGGACTGGCAGTGCTCCTGCGGCAAGTATGGCTGCTTGGAGGTCACCGCCTCTGCTACCGGCATCATCCGTGCCGCCCGGGAGTTCCAGCCCTTCCAGGACATGGAGAAAGTCACCGCTAAGGACGTGTTTGACGCAGCCAAGGAGGGGAACCAGCAGGCCATGGAGGTCATTCAGACCGCAGCCAAGGCCTTGGGTGTGGCCTCTGCTATGATCGGCTGCATCGTCAACCCCGAGATCTTTATCATCGGCGGTGGTGTGTCTGCTGCTGGCTCTATCCTCATGGACCCCGTGGTGGATGTCTACCGGGAAAACGTGTTCTCCCCTGCCCGTCAGGCCACCTTTGCTCTGGCCCAGTTGGGCAACAACGCCGGAATTTATGGCGGCGCTGGTCTGTTCTTCTATCATGCTTAATTCCCTTAACCAAGGGTAAATTTTTTCACAAGGAGTTGCACACTATGTTAACGTTGGATTTGTCTCATCTGGATGGTTTCGTATCCCAGGAGCAGCTGACCGCTATGACCGACGAAGTGGCCGCCGCTCACGCCAAGCTGTATGATAGTTCCGCCCCCGGCTCCGATTTCACCGGCTGGGTGCGTCTGCCCGAGGCCTATGACAAGGAGGAGTTTGACCGCATCCTCAAGGCCGCCAAGAAGATTCGCTCTGACTCCGAGGTACTGGTGGTCATCGGCATCGGCGGCTCCTACCTGGGGGCCCGCACTGCCCTGGAGATCTTCCCCTCCGACGGTCCCGATATCTGCTTTGTCGGCTGCTCTCTCAGCCCCAATGAGATTCAGAAGGTCATGCGCCGCATCGGCAACCGCAGCTGGTCCATCAACGTGATCTCCAAGTCCGGCGGCACCATTGAGCCCGCCATCGCCTTCCGTATTTTCCGTGAGCACCTGGAGAAGAAGTACGGCGCTGAGGCCAACAGCCGTATCTACGCCACCACCGATAAGGCCCGTGGTGCTCTGAAGTCCGTGGCCGACAAGAACGGCTGGGAGACCTTTGTCATTCCCGACGAGGTGGGTGGCCGCTTCTCCGTCCTCACCGCTGTGGGCCTGCTGCCCATCGCTGTGTCCGGCACCGACATCAACGAGCTGATGGCCGGCGCTGCCGAGGCTATGGAGAAGTATGACCTGCGCTCCATGGACAACCCCGTGTGGCAGTATGTCGCCGCTCGTAACCTGCTGTATCGCCAGGGCAAGAAGATCGAGATCTTCTGCAACTACGAGCCCTCCTATACCTTCTTCGGCGAGTGGCTCAAGCAGCTGTTCGGCGAGTCCGAGGGCAAGGATGGCAAGGGCATCTTCCCCGCCAGCGTGCAGCTCACCACCGACCTGCACTCCATGGGTCAGTTCATCCAGGACGGCGAGCGCATTCTCTTCGAGACTGTGATCTATGTGGATGACACTGGCTGTGACGTGGCTGTGCCCCACTGCGACGACGACGGCGACAACCTGAACTATCTGGCAGGCAAGCCCCTGAGCTTTGTCCGTGAGATGGCCTGCCAGGGCACCCTGGCCGCTCACCACGACGGCGGCGCTCCTGCTATGGTCCTGCGCAGCCCTAAGATGAATGCCCGCACTCTGGGCGAGCTCTTCTACTTCTTTGAGCTCTCCTGCGGCATCAGCGGCCACGTGCTGCAGGTCAACCCCTTCAACCAGCCCGGCGTGGAGGCCTATAAGAAGAACATGTTTGCTCTCCTGGGCCGTCCCTAATTTTTCTTTCGTGCAAACTCCTATGGCTGTCTCTGGGCAGCCATAGGAGTTTTTACATACTCTTTACAAAATACGACAGGAAATCTTGACACAGGTTTTGTAAAGTATAGATAGTGGTGTATTACGTCCATTTCACAGCTAAAACCGCTGTGAAGATCATATAACAGGAGGATAGACATGAAGCATGCAGTGATTGATATCGGTTCTAACTCCATGCGTTTGACGGTGTATTCCGTGGAAAAAGAGAGTTTTACCGTTCTGTTTAAAGAAAAGATTATGGCCGGGCTGGCCAATTATATGGAGCACGGCATCCTGACGGAAGAAGGTATCCGCAGAGCTGGAGCTGGACTGCTCTCCTTTGCAAAGACGCTGGACCACCTGGAGATCACCAACATCTCCGCCTTTGCCACCGCCTCCCTGCGTAACGTCCATAACTCCCAGCAGGCTGCTGCCGCCATCAGCCAGATGGTGGGGTTCCCCATCGAGGTGCTCTCTGGCGAGGAGGAGGCCACGTTCGGTTATGTGGGTGCCATGCAGGACACTGCCATGGACAGTGGACTGTTTGTGGACATTGGCGGCGCCAGTACCGAGTTGGTGGAGTTTGAACATGGCCAGGTGAACCAGGCCTCCAGCTTCCCCATTGGCTCACTGAAGCTGTACCGGGACTGTGTCAAGCGGATTCTTCCCGGAAACGGCTCCTATGATCGCATGGAGAAAGCTTTGAAGCGGGAGCTGGGCAAACTGCCTGCCCAGGACCTTACTTCCCATCAAATTGCAGCGGTGGGCGGCTCTGCCCGAGCCGCTTTGAAGCTGTCCCGCACGGTCTTCCAGCTGCCCCAGACCTGCCGGTCTGTCACCGCTGACCAGCTGGATGAGGTATTTGCCCTACTCCGCTCCGACCAGCGCACGGCCACCGATCTGATTTTGAAGGCAGCACCTGAGCGGCTGCACACACTCATCCCTGGCCTGATGATTCTGCGCCATGTGGTGAAAACTTGTCAAGCAAACGAGGTCATCGTCAGTCGGTACGGTGTCCGGGAGGGTTATTTATGCCAGAAGATACAGTCAAAACTATGAAAGATTACAGCTACACCCAAAACCGAGAACTGAGCTGGCTGCGGTTTAATCGCCGCGTGTTGGAAGAGGCAGCGGATCAGACCGTGCCGCTGTTGGAGCGCCTGAAATTCATCTCCATCTTCACCAGCAACCTGGATGAATTCTTTATGATTCGAGTGGGCAGTCTCTTCGACCTGGCTGCCATTTCCAACAACAAAGAGCGGGATAACAAAAGCGGCATGTCTCCCCGGGAGCAGCTGCGTTGTGTCTACGAGACCATTCCTCCCCTCATCGACCTAAAAAACCATCTCTACGAGTCCCTCTGCACTCAGCTAGAAGAAGAGGGCATCGTGGATGTGTCCATGGACCAGCTGACAGAGGCGGAACAGCAGTACGTCTCCCGGTATTACACCGCCAACGTACTTCCCACCCTCTCTCCCCAGATTGTGGACTCCCACCACCCCTTCCCCCACCTGGAAACAAAGCGGCTTTACATTTCTCTGCTGTTACGGGAGAAAAAAGATCGACTTTCCCTGGGATTTGTCCCCCTCCCTGCCTCCCTGCCCGCTTTTCTCATGCTGCCCAATTCCAATGGCCGCTATCTCCGTATGGAACAGATGCTCCTCCACTGGGCACCCTCCCTCTTTGAGCGATACAAGGTGGCAGACAGCTGTGTCATCTGTGTCACCCGCAATGCAGATATCAGCTTTGACGTAGATAAGTTTGAGGACACCACCGAAGAGGACTTCCGGAACCATGTCAGCAAGCTGCTCCATCTTCGGGGCAAACAGTCTGCGGTGCGCCTAGAGGTCTCTCGGCCCATTTCTCAGGCCTTTCTGGACATTTTACGGGACAGATTGGACCTGGAAGCGCACCAGGTGTTTGTGGACCGCTCTCCGTTGAACATGAGCTATGTCTTTGCCCTGATTGGTCAGCTGCCTGCTGATGTCAGTGAGAAACTCCTCTTTCCTCCCTATCAGCCTCGCCAACCGGAGGATTTGAACCCCAAGCAGAGCATGATTCAACAGATTCAGCAGCGAGACCGACTCCTGTTCTATCCCTTTGACTCCGTCAACCCCTTCCTGCAATTGCTTCAAGAGGCCGCCGAGCGCAAGGATGTCATCGCCATTAAAATGACTATCTACCGTCTGGCCTCTTCTTCCAAGATTGCCCGTATTCTCTGTCGAGCGGCGGAAAATGGGAAAGAAGTCACCGTACTCATGGAGCTGCGAGCCCGTTTTGACGAGGCCAACAACATCGCCTGGTCCAAAGTGCTGGAAGAAGCCGGATGCCGGGTCATTTATGGCGTAGAGGATTACAAGTGTCACAGCAAGATCTGCCAGATTACCATGCGCCGGGGCGATACCCTCAACTATATCACTCAGATCGGCACAGGAAACTACAACGAAAAGACCTGTGCTATGTACACGGATCTGTGCTTTATGACTGCTGATAAGCAGATTGGCCTGGACGGTGCCGCTTTCTTCCGCAATATGCTGGTGAGCAATCTCAACGGCAGCTATCAGCGCCTTCTGGTCTCCCCCAACGGTATTCACCAGGCTCTCTTAGACCACATGGATGAACAGATTATCTTGGGACATCAGGGATATATCTGCATCAAAGCCAATTCCCTCACAGAACGGGCCATTATCAACAAGCTTCAGCAAGCCAGCCAAGCAGGCGTAGAGGTACAGCTGATTCTCCGGGGCATCTGTTGTATTCGGCCCGGAATTCCCGGAAAAACCGAGAGCCTCCACGTCACCAGCATTGTGGGCCGCTATCTGGAGCACGCCCGCATCTACTGCTTTGGTCGGGGAGAACAGGCCAAGTATTTCATCTCTTCGGCGGACTTGATGACCCGAAATCTGTTGCGCCGGGTTGAGATTGCCTGCCCCATCGACGACCCACAGGTAAAATCCCAGCTGGAATGGATTCTCCGCACCCAGTTGCTGGACAATGTAAAGGCCAGTTCCATGCTCAGCGACGGAAGCTATCTGAGAAAAACCAGTACCGTCTCTCCTCTCAACAGTCAAGAGGAGTTTATGCGTACCTCTTCTCATACGGCACAGCCTAGCTCCGCACCTGCTAAGTCCAAGACCCAGGGCTCCCTATTGCAGCGGCTGAAGGATCGCTTCCCCTGGACCATTACAAGAAAGTATTGAAATTTCCCCAATTCTGTGGTATACTCCATACCCGTAGTCATAATGAGATATGCGGGTATGATGGAATTGGTAGACATGCGAGATTTAGGTGCTGTCACCTCAGTGAAGAAGTTTTTGTAAAAATAGCGGCAGGGAGTTCCTGCTGCTCATATATGCGGGTATGACGGAATTGGCAGACGTGCAGGATTTAGGTGCTGTCACCTCAGTGAAGAAAGTGCAGGTGTGGTATGGAAAGTCAGATGACAAAAGGGCATTGCTATCTCTGTGGCGCAATCGTTGCAAAATCGGGTTTTTTGAAGCATTTTTCCTCCAGACATTCTGGCGGGGAGGAAGCGGAGAACCAGAAATGTGTCCTCCTTAAGGTGGAGGACGCCGAGGATAAGGTGTATTGGCTGTACCTCGATATGCCGCTGACCTCTACGCTTAAAACGCTGGATACTTTTTTGCGGGAGATCTGGCTTGAGTGCTGTGGGCATATGAGCGCATTTTATCAACGCGGCGGGGTGGAGATAGGGAAGAGCACAAAGCTGGAGCGCATTCCGACCGGTTCCGTTCTCTTTTACGAGTATGATTTCGGCAGTACGACAGAGCTTCGGATTACGTTTCTGCATCCTGTGTCCCGTCCCAAACAGCGCAAGGCTGTCCGTTTGCTGGCTCGGAATCTGCCTTTGCTTTTCGAGTGCGGACAGTGCGGCGAGGCGGCGGATTACGTCTGCTGTGAATGTGACGCGATGGAGGAGTACCCGTTTTTCTGCGAGAAATGTATGGCGTCCCACGAGCACGAAGGATGCGCACTGCCCGTGGTCAATTCCCCAAGAATGGGCGTATGCGCGTACTGCGGGGAATACGATGTATACGAGTATTCGGACGGTACCGAAAAAGAAGGGTGAAAGAGCAGCGCAAGCAGGATGTGCTGTCTGCATCTATCCTTCTCAAGCAAAAACGAGATATCAAAAGCGACAGGAAAAACTCCTGTCGCTCATATAAGCGGGTATGATGGAATTGGCAGACGCGCTGGATTTAGGTGCTGTCACCTCAGTGAAGAATTATTCATTAATCAGGTAAAAGCAGGCATGGCCTGTTTTTACAGATGCGGATCAAGCGCAATACTCCGCCTCGGGCATCCCCTCTCCGAGTAAAAATAGAGGGAAACGAAATATGTTAGTCCCACACCCCTGCAGTTTTGTGAACCGCAAATGGGAGGTTGGTGCTTATGTTATTCTATATGAAGTATGCAGTTTTGTGGATGCTTGTGCTGGTAGCTCTGTGTCTATGTGCCGTGGTGGTCATGCTGGTTATGCAAATTCTGTTTCGGCTCCAGCTGGACTCTGTCGTTGGCATTGGCATCCAGGTTGGGTTCACAGCGTGGTTGCTTATGTCTGTCTACATGGTGATTCGCAAAACTACCCGAACAAAAAAATAGGAAAATTGAATATGCGGGCATGATGAAATTGGTAAACATACGGGATTTGGGTAATGTTATTTGAGTGATCGGATATGGAGGTTAGAATGATAATATATAAATATAATTCTAACTGCTATCACTGCGGTAATGATGTAACTTATTTCACATATCTTGTCTTTCGAGAATATGACATAGATGTTACGTTCCCTCTAGATATGAATATGGTCAGATGGATTTACGCAGAAATGCCCTCACATAAGGAAAATCCGTATTTCGATGATAATTCTTTAGCCCTCAATTATCCAATAAAACTGTTAGGTGATGATGAGAATCTCGATTCAATTGTACTAAAAAGTGGAAATTTCCCTTATATCAGCTTAGTAAAATCAAGTTATGTCTCCGTTCCGTATGCAGCAAACCACTGTCCTCACTGTAACGCCTTCTTAGGTAATTATCACCTGCGCGAAGATGTTACCGACAGGTATCTGAGGCCCAAACTTGATATGGTTAAATATTGCGAAATTTAAGAAAGCTTTTTATAAAAAGCGGTGATTTATATCCGCCGCTCATATATGCGGGCATGATGGAATTGGTAGACATGCGAGATTTAGGTTCTCGTGCTTTCCGGCGTTGGGGTTCGAGTCCCCATGCCCGCACCATGTTATCCAAACACTATAGATGCCGTAGGCGCAACGCCTACGGCATCAACCGTTTCCGGGATTTTTTCTCTCAAAATTTCACCGAAAATTCCATAGATGCCAACGGCCTGTTTCCCCCGACTGGTGGGACTCGAACCCCCTCTTCCCTGCCGTTGGCACAGATATAGGCAAACAGCGCCCTTTTTGAACAAAGCAGTTTGAAAAAGGACGCTACTCTTCTCCAAATAGAATATACAGCGTTTCTAGGCGTCAATTTGTTGGTCGTGACTGACCATCAGATTGGCGCCTTTTTTCATTTCCAGCAAAATTCAAAAAGGGCGCTAAGCCCAAGGAGGTAATCAAAATGGATCGAGCAGTATTTTTTCAGGAGCTACGCAGAGTCCTTCAGCGAGAAGGATTCACCACCCAAGCAGGACAGGATAGTCTGTTACCTGTGGAGTGGGATGGCCACCCTCTTTGCAGGATCACAGAGGGCGGCGGTGTACGCTACCGACAGGAGGATGTGGCAACTTTGGAACGGGAACAGGCCTGTGAGCAGGCAACCCATCTGGCCGGTACAGCGAGGGAATACATGACGTTGCTGGAGCAGGCTCCCCCCTTGAGGGCACAGGGACTGACCGGAGACTTTCGAGTTCTGGCCGACTTCAACGGGACTGTGCTGGCTGGGCACCAGACCAAATTCGGCATCCACTTTGTCACCTGGGACCGGGACTTCCGCTGGACAGGTCTCAACTACGGCCACTACTTTCAAGACAATTACCTGGCTGCCAAGCAAGACTTTGCTATCCGTTCCGGCCTTGTCCCCAAGTACCAAGTTTTCAATCAGGAACAACTTACCGAAATCTTTCATTGCTGCGCTGATACCCTAAACACCAACCTGAACCTGTCTCCCAAACAGGAGGCATGCATCCGGGGTATTCAGGATCAGATTGAAAATGGCATACCCGATGTTGTCGATCGCATCAAAGAGCAGGAACAGCAACTCGCACAACCTTATATCCCCCAGCAGACCATGTGAAATTGCGTCGGAGTTCTAACCAAGACTCCGGCGCTTTTTCTATTTCGGCGAAAGGAGGACATTGCCCATGCCCCATTACTTCACACGGGATTCCCCTCTATGATAGCGAGGAACCCGGATCACTTTTACAGAGATGAGACAGATCATTTCAATTCAGAAGGGACGTGATACAAGTGAAACTCATCCAACGCATCCTTACCACAGCTCTGTGCGGTGCTCTGTGTCTCGGGGTATTGCCTGGAGCAGCGGCACCCCCAGAAACGCAGCCATCCCAAGAGGTGGTGACAGAGGCAGCTGAACCCACCGTTGAGGCTACCACAGAGGAAGCAATGCCCCTGCTGGCCACCATGTCGGCCTGGTCTCCCGGTGAGGTGGTCAACACCTGGGAGGGAGAGCCCTACACCTCCATCACCGGCCATAAGTACGCTCTGTTAAAATTCAGTTTCATGCGTTATTACACTGACGGCAGTAAAAAGATTATGACGGCAACCCAAACCAGCAGCTATACCAACAACAAGTACTATGTGGGAGACACCCTGGCCTACTGCATCGAGTCCGGCAAAGCCTTTGACGGAGGTGACTACACCTCTGGAGAAGCTGGTACATCAGACTACCTCAAGTTGCTCTCCCCCACAGCCCGTGAAGGTATCATGCTGGCCATGCTCTACGGCTATAACCCGGAAAACCCCAGCTATATGCCCACCGAAAGTGAGGTGGGATGTGCCTTCAACGTGGACGACTTTGCTTTTGCCACCCAGATCATCATCTGGGAGGCCCAGAGCGGCATCCGCACCAGCCCTACATCCATTTCCGATCTATCCTATGGGGGCAAAACCATCGAGGCAGACAACTATGTGAAGTGGATCGAGGGACATCCGGCTAAGAACTGCTACAACTGGATGCTGGACCAAATGGCTGAACATCGAGTGATTCCCAGCTTTGCCAGCACGGATGTGGGCCTCAATATGGCTCACAGCATGCAGTATGATGCCATCAGCGGTAAATACACAGTGACCCTCACAGATACCAACAACACCGGCTGTGACATCACCTTTCCCTCTACCAGCGGGATTACCGTCTCCCGTCAGGGAAACACCTATACCTTCTCCACCACCCAGGAGATCACCGATCCCGTTACCCTGACCGTGCGAAAGAATGTTCCCCAAAATACAGGAGCCCTGCTCATCTGGTCCAACGGCGTGGGCCAGACCTTAGCCACCGGAGTCCAAGACCCGGTGGTTTTTTATTTACAGCTGCGCACCCAGCCGTTGGGGATGCTCACCATCCACAAGTCCGGGCAGGGAGACCAGGACCTTTCTGGGGTGAAACTCCAACTGCTGGATAACCAGGGAAACGTGGTGACCTGGAGCCAGCAGGAGGATGGACGCTATGCCGCTCTGGTGGTGCAGGGCGGCCAGTTTGTCCCTGGGCAAGGTACCGACACCCTTATCACCGATGAGAAAGGCCGGGTGGAGTTGGTGAACATCCCCTTTGGCACTTACACCCTGCGGGAAATCCAGACAGAGGAAGGCTATCAGCTTCTGCCCCAGCCCGTCACCATCACCCTGCCCTATGGGGTAGCCGGAGCCAAGGACATCACCAGTGATGAGGTGTACTACAGCAATGGCACCAACTACTACTACCATCTCACCTACGACCTGCGCAACACCCTGGTGTATCGCCTGCCCGCCACAGGAGGCTATGCCGTCTGGCTGATGAGTGCCGGACTGGCCCTGGCCTTCCTGTGCGTCACCGGGCTGGTTGTGTATAAAAAACATCAAATTAAACACTGAGGAGGACAATGAATCATGAAACAGAAGATGCATCGCTTTACCGCCATGGGTCTGGCCCTGTGTGCCGCCCTTGGCCTGTCCGGAACGGCCCTGGCCTATACCCCCCAGGATGCCACCATTGACTACGGACGTACCGCCAGTCTCACCGTCACCAAGTATGACCTCACCGCCGCCACTCAGGCAGGGGTAAGCACCGGTGGGCTGGTGGCCACTGGCAAGGAAAATCCCGAGGCGGAGACCATGCTCCAGGACTACACCCTGGGCGGTGTGGAGTTTACGTACCTGCGCCTGGGGGGCATCGACATGTATTCCGACCAAAATGCTGCCAATGCCACCCTTCAGGTCATCTGCGGGGTGGACAACGAAGATGTGCGGGACACTCTGGGGCTCACCTCGGAGGACGTGGTGAAAACCGAGGATGGCATCCCCTGGTATACCTCTGATACCCTGATCGACGCTTTGGAGGAACAGCTCACCGCCAACCGCCGAGCCACCAAGGATGCTCTGGAGGCGGAGGCCAACCAGAGTGGCACCGCCATGCCTCTCACCGATGACATTACCGGCACCACTTCCGTGGACGGCCTGGACCTGGGCCTGTATCTGGTGGTGGAGACGGAGGTGCCGGAGAATGTCACCTCCACCGTCAACCCCTTCCTGGTGTCCCTGCCCATGACGGACACCCAGACCTGGGACGGCTGGTTCTACGATGTCCATGTCTACCCCAAGAACGAGACCGGGAACCCCACCCTGGAGAAAGAGGTGGCAGACCTGGCCCACGGCATCAGCTTCTCCGGCGACATCGACGGGCTGGGCTACCGGGATGTAGCCACCGGCAGCACCGGAGATGTGATGGGCTACCGCTACCTGTCCACCTTGCCCACCATCACCTCCAACGCCACCCAGCTCACCCAGTACCGCTTCGAGGATATTCTCTCTCCCGGCCTGGAGTACAACCAGTTTGACGTGAAAGTCTGCTGGTACGAGAGCTATGAGGCGGCTCAGAAGGACTACACCGTTGCCACCCCCAACACCCCTGCCACCCAGGGTGCCACTGCTGTGGAGATCTGGGAGTGCAATGAGAAGGGACAGGGTACATACTTCGATGTGTCCTATATGAGTGGCAGTGACGGCTCCACTATGATGACCCTCCAGTTCAACGAGGCTGGTCTGGAACGCATCAATACCCCCGTGGACAACAGCCAGCAGGAAGGCCGCTACTCCGACTGGACCTGCGTGGTGTACTACACCGCCAAGATCAACAGCACCGAGGACATGATCCTGGGTGACGAGGGCAATCCCAATACCGTCACCCTCACCTGGGAGCGCACCAGCCAGGACTATATTGACACCCTCACCGACGAAGCCAAGGTATACAGCTATGGCATCCACCTCACCAAGAAGTTCTCCGCCGGAGGCACCAACTTTGATGCCGTCCAGTTCATTGCCCAGAATGTGACCAACGTCACCGGCAACTACTATGTGGTGGCAGAGGCCAACCCTGCAAAGGGTGTGTACTATGCCACCGGCACCACCACCAACGTGGACGAAGCCACCCGCATGACCCCTAATGAGACCGGCCACCTGTATCTGTATGGTGTGGAGGAGGACACTTACCAGCTTACTGAGACCCAGACCGATGCTGGCTACACCCTGCTGGAAGATGTGATCACCGTGGACATCGACACCAAGTACACCCCCGGTGTGCAGGTGGGCTCCCTCACCGCCACCGCCACCGTGGACGGCTATTCCGCCACCATGGAGGCCATGGGGGACAGCGGCAATGCCCTGGTTCCCCTGACCGTCCTCAACACCCGTGGCTTTGATCTGCCCGAGACTGGCGGCAAAGGCACCATGGTGACCACTGTGGTAGGCATCGTGCTGGCCAGCGGGATGCTCACCGGGTGTATCGCCCTTCGCTACTGGAAGCGGAAGGGTGAGCTGGATGAAAAGAAGTAAAGCTCCTCTTTTGTTGGGGCTGGGCTGTGTGCTGGCTATGGGGATGATGCTCTACCCCATGGCCAGCAACTGGCTTTCGGGGCAAACACGCTCCCAGGTCATCACGGAGTATGAGGCAGCTGCGGAAGCGCTGGACAACCAGGACACCCAGGTGGCCCTGGAGCTGGCCCGAGACTACAACCGAGAGCTGCTGGAGCAGAGCTGCTCGGTGGCCGGATTCTCTGTCTCTGGTGCGCCAACCCCGGACGAGACAATACTAACTGCCCTGGACCCCACCGGAGGCGGGATGCTGGCCACCCTGGAGATTCCCGCTATCAACGTGATTCTGCCCGTGTACTACGGCACCCAATCCACTACCCTCACCGCTGGTGTGGGGGTGGTGGAGGGCAGCTCCCTTCCGGTGGGAGGGGAGGGAAGTCATGCGGTTTTGGCAGGCCACAGCGGCCTAGCCTCATCCCGGCTCCTCTCCGACCTGGATCAGCTCACACAAGGAGATGTGTTCTTCCTGCGTGTACTGGACGAAACTCTGGCCTATGAGGTGGATCAGATTTCCGTGGTGCTCCCCGATGACGTGAGCCAGATCGGGATTGACCCCAACGGGGACTATGTGACCTTGCTCACCTGTACCCCCTACGGGATAAACTCCCATCGCCTGCTGGTCCGTGGTGCCCGAACAGAGTGGACAGCGGAGGACTCAGCAATTCCAGCTACAGAGACCACGAACCACGAAAGCAGTTGGTGGAGGGAATACCGTATGGGACTGTGCATCGGGTTTGGTATCTATCTTGCTATGTTGGCGATAGCTGTTCCCATTGGCGTTTGGAGGTTCACTCGTAGGAAGAAAGAATAGGAAGTCTGACTGGACCGCAGGAAAAAGGGTTTACAGCACAAAGGGTTTATAGTACGATGATAGAAAAGTCAGCATTTACGAACGAAAAATGGAGGACAACTAATAAAACATAATGGGGGATATATCATGAGATGTGAAAGTTTAGGCGCTTTGGTTGGTAGTCTAATTGGCACAGTCGGGACAGGAATTGCAATCTATTTTACAGGTAGCATTTGGTCAGCGGTAATCGGCTTTGCTGGGTTTCTTTTTGGCATGAAAATAGGGAGCATATTCGATAAGCAAAAGTGATTTCCTCATGTGTGGGCAATACGACATGAATATTGTGAATATTGCCCGTATGTGTGTCCCAAGCGGTTATTACCTTACCATATCAGTTTTATTTGTTCTCTAAAACCGTAAAGAAAAAACGAGATAGAGTGCTCACGCTGTAAGGCAGATATGTTTGCAGCGGATATGGATGATATTCCGATAAAAACTATACTTCAGCTATGGAGGGTGGAAGCTATGAAAACTCAGAACCAATGCCTTATACTTAGCACCGTTTTCCTGTTGGCCTTTGTTTGGAATGTATTGTGTTTGTTCGGGTTTCTGCCATTGAAATTTTATATTCTTTCCTTGGTAGTCGTAGTGTTAGGAAATTTCTTGAATATCATGATAGCTTGTCGCACCACCGAACAGGAGTCGCATAAGAATAATAAGAAAAATATTCCCGTATTCGTTATGTTCCTGTGCATTGCTGTAGCGTGGTTGACTACACTGATTGCATGCATCGTATATCCTCGATAATTTGGAAAAAGGAACTGGATTTCATGGGGAAAGCAGTTGGTGGAGCGAATACCGCACAGCTCTGTGCATCGGATTTGGCATCTACCTTGCCATGCTGGCCGTGGCTGTCCCGGTGGGTCTCTGGTGGGTTAAGCGGAGGAAAGCAGTTTACAGCAAGAGTAGTCTGTGATATTCTAAGGCAAACACCAATCTCCAATCAGGAGGAAAGGGTAATGCAAAAACAGGAACGTAAACTAACGCATAAAGAGCAGGAACGAAAAAAACGATTGGAACAGATTTCCCAAAAAATGAGTGCAGATGGTTATCGTAAACGGGACCTGACTGTGGGGGTTATTTTCGCCAATGTCGTGGGGCCTCTGATGATGCTGCCATTCTGTGTGATTGTTGGAGTAATATATCTCTGCACCAAATTTTCGGGAGATCTTTTGTCTTTTCGTATCGGATGGAGCTTCTTTCCTCTGCTTGTCGTCTTGATTGTTCTGCATGAGGCGATACACGGGCTGACGTGGGGGATTTTTGCAAAAGGACACCTTAGGTCGATATCATTCGGAGTGATTTGGAGTGCGCTTACCCCATACTGCACTTGTGGGGAACCGTTGAAAAGATGGCAATATGTTCTTGGGGGATTGATGCCAACATTCATTCTAGGATTTGGAATGGCCGCTGTTTCTGTTGCCTTGCAGTCTGATCTGTTGTTTCTTCTGTCTGAAGCCATGATCGTCGCAGGTTGCGGAGATTTCCTGATTGTCTGGAAACTATTAACGTACAACGCAAGTGGAAAAGACGTCATGTTTTATGACCACCCCTATGAATGTGGCACTGTGGTATTTGAACGTGAGAAATGAACTCAGGGATAACCTGGACATTACCCGTGTTGTATGTATCGGTCATTCTGAGTGACATGGAAAAAGGAGATGGATTTCATGGGGAAAAAAGAACGATTTGAAGTGGTCTATTCCCAAGGCATGGCTAAGGGTATGGAAATTTGGGTGGACAAGGAAACCGGTGTCAACTATTTGTTTAGCCATTCCGGGTATGCAGGAGGATTGACCCCCTTACTAGATCGAGATGGAAAACCTGTTATTTCGCCTATTGTCAAGGAATAACGTAAACTGAACAGACTTGCTTTGAGCAGGAAATCTTCCGAGATTTCCTGCTTTTTTCTTTGCAACAGAAAAGGAGTGGATGAAATGAATTTGAAAGCGAATTGTCCCCAGAAGCAGTTACGGCATGGCTAGATGGCTGCTGGGACTGGCTCTGGCGGTGGATTTGGTGCTGATGGTAATTCTCTGCCAGCCCATTGCTGCACCCATGGTGTATGAGCAGACGGCGAAAGAGGAAGTTGCCGTGGTGGAGCAGGGACAGAAAAAGCCAGGGATTCACCAAGACCTGAGAGAAGCCATGGAGGCGTACAACCTCCAGCTGTCCCAGGATCAGTCCGGCTTGGACAGTGTAGACAGCTATGAAGCACCGGGGTTGAACTTAGAGGACTACGGAATGGAAGTCGATGATGCCGTAGGCTATTTAGAAATCCCCGCCATGGATGTCACCTTACCTCTTTATCTGGGGGCCTCTAGAGCGCACATGAACGATGGAGCGGCGGTACTGGGTCAGACCAGTATGCCCATTGGGGGAAGCTCCACCAACTGCGTCATTGCCGCCCACCGGGGCTGGAATGGAAAAGCCATGTTCCGGGATGTGGAGCTGCTTCAAGAGGGAGATCTGGTGTACCTCACAAACCTCTGGGAGACCCTGACCTATCAGGTGACGGGAATCTCTATCATCTGGCCCGACGAAGTGGAGGCTGTGGCCATTCAGCCGAGCCAAGACATGGTGACCTTGCTCACCTGCCACCCCTATATTGTGGGCACCCATCGGTATTTGGTGTACTGCCAGCGGGTGGAGGACGAGGCTCCCATCCAGCCAACTACCACGACCACACCCGATGTGCAGCAGGAACAGGCGGAGGTCTCCCAACCTGCCATTCACACGGAAAAACACTTGCAGGTATTCGCACTAGGGCTGAGCATTTGTACCGCTGTGGTGCTGATTTACAGCATGATAACCACCAACCCAACAAAAAATCGAAAGACAGGTGATAAAAAGAAGTGACAAAAGCAGTATTGCGCAACAGCAGCCACCCGGAATATGGCGTTGTCTCCATCCCCCTCCCCATCCCTAAAGAACAGTACGACGGCTGCACCGAACTGCTGGAAGCGCTGGAAATGGGAAACGCCACCCGCCATGATTGCCGTGTGGAGGAACTCCACACTCCCTGGCCGGTTCTGAATCAGCTGGAGGGAACCCAGGTGAATCTGGACGAGCTGGACTATCTGGCCAAGCGGCTGGACAGTTTCGATCGTGGCGAGGTGGCACAGTTCCAGGCCATGGCTGAGAAACTGGGCCTCACCAGCCTGAAAGACTTGATTAACCTATCCTTCTGCTGCCAGCAGGCCACCGTCATCACGGACTTTTCTGACCTGGAAGCCATAGGTCGTAACCACTACATGAACACCCACGGCGGATGTGCCAGCACCGAGGAGTTGGGGAATCTGGATGGTGAAGAAACCGCAATTCTTCTGATGGAAAGCACCCCAGCTACCGTCACACGTTACGGTGTGGTCTACGACAACGGGATACAGCTGGAACAACTCTACGACGGCAAGCATCTCCCCTGCTACATCCACGATGATACTGTGCTGTCCCTGGGGCTAATCTCCAAGGGGGAGCCGGAGAACACCAAGAATACCACCACCTGGCTCTACCTCCCCGCCACAAAGAAGCAGCTGGAGCGTGGTATGCTTCGCTCTGGCATCCAAGACCCGGAGGATATGTGCTTTCAAGTAGGGAGCAGCGAATTCCCTATGGAGGTGGACGTAGCACTGGATTTCAAACAGGAAAGCATCTTCGACCTCAACGACCTGGCATGGGCTGTGGCCAGACTTGACCGGGATAACCTTCAAAAGCTGGGGGCTGTGGTAGCCTTAGCTAAGCCAGAGAATGCCAGCCAGATCCGCTGTCTGGCCGAGAATCTGGATTTGTTCCAGTTTGCCCCCGGCGCCCATACCCCTGCAGAGTACGGAACATTCATGATCCAGCAGTCCGGCCACTTTGAGTATGACCCCAATCTGGACGAGTTCTATGACTACGAGAAGTACGGCCTGCAGCACATGAATCAAGAGACCGGTGCATTTACCGACCGGGGATATGTGGCCTACCACGGCACGGTGAGCCTGGAGGTGCTGACGATGGAAGAAACACACCAAGAAGAACAAACTTTTCAGATGGGAGGAATGTAAGTGTCAGTTCCAAAGGAATGGCTGAATTTCCTGCGAGAGCAATTCCCCGCAGGAACCAGAATTAAACTCAGAGAGATGAAAGACCCCTATACCCAGCTGGAGCCGGGCAGCACCGGCACCCTGGACTACATCGACGATATCGGCCAGTTCCACATGAAGTGGGACAACGGCAGTGGCCTTGCCCTGATCATTG
Organism: Pseudoflavonifractor sp. An187; assembly: GCF_002160275.1. Classification (NCBI taxonomy): domain Bacteria; kingdom Bacillati; phylum Bacillota; class Clostridia; order Eubacteriales; family Oscillospiraceae; genus Pseudoflavonifractor; species Pseudoflavonifractor sp. An187. The sequence continues at coordinate 53,788 of NZ_NFKG01000001.1, read as the reverse complement.
GAGAGGACAGCTTCTCCGTGATTCCACCGGAACTCACCACCCTGAAGCTGTATATGCCCCTGACAGCAGACCTGTACACTCGCAACGAGTACGGCGACATAGAGGAGGACTGTACCCAGCTGGATGGCAAAATGCTGCGTGGCTACGAAGGTGACATTCTCAGCGCTCTCACCAAATACCGTATGCCGGAAGAAATGGAACGTGGACTGATGCACTGGTACAGCGAAGATGACAGCGTCAACCGGAAAGTCCAGTCCGCTGTGTTCACGGTCGAGGATCGAGACGGCCAGCTCTGGGGTGTTGCGGAATGCCGTGTTGCAGGGGCCCTTACCCCGGTGGAACTGTCCAACCTAAAGGAGTACATCTCTGGACAGGCATCGGATGGCTGGGGCGAAGGATTTGAGCAGCGGGACATCTGCATTGGTGACGACGAGCTGTATGTCCATCTGTGGAGCTTCGACGATTGGAGTATCCAGACGGAGGAGGAGCGCTTCTCCCCCAAATTGGCAGAGGGACTGCCGGAGATGTGCTACTCCACCCTGCCCACTACGGGCCAGCTGATTTGCATCAAACGAGGTGAAACCGGCTACCACCCCTCGGAGTGGGACACCGGCGACAAAGAGCGGAATGTGGAGCTGGCCGACCAGCTCAACGAGCACCTTGGCGTAGATATGTGGCAGAGACAGGCCATGGAGGTGGGCAGTCTGTGCGGCTGGGATGTCCCCGGCGCAGACCCTGCCAAGTATCAGGAAGACTATGTACAAACCGGGGCCCCCGCCGAAGCCCAGCGCAGCGGGTTTGGTGGGGAAAGGAGTTCCGGCGAAATAAGTGAGCCTTGTCCCCAGGACAAGGCGAAGGATATGGAGCACGGAACGACGCTGGGAGGGATGACCCTTGGATAATGCGTTCTGCATTGCGCTCTACGGAAGAAATAATCAATACAGCTGCCTGGAGCTTCCGGCTACCTACTACCAGCTCCAGGATGCCATGGATAAGCTCCAAATGGCCCCTGGTGAAAAACCGGACCTGGAACTGCTCCATCCGGGAGCCTTTCCCTTTCTCCATGACCATCTGAGCTCGGACTGTGACCTCTACCAGCTCAACACCCTGCTAACCAGGCTGGAGGGGCTGAGTGACATGGAAAAGGCCGTTTTTGAAGGACTGGTCCAGATGGAAGCCGCCAAGGACTATGGTCCCATCCCCCTCTCCACCCTGCTGAATCTGGCTTACAGCACGGACTGCTGTCATGTGGTGGATGCCGTTACAGATCATCAACTGGGCAAATTCTATGCTGAAAATGGTTTTATTCCTGAAGTAGAGGATGTCTCCGATTCCATCTTTGACTATCTGGACTTTGCACAGCTGGGCCGAAAAGCCCGACAGGAGGAGGGCGGTGTCTTCGTCAGCCATGGCTATGTGACTCAGCACACGGACCTCAAGCAGGTACATGACAGCCTGGTCGTAGTTCCCAAGCCTCCCTCTTACGCCATTCGCCTGCTGGTGGCCAAAGGTTCTAATCAGCAGGAACCCAAGGTCACTTTGGAACTCCCCGCCACACAGAGTCAGCTGGACCGTGTGCTGGAGGAGCTGGGCGAATCTGCCTCCTGGGATCAGGTGGTCTTCTGGACCGAGGACAGCGCCATTCCCGATCTACTGGAGAACCTGGAGTGCAACGACATCCAGGATCTGAATCATCTGGCAGAGGCCATCAAATGCCTGGAGCGGTCTGGACAGCTCACCAAACTCAAAGCAGTCATCCTTGCCACCGACTGCCACGAGGTCGTCGCCGCCGCTCGCATTGCGGAAAATCTGGACGACTACCTGCTCCAGCCCGACCAGCGCAGTCCCAAGGAGGTGGCACTCCAGAAGCTGCACACCATCTTGGATGAGCAAACCCTTTCCATGCTGCAAGAGCACGTCAATCTCAACGCCTACGGCAGAGACATCCTGAATCATGGCAATGCAGTCCTGACTCCCTATGGACTGGTGGCGCGAGAAGATGGCGAACCCCTCCTCTGCCCTACCTCTGACCCTAAACTGGGAGGGATGCAGATGCAGTAAACCGTAACCCTCTCATATTCCCAAACAAAACACACAGGGGCCGTACCCGAAAGGGACACGGCTCCTGCTTTTTTGTTGCTCCTTGTTCGGGTATGGCCCCGGAAAGGAACAATGATGCGAGAACAACAGGTATTGGCCTATCTGAAGGCCGTGTGCAAAGGCAGAAAAAACATCCAGAAAAGCCGTCAGATCCAGCTGGCGCTTCACATCAACGGCAACGAACTGCGTAAACAGGTCCACCGTCTGCGACAAAAGGGACACCCCATCGCCAGCAGCCAGGACGGTTACTTCTACGCCGTGACTGCCGGAGAGGTCTACTCCACCATTGGCCAGTTGAGGGCCATGGAGTACGGCCTGAAATTGGCCATCGAGGGTCTGGAGCAAGCTTTGGACTCCTTTGGCGGTGACGCCGATTGAAGAGCTTTATCCCATGGGTGGGCGGCAAAGCCAAGCTGCTCTGGCTGATCCACCGCCTGGCTCCCCCACGCTTTTCCCGGTTTATCGACGTGTTTGGCGGCAGTGGTACCGTAACCCTCAACCGTCCCATTCAGCAAGGATGTATGGAGGTTTACAACGACTTCAACAGCGACCTGACCAACCTCTTCTGCTGCGTCAAGAACCGAACTATGGCTCTGCTTCTGGAACTGGGCTTTCTGCCCTTGAACACCCGAGATGATTTCAATGTGCTGTACAAATTCTTCTCCAAGGAAGAATTCACCGACGATTATCTCACCCAGGAGATGGAGCTGACCCAGCGATATTTGGAGCCGCCTGATGGAGAGGCTATCCGCAGAATGATGCTGGAGAGGGCTCCTCGTGGAGACGTCCGCCGGGCTGCAGACTACTTCAAACTCATCCGGTACAGCTTCAGCGGCGGCGCCAAGTCCTTTGCAGGAAAATCCTGCGACATCCGTCGCTTTTTTCACCTGGTCTGGGAATGCTCCCGCAGGTTGGCGGAGGTCATCATTGAAAACAAGGACTGCGTGGAGATCGTTCGGCAATATGACCGCAAAGGTGCGTTTTTCTATTGCGATCCGCCCTATTACGAGGCGGAGGGCTGCTATGCGGTGGCCTTCCCCAAAGAGGACCACCAGCGGCTCCACGATGCCCTGCTGAATTGTGAAGGGTACGTCATGGTGTCCTACAATTACTGTCCCTATATCGTGGAGCTGTATCAGGAGTTTTATATCTTCTACACCACCCGACCCAACAGCATGTCCCAGAAGGCAGGCAGTGAGTACGAAGAAATTGTCATCACCAACTACGACCCCCGCCGCTACAACACGGCAAGGAATTGGCAACTGAGTATGTTTCACCTGTCCCCCACCGACGAGTACGAGGGGCGCTATACCCTGATCCATGAACCAAATCAAAATACTTAACGATATGGAGGAATGAACATGACATTTATCAACTACACCAACGACGGAAAAGCCGTCATCCAGTCTGCCGCCCTGATTCTGAGCGGTCTGGAGCGAGAGAAAACCCTGGAGCTGCACACCCTGGAAAACGCCATCGTCCTGCTCAAGCCGGAGATGAAACCTGTGGAGAAAGCCGCCGCAATGATGACGCTGATGCGGCTGGTCAACAGCCTGGGCGCAGATATGATGACTGGCTGGGAGGGCCAGGAGGGCGATGAGGATATGTGCGGCAGCTGCCACGGGTGTGACGAGGATATGCTTCCCATTCCGGCAGAGGCCTTTGCGGATGCAGGCATTCTCTTTGACAATCTCCGAGTGTTCAGCGTAGACGGCGCTGTCCTTGTGGTGTCCGACGACCACAAAGCAAAGTGGCACGAGGCGTTGACCAAAATGGCCACGGAGTGTGAAAAGGCTCATGACTAATGATTACGCTTACCTCTACCTCAGCTCCCTCTCCGAAGCTAAGCGGCAAGACGAGATAGGGCTTTGGCAGGCAAGTCACTCGGAGAATGTCGCCTGCAAGCAAGCCATTGAGGAGGCCATCCGCAAGAGCTTTGATGGGATGCATCTGGACGCTAACTGCGCCCAGAGCGTCATCGACAGCTTCGGTTTTAAGCGTGTGGGATGGGTGTTATCTTCCACCCTACAACAAAAGCAGTATGATGGGCGGTTCAGCCCTCAAAACAAAACATGGGCTGCATCCACTTTTATTCCCCCTTGTGACCGCAATTATGAGTTTGCGGTGGAAAGTCACCCTGCTGTGCTGGACGGCTTCGTCAACGCTTTCCGAGAGGCACAGGCAGAGCTAAAACTGTTCGACGGCTCCCACTGCGACGATATGACCGGACAAGCGCTGGAAGGCACGGTGCTGGTCATGAGTCCCTTCACCCTGAAGGAATCCTACTGGGCTCCGGAAAACCAGCTCTGGCTGGCGACTGGGGGCTTCGGATGCACCCCCACCGCTTCCGGCCGAGCGGTATATGCCACCTGTCTTGGCGACGGAGAGCAGGCCAGGTGGAATCGCAGCGACTTTATCGGCATTCTCCGGGAGGAGCATCTGCCCGACTGGGCCAGAGAGCATCTGGAGCAGCTTCAGCAGAAATCTCTCACCGTTCCCGACATGAGCCATCCATCCATGTAAAGAAAGGAGATCAACACCATGGCAACACCTAAGAACATACAGCAGGACATTCCCACCCCTCAGGTAGAAGCACGCATCGACCGTCTGGTAGATGGAGACTTCAAAACCAAAGCCTATGCCAGTGCTACCATCGCTGATGCCTTTGCTGTCCACGGCATCCGTATTATCGAGTCCGACAAAGGCCGGTTCGTCTCCATGCCCCAGGAGTCCTACCAAAAACACGGTCAGACCAAGTACAACGACACCTTCCACGCCATCACCGCCGAAGCTCGGACTGCGCTGGTGGAGGCGGTCAATACCGCTTATGAGCAAAAGCTCCGGGAGCAGCAGGAGCAGAACTCCCAGCAGGCCATGAGCCAGCAGATGTAATGGTTCACCTGAGTCCTTTTTTCAGTGGGCCTCCACCCCCTGATGTTCCAGAGCATCATCCGGGCCCAAATACACACTATATTTTTGTAACTGGAGGTAATATATGCGTAAATGGAACTACAAACGCTTTGCTCTCTTACTGGTGGTGGCGCTGGCCATGACCTCCCTGATGGCAGGCACAGCCCTAGCCGCTGGCAGCGGAGATGTAGCTGGAGCCGTAGAGAGCACCTGGACCACCGCATCCACCCAAATCAAGACTGTGGTCAACAACGTGGTCTTCCCTGCCATTGATCTGATCCTCGCCGTGTTTTTCTTTGTCAAAGTGGGTACCGCATACTTTGATTATCGGAAAACCGGGCAGTTTGAGTGGACAGCACCCGCCATTTTGTTTGCCTGTCTGGTGTTTACCCTCACCGCCCCCCTGTACATCTGGGGTATCGTTGGCATCTAACACCCAGCAAACCATGTAATTGATTGACACAAAAGGCCGTACCAGCTGCGGGGTCTTTGTGTCATGCGGTTGGTACGGCCTCAACCCGAAAAGAGGTGAACCAACCATTGTTTATTTGGGATTTTGTAGCTGATACTGTCCTGAGCCAGATCATTGATTGGATCTACAGTCAAATTATGGGCTTTCTGGGCAACTTCTTTGCCGAGATGGGCAACATGGGCGTGGAGCTGTTCACCATGAACTGGGTACAGAGTATTGTCCTGTTTTTCTCCTATCTGGCCTGGGCGCTCTATGGCACAGGCCTTGTGGTGGCCTGTTTTGAATGCGGCATTGAGTATTCCTCCGGCAGAGGAAACCTGAAAGAGACCGCCCTCAATGCCATAAAGGGCTTTATGGCAGTCGGTCTCTTCACGGTGGTACCCGTGCGGCTCTATGAACTCTCCGTCACGTTGCAGGGCAGTCTCACCGCCGGAATCACTGGATACGGAACCTCCATTGGCCAAGTGGCCACGGAGATCATCGACACTCTCGGCGATGTGGAGTCCCTGACCGAAATGACATCCGGCTCCTACTTCGGCTTTACTTCCATCACCAGCCCCATCATGCTCCTGTTCTGCATCATTCTTATGGCCTATGCCGTCATTAAGGTGTTTTTTGCAAACCTGAAGCGAGGCGGTATCCTGCTCATCCAAATCGCCGTGGGCAGCCTGTATATGTTCAGCGTCCCCCGCGGCTATACCGACGGCTTCATCCAATGGTGCAAGCAGATCATTGGACTCTGCCTCACCGCCTTCCTGCAAGCCACCATCCTCATTGCAGGATTGATGGTATTCAAAGAAAATGCCCTTCTGGGTCTGGGACTGATGTTGTCCGCAGGGGAAATCCCACGCATCGCCGGAACCTTCGGCCTGGACACTACCACCAGAGCCAACATCATGTCTGCGGTCTATACGGCCCAGGCTGCGGTCAATACCACCAGGACGGTGGTCCAGGCGGTGGCCAAATGACATAGAGCTGTGGCATCCGCTTTACACAAAGCACAAAACAAAAATCGTCCTACACCCTAAAAAAGTGCAGGACGATTTTTGAAACGATGCATTTAGATCTGTCAACTCAGACATGCTGGTGTTTTACGATTGTGCCTTTTTCTTTTGGTATCGAACCATCTTGAGACATCCACTACCAAGCCAAGCGGCAACCCAAACCAGCGTCATCGCCAGAGAGAAACCTCGGACGAAAAAGAGAGATGGAACACAAAGTATTCCTATTGCCAAGCAAAACACAATGCCGGACTTAGTTATTCTTTTTTCTTTCCAACCATTCCAGTATAGAATCGCTGCGCTCACTCCGCATGTCACGACTAACCCAAGAATATCCCACCAAAGTTTTCTGTCCATCATCGCTTTCTCCCCCTGACAATATCCACGAGGTTGAGCACCAGAATAACCAGTACGAGCACCATCGTTCCATTCCATCGGGACATATCTCCTCCTTGCAGCTCAACAACCAAATAAAGAATACAGGTCAACCCCATAATCAGCACCATCACCCACGAGTAACGACGCATAGTCCGCTCATAGTGAGATATGGATTCTTCATAGGACATGTCCAGAGCATGCTCGTAGTCCTCCTGCGTATTCAGAGATTTTCCATCTACAAAAAACTCTACCTTTTCGCTGGGCCACACCACAAAGTGACAGGTCTTTCCCCACAGCTCCAGAGTTTCATCCAGCCCTCCCCGAACAGCCTGAAAGCTCTTGCGGTAGACAGTTTTTTCAAATTTATCGTCTACCCACAAGACATACTTGTTATTCATCACTTGACAAAGGATTGCGTGAGACACTCCATCCACAGTGGCGCTCCAGTTATACTCTTTTGTCATTTGTTCTCTCGCTCCCGTTATCCGCCCGCTTTGCAAAGTATAGCTTTCTAAACTTCAGCAGAGTTCCCACCAGAAGAAATACACCCAGCGACGAGAAAGCGACCGAGGCCACCGGCTCATTAGAACTCAGACCAAATGCCAAATAAAACATCATGGCAATCACAGCCCCAAAAAACAGGACTACCAATGCAATTAACGGATAGCGAATCCAACGGCTCAATTTCTTGTTTCCGCTAGCCTCTATGCCTCCATCCACAATCAATTCCAAGAAAAACTCTAAAACAATATCCATGTTCTCTCCCCTGTTGCTTCGCCATCAAATGAAATCCAGCACCGAACGGACAAACTTCCGCAGCTCACGACTGGAAACGGCACAGGCAATCACCAGCAAGAGTCCCACAAGGAACGCCCATAAGCCGGTATCGGGGCCAGCACCAGCAAGCCCAAACCCTATGAGCAGCACACCAAAAACTGCGATTATCTTCCCGATATGCTTACCCAATGTCTTGATCATACGCTACTTCCTCCTTTTTGTTGCACTTCTATTTGCAGCTATGATATCACATCTGCCCACTACTGTCATCTATTTTCTCAAGCAGTATGGATGGGGGTAATCTCGTCGCTTCTGCTTGGTTGATGCCCTGTTTCTTTGTTGGAATGTGTGAATAGCTTTCCCTGCTCAGTTCCAGTATGCTTTGCTTGCAAAATCATAGAAAGGAGCCCATTCCATGGGAAATAAGAAAAATCTCTGCGCCATGATTCCTGTAGAGCTGCACGCCAAGGTCATATCAGAGAAGGAGCAGCTTGCACTGGGAACCCTGGCCGAATGTGTAGAAATGATTCTCACCCAACACTTTGAAGGAGGTAACGTCACCATGGCAGCAACCAAAACCCTGGCCTTTCAAATCCCCGAGGAACTGGACCGGCGGCTGAAGAACTTCATCGCCGCTGAAAAGAAACGGGGCAAGAAAATCAGCCAGAAGGAGTTCGTCATCGGACTCATCGAACAGGCACTGGCTGAGTACGAGGCACAAAGCCTGACCCAACCTACAACCGAAGCATAATTCACTGAACTGGCCGCCGGGAAAACCCGGCGGCTTTTCTTTTGGAGGTGAATCAATCTGTACATCTATCCCGATAACCTGACCGCCAAAGCAACCCTGTGGCTCTGGGAACTCCGGGACGTGAGTGTCATCGGCGTGGGACTTCTCCTCTCTGTCCTGGCGCTCACCCAGACCGGCATCTTCGTCCCCCTGGTGCTGACGGCAGTCTATGCCTTTCTCAGCATCCGATTTGATGGCACCAGCATCCTGGACTTCATCCGGTATGCGGTGGCCTTTCTCTTCACCAAACGGCAATTTTACGAATGGAGGAGAATGTAGTATGAATCATAACTCTACCTACCGAACTCTAGCTCCGTGCATCCATCAGGACGTCCAGCGATCCGGCTCCTTGAAGCTCCGTTGGAGCGAAAAGCGAAGCCGCTGGGAGTGCGACGACGTCTACTTCTGGCAGGACCCCAAGACCAATTGGAGCTGCCGCAGTAAAAGCGGCAAGCATTACTATGGATTTCGCAGTCTGCGGGCTCTGCTGAAAAGCTATGTGGCTGGCATGCTGGGTGAGAAATACGGCTGTTCCGGCATCAAAAATGTCCGGGCAAACTATCACTTTACCCAGAATCCCAAGACATTGGTCTGTCACGTCACCCTGTGCTGTACTCACCTGGTCCCGCCACACGTTACGGAGGAATATGAATGAACCGAAAGAAAAAAGAAAAGTCAGCCCAGTCCACCCAGCAGCTGATGGGCATTGACAGCCTCAAGGACTACTGTATCTCCACCCACATGGGGGATCTGGTGTTCTTCATCATCAAGCCCACCAACATCAGCGTCCTGCCAGACACCAGCATCACAGCAAGGATCCATGCTCTGCTCAACGTGATGAAGGGTCTGGCCGAGGTGGAGATGTTGGCGCTCAACTCCAAGGAGTCCTTTGAGTACAACAAAAACTTCTACCAGGAGCGCATGGAGCAGGAGGAGCTTCCCGCCATTGGCAAGCTTCTGGCCCAAGACAGCCAGCACCTGGACCGCATCCAGGTGTTGATGGCCTCCAGCCGGGAGTTTTATATCGTCGTTCGGCTGCGGGAAGATCAAGGATTAGATGTCTTCCCCTATCTCTCCCGCATCGAGCAGAGCATCAACGACAACGGCTTCACCACCCGCCGGGCCACCCAGCAGGATCTCAAGCGGATGCTTGGTGTCTACTTCGAGCAAAACGTGACCACAGAAGACTTCGAGGACTTCGACGGGGACCGCTGGGTCACAACCAAAGAATAAGGAGGGATCTACCTTGGCAAGAAAACCGAAAAAGTCCGCTGCCCAAATTGGCGAGGAGGCCAACACAAAATCCTTTCTGGATATGATCGCCCCCTCTGTGGTCAGCTTCCTGCCCGACCACTTTATCTGCGGCAACACCTACCGTTGTGTCTGGGCACTCCGGGAATATCCCACCAGCACCGACGAGCAGACCATTCTCCGTCATCTGGGCAAGAAGGACGGTATCACCCTGCACATCTATACCAGGCAAGTCACTCCCACCGAAGAAAAGCGCATCATCCAGAATGCCACCAACAAGAATCGCTTGAGCAGCTCCAACACCAGCAATCTGCAGGAGACCATCACAGCGGAGAGCAACCTGCAGGATGTGGCCACCCTGGTGGCTTCCATGCACCGCAACCGGGAGCCTCTCCTCCACTGTGCCGTGTACCTAGAGTTGGTGGCCCCTGATTACAATGGACTCAAACTGCTCCAGACCGATGTGCTCACCGAGCTGGTTCGAAGCAAGCTCAACGTGGACAAGCTCCTGCTCCGTCAGCAGCAGGGCTTCCGCTGTGTGGGACCCAGTGGTTACAACGTCTTCGGAGTCCAATTTGAACGGGTGCTGCCAGCCAGTTCCGTGGCCAACCTGTACCCTTTCAACTACTCCGGCAAGCTGGACCCCAAGGGCTTCTACATCGGCAAAGACAAATACGGCAGCAACATTCTGGTGGACTTCGACCAGCGAGACGAGGACAAGACCTCTGCCAACATCCTGATCCTGGGCAACTCCGGACAGGGCAAGTCCTACCTCATGAAGCTGCTCATCCTCAATCTGCTGGAGTCTGGCAAATCTGTCATCTCCCTGGATGCCGAACATGAGCAGCAGGAGATGTGCGAGGCGGTGGGTGGCTGCTTTGCCGACCTCATGGCCGGACACTATCTCATTAATGTTCTGGAACCCAAGTGCTGGGACAACAGCGGAGACCCCAATGTCGACGATGCGCCGGAGCCCTTCCTCAAAAACACGCTGCTGGCCCAACACATCTCCTTCTTGAAAGACTTCTTCCGAGCCTACAAGGAGTTCAGCGATGCCCACATCGACACCATTGAGATCATGCTCTCCAAGCTGTACCAGAAGTTCGGCATCACCGAGGACACCAACTTTACGCAGATGCACCCGGGAGACTACCCCATCCTCTCCGACCTCTACGACCTGATGGAGGAGGAGTTTCACAACTATGACGCCAGCCGTCACCCCCTCTATACCGAGAAGCTTCTGCAAGAGGTACTACTGGGGCTGCACTCCATGTGCAAGGGCGCCGATGCCCAGTTCTTCAACGGACACACGAACATTACCTCCAGCCGCTTCCTGGTCTTCGGTGTGAAGGGGATGCTCAGTGCGGCGAAAAATGTCCGCAACGCCATGCTCTTCAATGTGCTGTCCTATATGTCCGACAAGCTTCTGACCGTAGGCAATACCGTGGCGGCTCTGGACGAGCTGTATATCTGGCTGTCCAACCCCACTGCCATCGAGTACATCCGCAACTGTCTGAAGCGTGTGCGAAAAAAAGAATCTGCCATGCTTCTGGCCAGTCAGAACTTGGAGGACTTCGACCAAGAGGGCATCCGGGAGATGACCAAGCCCTTGTTCAGCATCCCGCCCCATCAGTTTCTCTTCAACGCAGGCTCCATCGACAAGCGCTCCTACATGGATATGCTCCAGCTGGAGGAAGCGGAGTACAATCTCATCAAGTTTCCCCAGCGGGGTGTCTGCCTGTACAAGTGTGGCAACGAGCGATACCTGTTGGAAGTCCATGCCCCGGCCTATAAGGAGAAGCTCTTTGGATCGGCAGGTGGTCGCTGATGGCTATACCTGCGGCAATCGCCAAAGCCGCCGCCACGCTGCTCACCAACAAGAAAACTCGAAAAGGGTTTGGCTGGGTGCTGGTTGCGGTATTCTCCCCTGTCATTCTTTTGATCGCCCTGCTCTGCTCCATAGGCTCGGGCGGTGCCGAACACAACAACGCCTCAGTGGAAGCGTGCTTCTACGGCAGCACACTCTCTGCTGAAGTCCCTGCGGAGTTTCGCCACTCCATTGAGGAGATGCGTTCCGCCTTCTCCCTTCTGGATTCGGCGGTGGCCTCTGCCAATGAGCAGACGGAGAGCGGCAACGGCCTTGACCCATTGCGAGTCAAGGCCGTTTTTTATGCTCTCTGCTTTGGTGAGGATGCTCCGTCCCAAAGCGAAGCGGACAGCTTTGTAGCGTGCTTCTACACCACAGAAACCAGAACCCGCACCGTGGAGATAGAGCAAGAGGACGGCACCGTCACCACCGAGGAGGAGACCTACACCGTCAACGTGCCCCTGTCTCTCTACCAGGCATACACTCAGCTGGAAGCTCATCTGGGCAGAGATATCACAGAGGATGACAGAAACAACATCAACCACGTCTACACCTCAGTGGCCGGGACCGCCAGCGGTGGCAGCTACAACGGCGAGTATCTCCGTGGAGATGGAACGAGTGTCGAGCTGGACATCTCCACCTTCACCGATCCCTCCACCAAGAATGCCGCAGACCTGGCTCTCTATGCCATACACGCCTGGGAGTCCGGCTGGGGTTATGTGTGGGGAACCTACGGCAACGTCCTCACCGATTCCCTCTTCGCCTACAAGCAGGAGCAGTACCCCGACGGTGTCGGTACCTACGCAGACTTCATTCGTTCCAACTGGCTGGGTGGTCGGACCACCGACTGCGTGGGTCTGATCAAAGGCTACGGCTGGCTCGACCCAGAGACACTCACCATTGGCTACGCCACCAATGGCATGCCCGATATCGCCGCCAACCAAATGTACTACTCTGCATCTGTATCGGGTCCCATTGACACCATGCCGGATACACCCGGTCTGGCCGTCTGGCAGAACGGTCACATCGGTGTGTATGTTGGCGACGGCTATGTCATCGAAGCCATGAACACCCAACAGGGCGTGGTAAAGACAAAGCTGGAGGGCAGAGGATGGACACACTGGTTGGAGATTCCCTATATCAACTACAACTGAGGAGGTACCGCATGAAGCAAGTGAACTTGGCCATCACCTTCGATTTGGCTGTGCCTGCACCCCTTGACTGGTTATCGGGATACCGATATAATCGGAGATGGGTGATGCATATGACGATTCAACAAGTCCTGCGGGAAAAGGGTCTCTCCCGCTACCAGCTCTCCAAGCGCAGCGGGGTTCCATGGGCCACGCTGGCGGACATCTGCTCGGGCAAAACGTCGCTGACGCGGTGCAATGCCGGAACACTGAGCAAGCTTGCTGCCACGCTGGACATCCCCATGGAGCAGCTCCTGACCATGACTGTAGAGCAAAGGCAGGCCCCGGACGGGAAGCCAAACGATCGCTCCTACCTGGAAAAGGAACTGCCAGCCAGCCTGCAAAAGGCCCTGGATGAATATATCCAGGGAGAGAAAGACCATGTGTCCTACATGGACTGCCTGTGGGGAGAGCTGTATGGCGCCATCAACTCCAACCAGTGGAGCAACGCCATCACACAGGAGCAGGCGGACTACCTGAGAGCAAAATATCTGTAATGGGGAGGAACGACACGTGATTGATTTTACCAACTGCCCTGTCAACCGTTTCCGTGCCTATGGCGGTGCGAATGGAAATAAGATCAATATCTCCTATGCGGGCTCCAGTTATATGCTGAAGTTTCCTCCACGCCCCAGCCGGAACAAAGAAATGAGTTACACCAACGGATGCATCAGCGAATATGTGGCCTGTCACATTTTCGAGATGCTGGGCTTCCGGGTACAGGATACTCTGCTGGGTAATTACACAGATCGTCGGGGCAAAAGCAAGCTGGTAGTTGCCTGCCGTGATTTTACAGAGGGCGGAAAGCGGCTGATTGAGTTCGCCCAACTGAAGAACACCTGTATCGACAGTGAGCAGAATGGCTACGGCAAGGAGCTGTCATCGATTCTGCAGGCTATTGATGAGCAAACATTGTATCCAGCAGATGAACTTCGAAAATTTTTCTGGGATATGTTTATTGCGGATGCGCTCCTCGGAAACTTTGACCGGCATAACGGCAACTGGGGCCTGCTGGTAAATGAGGAGGAGCAAAGCGCGGAGATTGCGCCGGTCTATGACTGCGGTTCCTGTCTCTATCCGCAGTTGGATCTGCCCCTCATGGCCGAGGTACTGAAGTCACAGGAAGAAATTGATCGGCGAATCTATGTGTTCCCCGCATCTTCCATTGAAGAAAACGGTGTGAAGATTCCGTACTTCGATTTCATCGCTTCCCTGCGCTATCCGGAGTGCAATGATGCACTCAGACGGATCGCCGCACGAATCGATCTGGACAGGATACAGAGGTTCCTGGATGGAATCCCGGAGCTCCAACCGCTCCAGCGGGAGTTCTACCTCACCATGCTGACAGAGCGTAAGGAAAAGATACTGGACTACAGTATGAACCTCCTGATGCAGCAGGAGCAACAGTCGAGAAACCCCGAGTTGACAATGTGACCAGCTAGAATGCAGAGGGATCGCATCTCATAGATGCGGTCCCCTTTTCCATTCCGCTGATCATCTTGTCGGTAAACTCTGCTGGAGGAAGCGCCCATCCAGATGGATGAGCTATTCTGCCCAGGATACAAATCCAAACTGATCTTACCCCTGTGTAGGCCGGAGCGAACGCTCCGGCCTTTCTCATTTCGGAGAACAGACTGTATTTGTCTCATCTAGCTCGACCCGGAACCCTCCACCATCGGCTATGCCCCACTGGCTGGAGATTGAATACATCAATTACGACTGAGAAAGGAAGTGCCAATGAAACAAGTAAACCTGACCATTCCCTTTGACGAGGAAAAACTCTCTGCCTTGAAACGCTACATGAGCAAGCGAGATCTGGAACTGGAGCGTGAGATGACGGATGCCCTGGTAAAACTCTACGAAAAGTCTGCCATCTTCCTCATTCTCCCCGAGGAAGACACCACCAAAAACTTTATGGCGGGACTAATGGTCCAGAACTTGAGCCGAGAGCTGTTTGCTGTGGCAGACGAAAACGGCGGCAAGCTGAAAAATCGGGTGGTGCTGTTCTGCGATGAGTTCGGCACCATGCCCCCCTTTGACATTCTGCCCCTCTTCTCTGCTGGCCGCTCCCGCCGTCTCACCCTGGTACCCATCATTCAATCCCTGGCACAGTTGGAGAAAAACTACGGAAAAGAGGGCTGTGAAATTATTGCTGACAACTGCCAGGACACCATTTTCGGTGGCTTTGCCCCCAACAGCCAGACCGCTGAAGTGCTGTCCAAAGCCCTGGGCAGCCGCACCGTCCTGTCCGGCTCCGTGAGCCGTGGCAAGAACGATCCAAGCCAGAGCCTGCAGATGATGGAGCGTGCCCTTCTCACCCCGGACGAGCTGAAATCCATCCCCAAGGGCAGCTTCATTGTGATGAAGACCGGTACCCATCCCATGCGCACCCAGCTGCGGCTGTTTCTCCAGTGGGGCATTACCTTTGGGGAGCCGTATACTGTGCCGGAGCGAGCCAATCGAGAGGTGGCCTATGCCAACCGTGTGGATCTGGCACAGAACCTCCCCCCATCCAACAAGTTCGTGGGGCAGGATGCAACCTGGAACCAAACTGCGGTCAAGAGAAAATCCAGCCACACGAAAGCGTTTGGAGATGATGAGATATGAGTTACTTCGAAACTATTTATGCAGACAGCGAACTGCCCTCCCGGGCCAAGGCGGTTTATATGTACCTGCGGGATCGCTCCGATGCCGAGGGCAAGTGCTGGCCGGGTATCAACACCATTGCTTCGGACATGAAGCTGTCCCACTCCACGGTGAAGCGGGCGCTTCATGATTTGGAGCAGCACGGATATCTGGAGAAGACGCCTAGGCATCGAGCCAACGGTAGCTCTACCTCCAATCTATACACCGTCCGATAAGGCCGCAAAAAGCGCAGCTCTCCACCAAGGGGGAGCTGCGCTCATCTGCTGGACCCAGGGGTGGTTCATGATGGACCGCCCAGAAGGGCTCATTCTAACTGAGTATTAGTTCAGAGGATGCATTTACACGGTACACGTCTACGCATCAACCCATTTCAAGCTCACCGTTTGGGTGCATCCTGGTATTCTCTCACATGCAAAAGTTCCTCAGCGGCCTGAATTTCTTCTTCAGTTGGGACCCGGACACCATCCAAAGAATATGGGATGTTTAGGTTCTGCCATTTAAACGTACCCAAGGTGTGGTAAGGCAAAATTTCTACCCGTCGCACGGTAGGCAATGCCCTGATAAACGCATTCAGACGACGAAGGCCTTCGGTATCATCTGTCAGGCCGGGAACCAGTACATGGCGAATCCAAAGGGGAATTCCTTTTCTGGCAATGTATTGTGCCATTTCCAGAATATTCGTGTTGTCGTGACCGGTCAGGGCACGATGCTTTTGGTTATCCATTTCCTTCAAATCCAAAATCACCAGGCTTGTATGCTCCAACAATGCATCGAACCGGGCCATCCAACGGGCATTGTCAGGAGAAAACGGCTGTCCGCTGGTGTCCAGTGCCGTGTGAATCCCTTTGTCATGGGCTAAACGGAACACCTCGCTGACAAAGTCCATCTGCAAGAGAGGTTCACCTCCGCTGATAGTCAGGCCACCGTTGTTACGCCAGTAATTCCGATAACGGTATGCCGCATCAAAGGCTTCCTGGGGCGTTTTCCCATTGCTTTGGGTAAAGGTCCAGGTTTCAGGATTATGACAGTATTGGCAGCGCATGGCACATCCTTGCATAAAAATCACATATCGAACTCCTGGCCCATCCACCAAACCAAATGTTTCAACAGAATGGACATATCCAATCCGTTCATCTTGCGCCATAGTAGTCCACTCCTTCATATACATCGTTGTGTGAAAAACCCGCGGCCGCACAAGCAGCCGCGGGTTTTAAAATCATTTTATCAGATTACATGACCTTGTGGCAAGTGCGGGCAATCACATCCATCTGTTGCTCACGGGTCAGATCGATGAACTTGACTGCATATCCCGATACCCGGATGGTGAAGTTGCTGTACTCTTCCTTCTCAGGATGCTCCATGGCATCCATCAGCTTTTCCACACCGAACACATTGACGTTCAAGTGATGGGCACCTTGGTCAAAATATCCATCCATGACCTGGACCAGATTCTCCACCCGCTCCTGCTCACTGTGACCCAGCGCCTCAGGGCTGATGGTCTGGGTGTTGGAGATTCCATCCAACGCCCAGTGGTAGGGCAGCTTAGCCACCGAGTTCAAGGAGGCCAGCAGGCCATTGGTTTCAGCCCCATAGCTGGGGTTGCCTCCGGGAGCAAAGGGCGTGTAGGCCTTGCGTCCGTCCGGCATGGCACCGGTAGCTTTGCCGTACACCACATTGGAGGTGATGGTCAGAATGGAGGTAGTTGCCTCAGAATTGCGATAGGTGTGGCGGCGCTTGATCTTCTCCAGGAAGCTACGCAGCAGCTCAACGGCAATGTCATCCGCACGGTCATCGTCGTTGCCGTACTTGGGGAAGTCACCCTCCACCTCGTAGTCGGTCACCAATCCCTTTTCATTGCGGATACACTTGACCTTGGCATACTTAATCGCACTCAGGGAATCAACCACATGACTGAAACCAGCAATGCCCGTGGCAAAGGTACGGCGCACGTCGGTGTCAATGAGGGCCATCTCAGCCGCTTCATAGTAATACTTATCATGCATGTACTGAATGAGATTGAGAATGTTGACGTACAGACCAGCCAACCAGTCCATCATCACGTCGTATTTCTGCATGACCTCTTGATAGTCCAGATACTCACTGGTGATGGGGGCGTAGGCCGGGCCCACCTGTTCCTCCAGCTTTTCGTCCATGCCACCGTTGATGGCGTACAGTAGACACTTGGCCAAGTTGGCACGAGCCCCAAAGAACTGCATCTCCTTGCCAGTCTGCGTGGCAGACACACAGCAGCAGATGGAGTAGTCGTCTCCCCAAACCGGCTTCATCACGTCGTCATTCTCGTACTGGACCGAGGAGGTATCAATGGAGACACGAGCAGCATAATCTTTGAATGCTTTGGGCAATGCAGAAGAGTACAGGACCGTCATGTTGGGCTCGGGAGCAGGCCCCATGTTTTCCAGCGTATGCAGGAAACGGAAGTCTGTCTTGGTGACCATGGAACGGCCATCCATGCCAATGCCCCCCACTTCCAGAGTGGCCCACACCGGATCACCACTAAACAGCTGATTGTAGCTGGGAATACGTGCAAACTTGACCATACGGAACTTCATAACCAGATGATCAATGAGTTCCTGGGCCTCACGTTCCGTGAGAACGCCCCGCTCCATGTCCCGCTGAATGTAAATATCCAAGAACGTAGAGACACGGCCCACACTCATAGCCGCACCATTCTGCGTTTTGATTGCGGCCAGATAGCCGAAATACAGCCATTGGACGGCCTCTTTGGCATTGGCGGCAGGCTGGGAGATGTCATAGCCGTATGCGGCGGCCATGTCTTTCATACCCTTCAGCGCATGGATTTGCAGTGCAATCTCCTCACGCTGCCGGATCACGTCATCCAGCATCGTGCCGTCGCCGCAGTTGGCCAGATCTTTTTGCTTTTCCTGGACCAAGAAATCAATGCCATACAGCGCCACACGGCGGTAATCTCCCACAATGCGGCCACGGCCGTAGGTGTCAGGCAAACCCGTGACGATGTGGCTATGCCGGGCCTTCTTCATTTCAGGGGTATATGCATCAAATACTGCCTGGTTATGGGTACGGGCATACTGGGTGAAAATCTCATGCAGCTTTTCGCTGGGGGTATAGCCGTAGGTGGTACAAGCCTGTTCTGCCATCTTGATGCCACCATAAGGCATAAATGCACGCTTGAGTGGTTTGTCAGTTTGCAAACCAACCACCTGCTCCAAGTCCTTGAGTTCAGGATCAATGTACCCGGGGCCATATGCAGTCAGGCCAGAGACAACCTCGGTCTCCATATCCAGCACGCCACCCTTGGCTCGCTCTTGTTTCTGCAAGGCCTGCAAGGCATCCCACAACTTGTTTGTCGCCTCAGTAGGGCCAACAAGAAAAGCCTCGTCCCCATCATAAGGCTTATAGTTTTTCTGGATAAAGTCACGGGTATTGACCTCTTCCTTCCAGATACGGCCTTCAAAACCTTCCCACTGCTTATAATTTGTCATGACGTTCTCCTTTCACAAAATGCGGACTACATCAAAGCGGAAAAGAATCTATATGAATCCGCTGTACGGTGTAACGCTATTGCCTGCAAGTTGGTTAGCCACCGCTAACCACAGGAAATACATTACCACATCGCATTATAGATTGTCAAGGCGTTGCACAGATAAATTCATTTGACCCTACTATCTGATTTTGACACGATGGTTTTCACTCCAAAGACAAAGTAGATAACATGGCACACCCAGACAATGGCCAAAATAATACTGGGAATCACAATTCCACCTCGTAGCATCATAAAGATACCAACCCCCATCAGCAGGGTCACAGGCACCATGATGCCAACCTTTGTCTGTACTGTCATGCCCTTTTTCTTCACAAAGGAGTCCAGATGCTTTTGATAAAGCCGCGTCCCCACAAACCAGCTATGAAGTCTCTGGGAGCTTTTTGCAAAGCAGAATACAGTAACCAGGAAAAACGGCACTGTGGGCAGTATGGGCAGCACAACGCCAATGCACCCCAGCCCCAGACAGACACAGCCCAACACCAGAAAAAACAGTCGTTTCACTTTCATAGAAAGCCTCCCCTTTCCTCCCTACACCGGAATCACAAAGGGCTTTCCGTCCACGCTCTGGATGGTCAAGTCCACGTCATACACCTCTTTGACCAGTTCTCCGGTCAAAATGCACTCCGGTACCCCCTGGGCAATGATTTTTCCGCCCTTCATGGCCACAATTTCATCGCTGTAATAGAGGGACTGGTTGATGTCGTGGAGCACCATCACAATGGTAATGCCGTACTCCCGATTTAATTTTTGAATCAGTTTGAGGATTTGGAGCTGGTAGCGCACATCCAGATAGGTGGTGGGCTCGTCCAAAAAAAGCACCTTGGTATCCTGGGCCAGGGCCATGGCAATCCACACCCGCTGCTTCTGGCCGCCGGACAGCTCTGCCACCGGCTTGTCCTTGTGTTTGACCGTGTGGGTGATCTCCAGAGCCCAGCGGATCTTCTCCTCGTCCTGCTGGGGGTCGCCGGACAGACCCAGGGTATGGTAGGGGGTCCGACCATATCCCACCAGCTTCTCCACGGTCAGGTCTGGGGGGGCGGTGTTGTACTGGTGGACGATGGCCACCTCTTTGGCAAAGTCCTTCAGCCGAAGATGGGCGATGTCCTGCCCCCGGAACTGGATTTCCCCCTGGTCTGGTTTCAGATTTTTGGTCATCAGGTTGAACAGGGTGGATTTGCCACAGCCATTGGCGCCAATCAGAGTGGTAATTTTCCCCTCACGGAGGGAAAAGTCCAGTCCCTGGAGCACTTGGTGCTTTCCGTATGCAAAGGATAGGTTTTTGACGGTAAAAATATCACTGACCATAGCTCTGTCTGGACCTCCTCAGCAAAATGATAAAGAACGGGCCACCCACCACAGACATGATCACCGATGCACTAATCTCGTAGGGTGCGGCAATGGTACGCCCCACCGTGTCAGCCAGCAGCAGGGTGAATGCTCCCAACAGGATGGTGTAGGGCACCAGAATTTTATGGTTGCTGCCCACCAGAAGCCGGGCAATGTGGGGGACAATCAAACCCAGGAAGCTGATGGGGCCGATGACGGCGGTGGCAATCCCCGCCAGCAGCACGGCAATGACAGAGATGACAATCCGGCTCCGATTCACATTGACCCCCAGGCTTCGGGCAGTTTTGTCCTCCAAAGCCAGCAGGTTGCACTGCCCCAGCACAAAGAACGAGGCAATCAGCCCCACCAACCCGTAGAGGAGCAGGGTTTGCAGGTCGCTCCATGTCTTCATGGTAATATTGGCGTTGACAATGCTGGCCACCCCGGAATAGTTGCTTCCGGTGCCGGAGTTGAAGGCACTCATGAGGCCGGAAAACATGGCATTCACCGCCACGCCCACCAAAATGATACGCAGCGGGGACAGCCCGCCCTTCCAGGACAGGGAGTACACCAGGAAAAAGGCAAGCATACCACCCAGAAAGGCAAACAGCGGAGTAAAAAAGTAAAGTGCGGGGAAAAAGGCGGTGATGAGCACCGCCACCAGGCTGGCACCGGAGCTGATGCCAATGATGCCGGGGTCCGCCAGCGGGTTTTTCAGCACCGCCTGCAGCAGCACGCCGGACACCGCCATAACAGCTCCGCCGAACATGGCAATGAAAATACGGGGAAATCGCAAGTCAAAAATGGTGGCCACGTTTTCATTGTAGGCCACAAAGAGTCCTCGGAACAGCTCCACAGGGGTGACCTTCAAGCTGCCGGTGTTGACTGCAAAGAGAAACAGCCCAACCAGCAGCACAGCCGTTCCCACAAAAGATCCGATGATCTTTTTTCTGCTGATCAAGACGAGTAGACCTCCTTCCATGAGATAAAGCAGGCAGGGCCGGGATGTCGAAGTACGGCATCCCGGCCTTTACTGTGGTATCAGCCCTTGCGTTTACGGGCAGCGTATACGGTGCATCCTGCCAGAGCTAGGCCGCAGCTCATCATCACTCCCACCAGAGGAAGCAACTGGGCGGCATCTCCGGTCTGGGGGACGTCACCCACCTGAGCAGTGTTTTCCGCATCGGTGATGGTGCTGCCTTTTTCCACCAGTGCATAGGCTCCGGCAGATTTGGTTATGACCGTATAATAGTCATCTCTCAAACTACCACGAACCAGCACTTTATTGTCCGTTGCCATGCGATACACAGCTACTTGTTGGTCCGAATATCCATTCGGAATGGGGAAACCAATGGAGACCGTTCCATTGGGTACCACCTGCTCCCCATTGGCATCCACAAATTTCACCTGGTAGAGCTTGAACTTCTTCCCAACCTCCTGGAGAGCGTTGGCAGCGGAAGAATACTCGCTGCCGGAGGTTATGGGCGTAATCTCAAAGCCCACGCCTGCAGGGAACACTCCCTTGTCAGCGCAGACGGTGACACCGGTCTTCTCATCCGTATAATTCACAGCAGGAGACTGCTCCACCGGCTCTTCCGGCTGGAAGTCAGGGTCATCCTCCGTGGTCTTCTCCAGACTAGACCAGTCAACTTTCATCAACACATCCTGATCACCAGTACCGGCGCTGATGGCCTCCATAATGGGCACGAAGACATGCAGGGGCACAAAGCCGTCCCGGTCAGCAATGGCGGTGGACACCAGGCGAATGCGCACCTGGTCGGGATATAGGTGGTTGGCATCGTTGTATTGGTCGATGACATCACTGCCGTCGGCATTCTTCTGTGTGGAGAGCACCTCGGCCAACACCAGATCTCCCTGGGGTCTGCCATACTGGCTGTACACATAGCCCTCATCGTAGTAGGACAGGGTGGACAGGTAGCCAAAGCGATTATCAATGGCCATGCCCTTGAAGTCCAGGGTCACATAATAGACTCCGTCTACCACTTCCAGCTTTACAGTGTGGTTGATGGCATTGTTGGACATGGACAGCTTGCTGCGGTCAGTCTGGTACATGTCCACCTTTACAGAATAGATGCCATCCTCCAGCACATCCTGATCCGGAGTTTCCCCGGTTCCGGTGCCGGAATAAACCACAATGCGATGTTCTGCCTTGGTGCCAGTCACTGTCTTGACCAAACGGTAACGGCCTTCAGGGGTAATCCCCTCCTGCTGGAAGGTGCCGGAGCAAGCATCCTCATCCTGGCTGACCTGTGTGGTGCTGAGGGTGTACCAAGTGCCGTTGCGAAGCTCCTGTACATCGGTGCGCACGGTGAAGGCATCCACAGTACCGGTCTTATCTGTGAGAATGGAGCCCTTGATAGACTCTTGAGAGAAGTCGGGCAAATCCACAGCCTGGAACTTTAGCAGCTCCTCCACGGTGTCAATGGAGGTTTTGCCCAACACTTCTTGCAGCTTGTCTTCGATTTCCCAAGACACATAGCCGCCCTTGCACAAAGCCCAATAGTAATAATCGAAGGCGGACAACTGAGACTGATAGCTCAAGGTTCCCTCCCCCACCTCCAGGGTGAGCCCCAGGTGATGCTTGGAGGGATATTCTCCTGCGGCCTTTTGAATGGTTGCAATCTGCTCCTGGGTAAAGCCGCTGAGATCACAGGTAGACAGGTCCACAGAGTTGTACTCAAAGGCGCTGGCAAATCCATAGCCTCCTTCCGCTACCTTGGCCAGCAACGGAGTAGGCAGGGTACGCAAACTATTCTTAGACAGATCCAGAGAGGAGAGGGCGGGATTGGTCTCTACCAGACTGGCCGGGACCTCCTCCAGCAGGTTATCGCTGAGATTCAGGGTCTCCAGGGCCAGCATCCCATCCAAATCGCTGCCCAACTGAGCAATATCATTTTGGTTGAGGTACAAGTCGGTAATGCCAGACAGCTGGTTGATCCCCTCAGGAACCTGGATGAGTTGGTTGTCGGTGAGAGACAGCCAGGTAAAGGTCTCCCGCTGAGGCAGTGCATTGGCGTTGAGCTTCACCAGCTGGTTGCGAGCCAGATACAGACCAGTGACATGTTCCATATCATCAAAGGCACCGGCAGCAATGGAGGAGATCCGGTTATTCTCCAAATCCAGAATGTACTCGTCTTCCCCGGCACCTACCTGGCTGAGGCCGGCAAATAGTTTGTCGTTGATGACAGTAAGCAGGTTGCTGGCCAGCTTCATATCCTTCAGGGAGGAAAGCTGGGAGAAGGCATCGTCATCAATGGTGGAAATACAGTTGGCGGACAGGTTTAGGCTGGTGAGCTGGGTAAAGCCCAGGAACTCATCATGAATTTCAGAAATGCTGTTGCCGTTAAAGTTAATGCTTTCCAGGGACTTGTCCCCCAAATCAGCAAGCCATGAAATATCTTGAATCTTGAACGGATCAAAGACGCCGTAGGCGTTCATCAGGGTGCTGGAACTCAAATCCAGGCTCTTCCTACCTTCCGCAAATCGGAAGTCGTTGAGCTCTTGCGTGGTGACATAGCCATCTCCGTCCATGTCCAGACCAGTCACGGTCATCAGCGCCCGGTTGATAAGCTTAGCCTGGGTGAAGCCGGAGTTTTTGATCTGGAAGCCCTCAAAGCCCTCGGTGACGGTGGTGTCAAATACCAGCTTCACCTGGGTGTATCGATCATACATGCCGTTCATAGCCTCAGTGCCGCCCATAGCCTGTACATTGACTGCACCCACCATATAGCCACTGTCCAATGCGGAGATGGGCAAGGTGTACACAGCGGCTACCACTTTCCCGGAAGCGTCCGTCTCAGGGACACGAGAACCATCGGTGATGGCGCCCTTCCAGGTGCCATCACTGCTCTGAATGGCAAAGTCCAGCATGGAGTGAGCGTACACGGTGTTGTAAAAGGAGGCGGTGAGAGTACCGTCCTGGGCCACCTTGATTTCCACATAGGGATCAAAGAAGCCAGCCAGCATGGACTCAGTGACCCCATCGTCAATGCGGAAGGCTTGGAAGGTGGCGGTGTACGTCTGCCCCGGCTTCATTTCACTGGCAGAAATTTGCGCACCACCAGTTGCATCGGCAGACTGATCCTCTTGAGTCAAGGTAACTTCGTCGAGGTTGCTGGCATCCAGCACCACGTGCTTGGTGCTGGAACCCTCCATCACTACGTCCAGGGTAATGGGCTGGGAAAGATCCCAAGTCTCAGAATCGAAGTTGAGCAGCATCTGTACGCCATCATCAACCCGCTTGAGGGCAAAGCCGCCCACGCCGCCGTTATAGACAAACTTCTCCTCCCGGTCCCCCTGGGTAACCCGGACAAAATACTGAGAGCTGGACATCTGGTCACTCCAAATGGCATCACCGTAACGGGTATCCTCAGTATTCAGGGTGAGGGTGGTGTATCCATCCTTGGGCTGGATCTCGGCACCGGTGAACTGGCCCAGCAAACTCCAGGTGTAGGTAGCAGTAGCCTCAAAGCTACTTCCCATACCATCTTTTACTGCAATGGCTTTGACCGTGGTCGTCTGGTTAATGGTAAAGGGGCCAGTGTACTGGGTGCTCTCCTGGGTGGGTGTGGTGCCATCCAGGGTGTAGTAGATGGTGGCATCCGGGGTATCACAGGTGATGGTCACCTCTGTCTCCTCATAAATAGAGCCTTCGTTGGGGGAGATGACCGGTGTGGCCACAGAGGCAGTCTGTTGGTGGGCAGTGTCCCACTGCACCGACAAGGTGTAGGTGCCAGAGGTATCGTCGCTGAGCTGATAGGTGCCGGTGTAGTTCTGCTTAACACCAGCGTAAGGCAGCTGGAAGGTAGAGGTGCCGCTGATGTCCTTCCAGCCAATTGTACCGGAGGCTGGTGTAATCTCTAAGTTCTTCAAATTCTGACTATCCTCAGATCCCTCCACCTGGTACATGCTCAGAGCAGAGACCTTGTTCCCCTGCCAATCCTGGAGATAGGTCAGTTTCATGGTCAGACTTCCATTCTGGTCTGCAGTGACCACAGCCTGAGTGTGTACATAGCTGGTCAGCTCCCATTGAGGGTCGTCCACCGAGATGGTTACCGCATACTCTTGGCCAGGCACCAGTTCAGGCATGGTGGTACGGGTAAAGGTGGCAGAAGCTACAGCGCTGGGGTCATATTCACCCGGAACGTAGGCAATCGCCTTGACGGTGGTGGTTCTGGTTACTGTAAAGGGCTCGCTGTACACCTCTCCCGTCTGATAGCCGGAAGAATAGGACGGGTCACTGCCGTCGGTGGTGTAGAGAATGGTTGCCCCCGGAGTGTCACAGGTGATGGTGACCTCCTGGGAGGTTTCAAAATCTGCTCCATTGGGGGTGATCTCCGGAACTGCTGCCTCAGGCAGCATCTGCTCCAGCGTGGACCAGTCCACCGTGAGCACCATGTCACTCTGGGTCTCGTTGTTGAGGGTCACAGTACCTGTGTACTCATTACTGTCCCAGTAGGGCAGCACAAATGTGGCTTCGCCACGAATGGTATAATATCCTTCCGTGAAGGACACCTCATTAAATTCCAGTGCAACAGGGTCGGTGCTATCCTTTTCATAAACCTGCACGCCAGTAACCCACTGGGTCTCCGATGTCTCATAGTCGTCTGCCCAGACGACCACTTCAGGGAACCGGAGCTCCAAGGTGGGATTGCCATCGGAATCTGTGGTCACAGTGGCCGTGCGCTGAAGATGGCTGTAGAAGCTGCTGTTCCATCCGCCTTCCTCGTCAGGCTTGCGCATCTGGACATCCACCTGGTAAGTGGCATTGGTTTCAAATTCTGGAGTGGACGGAGAAGCCGCCCACACCGGAGGTGTGGCCAGGCCCAACGTGAGGGCCGAAGCCAAGGACATGGCCAAGCTGCGCTTGACCCACGTCTGTTTGGTTGTTGTCATGATCTTGCCTCCCTTATGGATTTTGCTTTATTCCCTCGCCGTAGAGCAGCGGCTGCAGCTCTTCCAGCGCATCGGGGTAGTTGAACTTGGCACTCATGCCGAACAGGTCGTAGGGCAGATCGTAGACACGCCCCTCCTGCACCGCCTCAAAGTGCTTCCAGATGTCGTTGGTTTCAAATTCATCCTGGAACATCTCCACCACGTCTTCGGGCAGAGCATGGGCTGCCCGGAGAATGATATCTGGTTCCTTGGTTTTCATGTCCTCGGTGTTGGCGGTGAGGAATTCCTGGCCGTCCCCATCTCCATAGACGTTGACCCCACCGGCCAGTTTGACCAGGTTGCCCACATAGCTACTTTCCGTGGCCACAATGTAGGAGCCAGGCAGACCCATGAGCACCAGCACCGTGGGGGATTCTTTCCCCTCATTTTGGCTTCGGTACTCCTCCATAAACTGCTGGTATTCCTCCACCAGAGCCTGGGCCTGTTCCTCCCGGTCAAACTTCTCCCCCAGTCCCTCGATGGAGGCATACATCCCCTCCACGCTGCGCAGATTGAGAAACAGGGAGTTGACTTCAATGGAGGCGTATTTGGGCTGCAAATCGCTTTGCAGGCTGTTGGGGGAAATCACATAGTCCGGGTTCAAAGATTTTAAAATTTCCAAATCCGGACTCATAGCCGTCCCTACAGTGGTCACATCCTGATATCGTTCGGGAATGGTACTCAGAGTGGAGGAGCACACACCCACCAGATCCAGTTCCAGCTTGTCGCAGATGTCCACCGCAGCAGGTGAGGTTGCTACAATACGCACCTGGTCTGAACCGTCATCTGCAGTTTGCTCTGGATGTTGGTTGACACAGCCGGTGGCGGACAGGGCCAGCATTCCCGCCAGGCAGAGAGACAGAAGTCTTCTTGGTTTCATACTCGGCTCCTTCCCTCACTTCTTACCAAAGGGATGCTTGCCCTTTCTTACAAAGAAGACGTACCACACGCCGCCGCCCACAGCTGCGATGACCACCAGCCCTCCAATAACCCACCAGAGAACGGGAGAGCCGGAGGAGGAGTCGGTGTTTTCAGGAGCCTGGGTTTCCTCCACAGCGTTGCCCGAGGCGTCAAATTCCTCCAGGCCGCTGGCACTGGACTGGGCCTCTGGGTCTGTAGTGGGAGACGGCTCCGGGGTAGCGGAGGGTACAGCTGTGGCCTCAGACGCAGGCGATTGTGTCGTCACCGGGGTCCTGGCGGGCGCAGGCGTGGATGCCACCGGAGCCTTGGTGGGCACCGGGGTTGCTGCAGGGGCAGGGGTCGGTTTGGGCTGTTCCACCGAGATGCTAGTAACAAAATCCCCAGAACCGGACTTCAGATTGCCCACGGTAATGTAAAAGATGACCTCACGGCCCATGGGGGTCACATACATATTGCAGCGGATGATAGATTTCTCGCTGTTGGCTCTCAAGCGAAAATCTGCAGTATTGCTGCCATAGTCTTCTTGCATCAGACTGGCAGAAACGGAACGTCCATCCACCTGAAACTTGGGTGATTGAATGTTGTCCATCAGATTTAAGCGAACGGTGATCCATGTGTTACCACTTGCATCTACCTCTACCAGAGCCTTTTTATTGGTAGCACTTTCTGTCATGGACTGTCCTAGTACTGCAGAATTCTCTCCGCCAGAGTCTTCGATGACTCCTGTGGTTGGATGCCGGTAGTGGGCGGTAGCGGTGGCAGTATATATGCCGTGGGAAGCTGCCGATGCAGGCATGGAAACAATGCTCGCCGCAAGGGCGAGCATTGCCACCATACCGCAAAGCCCTCGAACAGCTTTTCTTGCGGTATTCTTCATAACATCAATCTCCCTGTATCATTGTTCTTTTTTTCTGGCAAGCAGAATCCCCATCAGTCCGACACAGGACAGAGTCAACACTACAAAGGGAGCTACGTTTGCACGATCACCGGTGTCGGGATTGCCATTCACATTTGCGCTGTTTTCCGCATCCGTGATGGTGCTGCCCTGCTCCACCAGCGCGTAGGTGCTGAAGGTCTTGGTCAGCACCTTATAGTAGCCATTCTCCACAGTACCCTTAACCAGGGTCTTGGTTCCGTCCTCATTGATTCGATACAAAACCACCTTGTCAGCATCATATCCTTCGGGAATGGGGTAGTACACGGTGACCACACCGTTGGGCTGAACCTCAACACCATTCAGCTCAAAATGGATCTCGAACAGGCGGAACTTCTTGCCCACGTCGTCAAGCAGCTCAGCAGCCTTTTCGTAGACTTCCCCGGAGGTAATCTGGGTCACCACCTGCTGGACGCCCTCAGGAAACACACCTTTGTCAGCCTCTACCTTGATGCCGGTGGTGGTGTCGGTGACGTTGACGGCGGGGGACTGCTCCACAGGTTCTTCCGGCTGGAAGTTAGGATCATCCTCGGTGGTCTTTTTCAAGGTAGACCAGTCCAACTTCAGTAATACATCCTGAGTACCAGATCCAGCGGAGATGTCCTCCATGACCGGAACAAATACCTGAAGCGGCACGAATCCCTGCTCATCCTCCAGAGCATCCGATACCAGGGGGAATTTGATTTGATCTGGATAAAGTTTTCCAGCATAAATCCCACCCGCCTGATTGAATTCATCCACAATATCCGTTCCATCTGGATTTTTCTGTGTGGACAACACGGTTGCAGGCACCACAGTTCCCTGCAAATCACCATAAGCGCCGTATTGATAGCCATTTTCATAATAGGCCAGTTCCGCCAGATACCCATATTTATTCAGATAAGAAAGACCTTGAAAATCCATTGTCAGATAGTACTTACCGTCTTCCACGGTGAGTTTCAAGGTATGGTGGATGGCATCATTGGACATGGAGTAATCCGTTTGGTTTGTCTTGAACATTTCACCGTAAACAGAGTAGACCCCATCCTCCAGGGTATGTCGATCCAACTCCCCCTCTTTTCTCAGGTTATCCATAGCGGTTTGCAGTGCCTGAACTTGGGCATCCACCTCACTTTGTGTGGCATTGGCGTTGTCCAGCACTCGCTGAGCGTGGTCAATGGCCTGTTGCAATGCGCTCCAAGTAGCCTGCGTATATCCTTCATTCTTCAGAACACTCGCCTGTTCCAGAATAGTTTTCAACTCGTCCGTATTGGCGCGCTTCACCAAAGCCTCCAACGCGTTTCCTAGCTCACTCACAGCACGCGTAACTTCGGAGACACCTGCATTGTCGTCCCGCTCCACTTGTTTTGCTGCAGCCAGCGCAACCTGGAAGGGTTCCCATGTTTCAGGGGTATATTGAGACTCTTGGCAAACATCCGCTTTCTCGATGAGGGCACGGAGGGATGTCTTATCTCCTTTTTCTTCCAATTCGCTTATAGCAGCAGCAATAGCAGAGGCCATGTCCTGCTGCTCCTGAACCGTAAATTCCTTCTGATTCAGCACAGGAACTGCCTGGAAGCCAGCTCCCGACATCTCCAGCGTGGAATCGGGCCATATATTGGTGAGTTTACCACTCACATCTTCGATGGTTTCCTGCAAAGCCTGATAGGAGCTTTCCGTATAATTCCCTTTGGAAATATTCTTAGCCTTCCAAAGCTGATAACTTACATTTTCCTGAGCATTTTCCACCTCAGTAAGACTGCTCCAATCCACTTGTAGTCTGGCATACTGGTCTCCAGATGTGGGACTGATAGAGAACATAATGGGAACAAATACGTGCACATAGGCTGCATTGTTGACTGTGAACTCGCTGCTAGTCTGCGGAATGTCAAACTCACCGGACTGATTGGCCACCACAACGGGAGTCACATCCAAGGCCATCATATGCTGATAGGGCAGGTTGTCAATGTCAATCAATCGAGGTTCATCATGCCCAAATCCAGCCGGTCGTGTCATGGTATCAGGATTAGACCCATCATACACCATTTCAGATTCTGGATTGTTATAGGCATCATACACGACGCTCCCATCTTGTGTTCGGTGTTGGGTCAACAGCTCTGCAGAAGTGTATGTACAGAAATTGTCGTCGGGATACCCGTATTTCGTTAAAACTTCTGCCTGGACAGATTCCAACTCCATCATAAAGCCATACTGCCCAATATACCCCATAGGCATAAACTCTACGATTGCAGTGGCTGTACCCTGCTCCACTACCAAGAGCGCCTGGTATTGGGTGTCGTCGGGATGTTTTTGCAGAAACGATTCACTGCCTCGAAGTGCTGCGTTTCCCATCGAGTACTGTCCACTACTGTTTGCATTCATTAAGTTCAAGGAAGCGGTGTATACCCCGTCTTCCACAGGCGCATCCAGTCGCTGAACAACTCTGGAGCCTTCTGGGTAGGTTATCTCATGGACAGTGTCCGCAAATCCATAATTGCTACCCAGGCTGGCTACCATAGCTGCTGCCAAAACGGCAGATGTGCCCTGCTTGGCCATACGCTTTCCAATCCACATAGAAGCAACCCCTCTCTTTCCTAAGAAAAAACTGACGATCTCTTGTTAGCAATCGCTAACCACTATACAAAAAGAAAGCCGCTGACACGGCAATACGGGATCAAACCACCTCCTATTTCTATTCACATGATACAGCACCTTCCACCTTAGGTATGTTAGACTGTTCACCAGGCAAGCGATTAGCCGAAACTAACTGCCCGGCCAAAAAATAACTCCACAAGGAGCCGGATTTCGTCGATCTGTAAATCGCCATATATATTCTTCTCTTTGGACCTCAAACATTTCCTAAAGCACGCATAGTATATCCATTGTTCCCAGTGTAGTCAATGAATATTTTGTTGCACTTCTGCTACAAACCTATCTTTTCCCCATTAGAAAACGCCTGAAATCCTTTAGCCACAAAGAAATCAAGATTGGAGCAACTGTGCAACAGAAAATTTCTATCTTTCGGGCAACACCGTGTTTAATGGATGAACACAGTGAATACTGCTGTACTCTCTGGCATATGCATTTCCCCCACACTGCACTGCATCTTCAGGCACACGCTCCCATGAAGCAACGTGTCACGACCTTTCCCCATAGAGATAAACTGCAGCGCAGTTGCTGGGAAATATATGTAGCGTCCGTCCATTCCACCGTCCCGGAATTCCCCGTCGCATAGATATTGCAGCTTCTGAATCCGCCCCTCCATCTGCTTGCCGCTGGATGCCGACTGGGCCGACACAGTTTTGACGGTGAGATATACCAGTCCCTGGTGATCCTTCACCATCAGCTCACAGGGATGCTCGAAACCTTGATTTGCCATAGAGATATTGCTGTGATTTTTCATCTGCTCTCGATAGATGATAAACGGAAAGTGGTAGCTTCCGTCTTCCAGGAGGTCACAAATTTCGCCGCCATGAAATCGTTGACGGCCTGCAAAGTGTTCTTTGATTTCCATACGGCTCTCCTGTTCGGAGAGCCGATCCATAAATGCGTCAGAAAACCCCGCTGCCAGCCCCTGCAGCGCATTTTCTCGAATTTGACTTAATGGGACATCTAGGTACTGCATATATCGATGAAAAACACAGAATTTACGTCTGTATTGCTCCGCCAGCTTGATTCCAGGTACGGTGAGGGCCGTTTTGCGGTGTTCCAGCCGTTCTACAATTCCCTGTTTCTCCATGGCATCCATGGCACGGGTAATGGCCCATTTCCCTACCCCCAGGCTTCTGGCAGAATCGGTGACCGTACGCTTGGACGGCTCTGCCTCCAGATAGTACAGCAACAGCTGAATTTGAAATGGCGTCAATGCTTCTGACATACCAATCTTCCCTTCTCTCTCATCCCTTCATGCGGCAAAAACGGAATGCGCATGGGCAAATGACTTAGGCTTTCAACCGAGGTTAGCTTATGCTAACTTTCGAGTTAACTATACGCCTGTTTTTCCCACTTGTCAAGGAAGTGCTTTCTATATGTACGCAGAAACAGGCTTTGGATCTACCGGACAACAGAATTGCTGCCAAGAGAAAGACCCACAGCTCCTTTCGAACTGTGGGCTTCTCTCATTTCCTGATTGCACAAAGAATTATGAGCCTGCCCGATTCAACTGCCACAGAGCACTTTCGTTCTGAAGCTCTACCATGTGTCGGAACAGGCCACCTTCTGCCATCAGCTCTTGCGGGGTTCCCTGTTGGTCCACACAACCGTCTTTCAGAACAACAATATGGTCTGCCCCAGCCACAGTACGCATCCGGTGGGCGATGACCAGTACCGTCTTTCCGGCGAGAAGCTTCGAGAGCGCCCCCTGTACCTTGGTCTCATTTTCCACGTCCAGAGAGGCGGTGGCTTCGTCCAGCAATACGATGGGCGCGTCCTTGAGCAGCGCACGGGCGATGGAGATGCGCTGTCGCTCGCCGCCGGATAGCTTTGCGCCGTTTTCTCCGATGGGCGTTTGGTAGCTCTGGGGCAGTTTGCTGACAAACTCCTCGCAATTGGCGGCTTTGGCTGCGGCCATCACCTCCGCGTCAGAGGCGCCGCGCCTGCCCAGGCGGATGTTTTCCATCACCGTGTCGTCAAACAGCACCACATCCTGAAAAACCATGGAATAATCGGTCAGCAGCACCTCTGGGTCCACCGTGGCAATATCCACCCCGCCCACTTTGATGGCGCCCCCGGTGACATCCCACAGACGCGCCGCAAGCCGGGCGCAGGTACTTTTTCCAGAGCCGGAGGGCCCCACCAGCGCGGTGATCTCGCCTTCTTTGGCAGTAAAGCTGACATCGTGCAGGACAGCCTTTTTGTCATAGGCAAACTCCACATGGTCAAATACGATGTCGTGTCCCTTGGGCTGGAAGATTTCCGCCCCTTCGGCGATGGGTGTCTCAAACAGAGCGTTCATCCGGTCTGCCGACACCTGGGAGACAAACAACTCGGCAATCAGCGCAAGGCTCTGGTCAAAGGGGGCATAGATACGGGTAATGACCATGAGGAACAGAAACAGCAGCATGAAGTCGATCTGTCCGGACAGGATCAGCCCCGCGCCCGTAAGGATCGTGGTCGCCACGCCCAGCCGCATGATGACGCTGGCCCCGTTGACAAATAGGCCGGTAACCAGCTCGCCGCGGATCATGATCCGTTCATGGTCGTCGATCTTCCGGTACAGCCCCGCAAGATAACGCTCCTCCTGATTGGTGGCACGGATCTCCCGCACATGTTCCAGCGCCTCCTGCATCCCATCTGAAACCCGCACGGCGGCGTGCTTGGTCTGCTCAGCCCGGCGCTCGGTGAGCTTCCGGCTTCCAAACAGCAGGCCAAACGCGACCGGAACTCCCCAAAGACAGGCAATGGTCAGCCGCCAGTCATACCAGAGCAGGCAGACCGCAATCACGGCGGTGGAAATGTAGGAGCCGTACAGGTAGCCCAGCACATGGCTCCAGACATGTTCCATGCGGTTGACATCACCCATCAGGGTCTCCGTCAGGTCGGCCAGATCGCGCTTACCGAAAAAGCCAAGGGGCAGCTTGCGCAGCCGTTCCGCCAAACCCAGCCGGGTGGCTTTGACTTCGCCGTACACAAGACCGTAGGTGGCCTTATACTGCTGGAAATGGGTGAGAAAAGAGAGAAGCGCAAATACTACAAGACCGGCCAGTACAGGCAGAGAGGCGGTCAAGGAGGCACTGTCGGTCAGAGATGCCATCAGGCCGGACATCACAAGGTACACGATGCTGACCCCGCCCATGACCACCAGATTGACGACCACCGTCCAAAAGGTGCCCTTTTTGGTATTCTGTACGCCCTGATCCGTCAGGGCATATTTCCGTTGAAATTTTGCTCCGAACATTTATTTCCCCTCCTTGCCGCTTTCCATTTTCCATTGGATCGCCCGATTGTAGTCGGCCCACATCCGGGTGTACAATCCGCCTGCCGCGATCAGTTCTCTATGGGTGCCCTGTTCTGTCACCCGGCCACCCTCCAGCACCAGGATCTTATCCGCGCCCACCACGGTGGAGAGTCGGTGGGCGATCATAATGACGGTGCGGTCCTTTGTCAGCCGTGCGAAGGCTTTCTGGATCAAGGCTTCATTTTCCGGATCCGCGAAAGCGGTGGCTTCATCCAGCACCACAATAGGGGCATCCTTCAAAATGGCCCGGGCCAGGGCAATGCGCTGGGCCTCGCCACCGGAGAGATAGGTTCCCTCGGTGCCGATCACGGTGTCCAGTCCCTGGGGCAGCTTTTCCAGAATGTCGCCGCACTGGGCGGCCTCCAGGGCGGCCAGCACCTGCTCCCGGCTGGCGTCGGGCCGGGCCGCCCGAACATTTTCCAGAATGCTGGCTTTGAACAGCCGGTTGTTCTGGAACACAAAAGCGACCTGCTCCATCAACACATGGGGGTCAATCTGACGCACATCCACG
Organism: Pseudoflavonifractor sp. An187; assembly: GCF_002160275.1. Lineage (NCBI taxonomy): Bacteria > Bacillati > Bacillota > Clostridia > Eubacteriales > Oscillospiraceae > Pseudoflavonifractor > Pseudoflavonifractor sp. An187. Next base: position 19,280 of record NZ_NFKG01000001.1, on the reverse strand, counting down.
CCGCCCACTTCCACGGCGCCGGTGTCCACGTCCCAAAACCGGGGAATTAGACTGGCGGCGGTGGTCTTGCCGCCGCCTGAAGGCCCCACTAGCGCCACGGTCTCTCCGGGCTCGGCGGTGAAGGAGACCTGGGACAGGGCGGGAGACTGCGCGCCGTCGTAGGTAAAGCTCACATCCCGGAATACCACCCGGTTGTCCCTGGGAGTCTGGGGATGATTCGGCACCGGCAGCATCGGTGCGTCCATGACCGGCTGGATACGCCCCAGAGCGGTGTTGGCCAGCATCATACCGGAAGCCGCAAACATAATCTTGGCCAGTGCCGTGGAAATGATGGCAGAGAATACGGCGTAGAAGGCGAAGTTTGTGACAAGTCCCGCAAAATCACCCGAAGCCAGTGCGCCGGGAGCCAGGAACAGCACCACCGGCACCAGAAACAGAAAGGCGCCCTCAGTAAAGGTCAGATTGATGGACTGCGGAACGCGGCACACATCACCTTGATAGTACTCCGCCTTAGCGCTGTACTCCTCAATGGCCTGCTGAAAGGCCTTGAAGGAGTAGACGGTCTGCTGAAAGATCTTGACCACCGGGATGCCTCGTACATATTCCGTGCCAGCTTTGGTCATACGGTCCTGGGCCGCCTGGTATTCCGCCATAAGCTCGGCGTTTTTGCCGCCCATCATACTGAACATGGCAAGGATGGAGATCACCGCCGACAGCAGGCATGCCGCACCCATACGCCAATCAAACACGAACATCAGCACCAGCATGGCAAGAAACAGGGTGATTGTGCCCACGATGTCCGCCAGATTGTGAGCCAGCAGGGTTTCTGTATCGGCGGCCGCTGCGTCCAGGCGGCTGCGGATCAAACCGGAAGCATTGGCATCAAAATAGCCCAACGGAGCCTGCATCACATGTGCCATGCCCTGTTTGCGGATGTTGGACGCCGTGCGGAACGCCGCCAGATGGGTGCACATCAGACCCAGGAAGTAGATGAGGATGCCGCCCACCGCGAAAGCAAAGGCGATCCAGCCATAGCGCGTCACGCTCTGGGCCTGCGTCCAATCCGGCGCCACGGCAATCAAATCTCGGGCCGCCAGCCAGATACAGAGATAGGGAATCATACTGCACACCATGGATATTGCTGACAGTCCTAGCCCCAGGAAGGTAAGCCGCCTGTGGCTGCCCGCATATCCCAGCAGAACGGTCAGAGCGTTTTGCTTCTTTTCCTTCACAAATATTCCTCCTTTTATGGTTAGCTATTGCTAACCTTTTGTGTAAAAAGAAAGGGGCAAAGCCCCGATCTTACGAAAAAGATTGGCGGTATGTTACTGGCCGATCAGCTGCAACCACCCGGCAGTGTAGAAATCCCGCAGCTGGTCCACATACCGCATGGCCTGCTCCTTGGGCATGTCGTGGACGACGATCTCGAAAATGCCGTTAAACATTCCGCTGGCAATGATGTGGCATAGCTGTGCATCCAGCTGGGGGCATTCATGCCCCAGACGGTGGAGTACCTCCAGGTATTGGAGGGTGTATTCCACTTCGACCTCCACCATATTATGGACGAAATGCTCATAGCTGGTGCCCTCGGCCTTGCACAGCAGCAGCTTCACCGGCTCTCGGTGGTCGCAGATGTAGTCCACCATCCAATGGACGCATTGGCTGGACTCCAGTCCCATGTGTTCCGGCTGTTCCTGCTCCGGCAGCTCGGCAAAGGAGGTCTGGGCTTCCATGAACCGGCCCATCAGCGCAGCGGCGTGGGGCTCCACGATGGATGCAAAGAGCGCCTCTTTGCTGGAGAAATAGCCGTAAAATGCGCCGGTGGTGACACCAGCCTGCTTCACAATCTGCCGCAGAGAGGCGCCCTGAAAGCCCTTCTCTGTAAATTCCTCCATAGCGGCCTGCTGGATTCTCTCCAGCGTGGCAGTCGATTTTTCTTCCATATACAACCTCATATAACAGTGATATATAACACTGTTATAATAGAGCGGTGAGCTTCTTTTGTCAAGAGGCAGTGGAAGAAATATCGCAAAAGGGATTGCTGTATAAAATTAACACAGCAATCCCTTTATATCATACCAAACGTAGTTCTTATCCTTTTGTATAAACTTCTACTACTCCGTGTCCACCAAAACATAGTATACTGCTCACCTATACGCTACCAGAAAGTTCTGCGATAAAATATGGGCAAAATGGTCGTTTTATAACTTCAGATGTATCATCTTCACCATGCACCATCGATCAGAAACTGCCATACTGACCTTTGTGGAGAATCGCAAACCATCTCTGGGGATATGGCGATAATAAGCTTCCTGGGCAAGAATCTCGACCCCGCCGCCGATTTTCCCGGTCAGTTCCGAGGCTTCATCCACATAGAAAAACATCCGGGCATCGCCGTGGCCTACCTGCCTCATGTACTTTTTCCGCACCATGGCCATGCCGCTTTTGCTCACAGCATCAAAGACAAGTTCTATCTCTCCGAATTGCTGCAGCATTCGAAGCAGCCCCATAACCTCGGCTTCCTCAAAATAGTGGAACAGCCCACCAGCGGTGACAAGGAGGGGAGCCTCCGGCACATTGGCACGGATCCGCCTGATCCAGTCGTCATCAAAGGCATCCGCAGCAACATAGGTTTCCCGCTCCGGCTCCGGCAGCAACTCCCGCCGATACTCCACCACATGAGGCAAATCCACAGCATACCAGCGAGTGCGGCCGTTGTCGCAGCGATGATATGTGGTTTCCAGACCGCATCCAAGCTGGACGATGACCCCGTCCCGCCTGCGTCCCAGAAATGACCGGATGAACCGATCCATATTGGCTGACCGAACGGCGGAGGCCAGCAAGGTGTACTGGTTCTGGTCACCCGGCTTCCGCAGACCAGCCGGCAGCTTCTCCTTCAACTCCAGCGCCTTTTTATCATATAAGATTTGCGGGCAATGTTCGCTGGCATAGAGCCTACCCAGCATAGGGACAAACAGCGTATCTTCCACAACGCCTAAATGAGACATTCGTTATCCTCCTTCCAAGCAACTAGCCTCAGCCCAGCGCCACATCCAGTGTCATCATGAGGGTAAATCCAACTGCAAACAGAATGGTTCCCACATTAGAGTGCTTTCCCACTGACATTTCCGGGATCAATTCCTCCACCACCACATAGATCATCGCTCCTGCGGCAAAGCTCAGGGCGTAGGGCAGTACCGGGACTAAAATTCCAGCCAGAAGGATGGTCAGGATGGCGCCTAACGGCTCCACCGCACCGGACAACGCCCCATACAGGAAGGAGCGGAATTTTGAGAACCCTTCCGCCTTCAAAGGCATGGATATGATAGCGCCTTCCGGGAAGTTCTGAATGGCGATTCCCAAAGAAAGAGCTAACGCCCCCGCCAGCGTGATCCCACTGTCTCCATAAAGCCACCCGGCGTAGACCGCGCCTACTGCCATTCCTTCTGGGATATTGTGCAGTGCCACGGCCAAAGTGAGCATAGTTGTCTTTCCAAGACTGCTTTTGAGCCCTTCTGCCTCCGAACTGCCGCGGTGCAGATGAGGAATCAGCCGATCCAGCCCCAGCAGAAATAGAACACCAAGCCAGAAACCCGCAACAGCAGGCACAAAGGACCATCGGCCCATATCTGCTGCCTGCTCCATCGCAGGTAACAGCAGACTCCAGATGGAAGCGGCCACCATCACTCCTGCCGCAAAGCCGATAAGCGCACGCTGTACCAGCTCGCTCAAATTGTTTCGCATAAAAAAGACACAGGCCGCACCCAGCGTTGTCCCAACAAAAGGAATCAGCAGGCCTTGCCATAGTTCCATTGACATACGATCCTCCAATCTGGTCATGGTATTTGTTCGCAAAGTTTACCTGGACAATCTGGATATGCATGGACACCTCCAGTGCGCCGAGCGTCAGCAACAGGCTGCTTACCTGCCGCTCCAAAAGTGCTCTAACCGTTCGAAGGTAAAACGGGAGCGTCCCCATCGGACAGCTCTGATGAGTACGCTCCCATTTTCACTTTTACTTGCGCTTATATGACTCATGTATCATCAAAAAACGACCCATCAAGAAAAGTCGAGCGTAAAAATCATGAATCAGTAATAGCATCCATTCGGCATAAATCAGATATTTCATCCGGTCTGTTGTCATGATTGTGATGATGTTTTCCGCAACAGTGGTGCCCATCGTGCCCGCCGCAGCAACAATGGCCATTCGGGTTGAAGGGATCAAAATGCAGTAAATCAACTTTCTCGACGGAAACCTTAGTATTCATGACGTTGGTATTCTTGTGTTCCAGCATAAAAACACTCCTTCATTGTAGTTTGTATTATTTTGTGTTCCGAGAATAATCAGAACATAGAACGCTCGCAGTTAGCTGTCGCTAACTGCATTAAATTCTACCACACGACTCTATCCATGTCAATCATAAGACCATTTGCATAGCGAAATCTTACCTTCTCCATGGGATTAAATTTTTTGGCCACCGTCCTTGCCACCACCGATGTATTAAGGCCGGTTGTGGGAGCGCTGGTACATAATGCGGGTTCCGTCCTGGTCACTATCAACTCGGCGCTTCTCCTTGGCTGGAAGCAGAAGTCGCTATGACAAGCATGATTCCATCTCCTCTGTTCCCTGTATTCAGAAAATTCTTGCATCTTGTCGTGTTATGATGTATCATCCAGTTAGTATGCGCTAACCACTGGCGTTTCCTCTCGGAAAAGGTCTGTTTTATCATGAGGCGGGATAAGAACATGTTACGAGAATATCTACAAAGTCAACGGATTCACCAAATTTCATGGAGTGTCAGTATGCCTGGAGTCCAGATCTGTCACTTTTCCCTGACAAGGTCCAGCAGAAATGGACAACTGCCCATTCCGGTGGTGGGAAAGCCTCTGCATTTTGAAGCCTTCTTTTGTTTCGGTGGTCGGCTTTTCCTTCATCCTGATCAAGCAGAGCCCTATACCGTGGAAACGTCAGATATTCTTCTTCTCTCAGACCCCTCATGGCTTCCCTCCTGCCAATGTAGCCCAGACCTGTGTGGTGTACTGGTGGCGGTAGATGCAAAGCTGGCAAAGGACAGTTTTTCCTCTATCTGTACCACAATGGGAATGGAACTCGACACTAAAATCGTCAGAGAAAAGATGATTTCAAGCAGGGGTCATATGGTCATATCCGGAACCTCCTGGTCCCAAGCACTGTTTCAGGATCTTCTGAACCTGTCGAAAGAAGCTCAGGATCGGTATTGCGTATTTAAGGCTGTGGAATTGTTATATTTGCTCTGCTCCAAAGTACCGGTTTCTCATACACCAGGTACCAATGTCCATCGCTATGTCCCCCAGAGCATTTTGGAGGCCACATGGTATATGCAGGCCCATTTGGGGGAGAAACTCACCATCCCCCACATCTGCAAACAATGCTCTGTTTCCCCCACATTTTTGAAGGAATGGTTTCACCGTGCGTATGGGGTTCCCGTCCATAGCTGGTTGGTAGAACAGCGCATGAAACAGGCCCATAAACTGATTTGCACATCCAAACTCCCCATCCACCAAATCGCACAAGCTGTAGGCTACGCCGGAATCAGTCAATTCAATGCAACATTCAAACGATTCTATGGTATGACCCCAAGCCGACTGAGAAAAATGTCAGAAGCCGCAATCTCGCGTCCGATTTGACAACGACAAGCGTCCTACTTTGCTGCTATAATGATGAGATATTCCAAAGAAGCCTGGAACAAAAGGAGTGACGCCAATGAAGCAGCATCGATTTTGGGCCTGGGGGGCCATCATCTGTATGATCATGGTCATGGTGACAGGCTACAAGAGAAAGTAAGGGAAAGGATGGGTTACCATGAGTATTTATAGCAAATTGGCCTGCTTTGCAGGCGGAGCCTTGTTTGGATCCTTCGGGATCAAACTGCTGTCCAGCAAGGACGCAAAAAAAGCCTACGTTCATGCCACTGCCGCAGGACTGCGCATGAAGGATTCTGTAATGGAGACCGTAACCACGGTACAGGAGAATGCTGCTGACATTCTTGCCTCTGCCAAAGACTTGAATGAAGCTCGCGCTGCCAAGGAGGCAGAGGAAACTGCTGCCTCCAAGCTGGACGAGGTGGACGCCTAAGAAAACAGCAGAGGGAGCCGCATGGGCGGCTCCCTCTGCCTGTCGAAAAAGGTCACCTTTTGGTGGCCTTTTTCGACAGGCTGCGAGGAGCAAGCGTATGCTTGCTCCTCGTTGACTTTTGCTCAACCTATGCAGGCATGAACTGCGGCAGTAGCTCCATCTGCCACCGCCGTGGCCACCTGACGCACCTGCTTCACCCGAATGTCTCCCACGGCGTAGACACCAGGAATGCGGGTCTCCATCCAGTCGTTGACGGGGATGTAGCCGTCTTGCAGCTCCAGCTCCGTATACAGCTGGGTATTGGGTACCGTCCCGGCATAGACAAAGATGCCGCACCCGGGATCGTCCACGGTGGTGATGGAGCCGTCCACCTCACTGCGAAGGTCCAGCTGCTCCACTTGGTTCTCCCCGCGGACGGCGTGCAGGCGTGTGTTGAGCATCAACTGGATGTTGCGGGTCTTCTTCACCTTGTCTCGGAACTCCGCAATGCAGCCCAGTTGGGGCTCGAAGTGGATGATGGTCACCTTCTCTGCCAGGCTGGCCAGGTACAGGGCTTCTTTCACAGCGCCGTCAGCACCACCGACCACGTACACATGCTTTCCTGCGTAGTTGGCCCCGTGCTTGGCAGCGTTCATGCCCATTCCCTTTCCTGCCAACTCCATTTCTCCGGGAATCCCCAGCTTGCGCCCAGTGGTACCATTGGCCAGGATGAGCTTCTTGCAGGTATACTGTCCCTGGTCTGTGACCACCGTCTTCACGTCTCCTTGCATCTGGACCTGCTCCACCGTCTCCTGGCGGATTTCCACTCCAGCGCTCTCCGCCTGTTCCCGCATCCGGGCGGCAAAGGAGACTCCCGTCTCTCCAGGGATAATACCTGCATAGTGGGTGACCGTAGAGACCTTCCCGATGAGACCGCCCACCTCGCCTTTCTCCAGAATCAAAACCTTCTTGCCACGGCTGACACCGTAAATACCAGCACTAATCCCAGCGGGGCCAGCGCCCACCACAATGATATCATACATATCGCATACTCCTCTCTTTTTACATCAGGCCCAGGGCAAATTGCAGGACCAAACTCACAACGGTGATGGCCACCCAGCAGCAGGCACCCATGGCAATGGGCTTACCGCCGCTTTTGACCAATTGGATGATGTTGGTGTTCAGACCGATGGCAGCCATGGCCAACACGATCATGAACTTGCTCAGCTCCTTCAGGGGATCAAACACCGCAGCAGGAATCCCATTGCTCACGGACACGGTGGTAATCACCGATGCGGCGATGAAAAACAGAATGAAGAAGGGAAAGATTTTAGACATCTGAATTTTGGCCTCGCCGTTGCCCCGCTCCTTCCGGGTGCGCATCAGAGCCAACACCAAAGTGATGGGAATGATGGCCAGGGTGCGGGTCAGCTTCACAGTCACCGCCTTGTCCAGAGTCTGGGTACCCAGATTCCACATGCTGTCCCAGGTGGCAGCGGTGGCTGTGACCGAAGAGGTATCATTCACCGCCGTCCCGGCAAAGATACCGAAGGCCTCGCCGGACGTGGTATCAAAGCCCACCAGCTGGCCCAGCGCAGGGAAAAGCAAGGCGGCCAAGACATTGAAGAAGAAAATCACGGAGATGGCCTGGGCCACTTCGTTTTCGTCGGCGTCAATAACAGGAGCGGTGGCAGCGATGGCGGAGCCGCCGCAGATGGAGGACCCCACACCCACCAAGGTGGCCACTTTGCCGGGGATGTTCATCCATCGGCTGAGGAGAACTGCCACCACCAGGGACACCGTAATGGTGCACACGATGATGGGTAGCGATTGGCGTCCGGTTTGAATCACCACGTTCAGGTCCATTCCAAAGCCCAGAAGCACCACCGCCCACTGTAACACTTTCTTAGAGACGAACTTGATGCCGCTGTCCACGGGCTCCCGCCACTTCCAAACTAAGGTGATCACCATGCCGGCCAAAATGGCGATGACCGCCCCACCAATAATCGGGAATGCTTTCCCTGCAAACCAAGATGGAACCGCTATGGCCAGGCACAGCAAAATTCCATATCCATTCTTTTTCACGAACTGCAACGTTATTCCACCTTTCTCTGATTTTGGTCTCTCTTGTTGTTCAAGTGCATTATAATATGGCTCTTCCAAAAAATAAAATTATTTATATTGATATATAGATAAATTTCCATTATGATATAGGGGATGATTGACGAGGAGGGTCTCCCCATGCTGGACTTTCGCATTGAAACCTTTTTAAGTGCATGTCGGCATATGAGCTTCACCGCCGCCTCGGAGGAGCTGCACATCACCCAGCCCGCCGTCTCCCAACACATTCGCTTTCTGGAGAAGACCTATGGCTGTCCGCTCTTTCTCCGGGATGGGAAACGAATTGCCCTCACTCCGGCCGGTAAGGTGCTGCTGCGCACCATGGGTTCCCTGCGCAACGACGAGGAAGCCCTGATCCGGCGGATGCAAGAGGCGGGGTCCCAGGGGAAAACCCTGGTGTTCGGTGCCACCCGTACCATTGGAGAGTATGCCATCCTCCCCGCTCTGTCCCAGTATCTCAAACAGCACCCAGACGTGAATGTCCAGGTGCGGTATGGCAACACCCAAATGCTGGCGGACCTGCTCCACGCCGGGGAGATCGACTTCGCCCTGGTGGAGGGCTATGTCTCCCTGGACGACTTCGACATTTTGGTAGACCGGGTGGAGCCATATCTTCCGGTATGTGCCAAAGGCCACGTCTTTCAAAAGCCGGTGTCCTCCCTGCGGGATTTGCTGGGGGAGCGACTGCTCATCCGAGAGAAGGGGTCGGGCACCCGTGAAATTCTGGAGAAATACCTCTCGGCCTTCAACCTGAGTGTGTCAGACTTCTCCCACTATGCCCAGGTGGAGAACATGCACAGCATTGTGGGGTTGCTGCTCCAGGACTGCGGCATCGCCTTTGTCTACCAGGCCGCTGTGCAAGACCTATTGAAAGAGGGGAAAGTGAAGGTAATTCCCATTTCCGACTTCCAGATGCACCACGAATTCACCTTCATCTGGAGCAAAAACAGCTGTTTTGCCCAGGAATATCGGGAGATCTGCCAGCAACTTCACAGCAACTGTCAACGCCCCCTTGACGAAGTCCCCGTCCAGTGATACCATTGGCGTTAGCGCAACCAAACTGCAAAGGAGTTTCACCATGCATTCCCAACTGATTTATCTCATTCTTCTCTCTGCGGTCACCGGTGTGGGCGGCCTGGCCCTGGGTGGCCTGCTGGCTCTGCTGCTCAAGCGGGAGTCCCCCAAGGGCACCAGCCTGCTCTTGAGCTTTACCGCTGGGCTGATGCTGTGTATTGTCTGCTTCGACATGATTCCCGAGGCCATGGAGCAGGTGGACCAGCTCATCATCCCCCCTGCATGCCTGGTGCTGGGCTTTCTCATTACCTTCGCCCTCAACGCCTGGATTGACAAGAGCATGCACCACGAGGATCACCACCACCCCCACCACTGTGCCTGCGGCCACCATGACCTGAAGACCGCCGGGTTTGTGCTGGCCGCCGCCGTGGCCCTGCACAACATGCCGGTGGGTATGGCGGTGGGCACCACCGTGGCGGTACAGGGCATCTGCTATGCCAGCCTGCTCACCGCTGTCACCATCGCCTTTCACAACATCCCCGAGGGCATGAGCATTGCGGTCCCCCTCCTCCACGACGGCACCAAGCCCTGGTCTGCCATCGGCGTGGCCGCCCTCAGCGGCGCTCCCACGGTGCTGGGCGCTCTGCTGGGCTACTTCATCGGCAACCAGACCCCCATGGCCCTATCCGTGGCCATGAGCATTGCAGGCGGCGCCATGCTGTATGTGGTGTTCTTTGAACTACTCCCCGAGGCTTACCAGCAGTGGCGGTCCAAGTGGGCCATTCTGGCCACCATCATTGGCTTTGCCCTGGGTCTGCTGCTCATCTCCAGCCATCTGCACATCCACGTACATCCCCACTAACGAAAGGTGGTACAACTATGACAGACCGTGAACTGGTCGCTCTAGCCCACGTCATGCTGGACCGGGCCTATGCCCCCTACTCTCACTTCCCGGTTGGGGCGGCGCTGCTGTGCTCGGACGGGACGGTATTTACTGGCTGCAACGTGGAAAATGCCGCCTATGGGCAGTGCTTATGTGCTGAGCGCACGGCGCTGGTTAAGGCGGTGAGCGAGGGGCACACCCACGACTGGGAGACCCTGGCTGTGATCTCCCGGGGAGAAGATTACTGCTGGCCCTGCGGCGCCTGTCGTCAAATGTTGTATGAATTCAAACCAAATTTACGTATTTTAGTGGCCCGAGGAGACCAAAGCTATCAGGAAGTAACCTTGGAGCAACTGATGCCCCACGGCTTTGGCCCTCAACAGCTCAACGATGTTTGATGAATAAACCTCCTTTCCCCTGCCCATACTACCAGTGGCAGAGAAAAGGAGGTTTTTCACGTGTTTTTAGACAAATTAGCCTTGTCCCTGGCCATTATCGGTGGTCTGAACTGGGGCGCTATCGGTCTTTTTAACTTTGACTTGGTGGCCCTGATCTGTGGTGGCTCCGGAAACTGGCTGGCCCGCACCATCTATGCGCTGGTGGGTCTGGCCGCTGTGTGGTGCATCACCCTGCTGTTCCGTCCCATGGAACACCATGACAACCGACAGACCTATCACGGATAAGTCCGTAAAAATCCCCCGACTTTTGAAAGTCGGGGGATTTTTATCTGCTTATTTTAACAACAAATTCACGGAACCGCCCAGGGCTTCGATGACGCCGTACCCCTCCCGGGCGTGGCAGCCGCCCACGGAGCCGGGGTTCATCAGGTAGATACCCTCCCGGTACACCACCTTGGCTAGGTGGGTGTGTCCAAAGCAAGCCACCTGCACCTGACGGTTTTTTGCCTCCTGGAGCAACTCATCCAGCCCGCTTTTTACGTATTGCAGGTGTCCGTGAGTGAGGAGGAACCGCACTCCTTCCAGCTCCACCACCCGCAGGTCTGGGCCCTTCCCCCAGTCGCAGTTGCCTCGGACAATGTCCATGGGGATATCCGGGTACAGCTGGGACAGCTCGATGCCGTCCCGGTAGTGGTCACCCAGAAAGAACACATGGTGGGGCCGTTCGTGCTCCATGGCCTCCACCATCTTACCCATGGCGCCGTGGGAGTCGGAGAATACAAGTATTTTCATGGTAGTCACCTTTTCTTTGTTTACTCATATAATAGAGCAGGCGAGCCAGAAGGGCTCTCCTGCCGTAGAGGAGGAATTGCCATGGCAAACTTGAATGGTCTGCTCCACAATCCGCAGGCCGCACAGCTGCTGTCCGACCAAAAAAAGCTGGAAGAACTGCGTAACGCCCCGGAGACGCAACAGCTATTCTCCATGCTGCAAAAGAGCACCGGCGGCGACCTGGAACAGGCGGCCAACCATGCCGCTCAGGGGGATTCCGCTTCCCTGGTCTCCGCCATTCGCAAGCTGATGCGGGACCCGGAAGGGGCCAAACTCATGGAGAAGATGAAACAACATCTCAACCAATAGCCACAAACAGGAGGGGGAGCCAATGGCGGAGTGGGAAGAAAAACTGGAGGGGATTTTGTCCAATCCCCAGGCCATGGAACAGATCATGTCTCTGACCAAATCTCTGGAGGGGGGCGAGAATTCCGCCTCTCCATCCGCTTCCGCTCCGGCCCCTTCCCCGCCCTCTGCCCCCTCTGACTTGTCCGGGTTCTTGGGGAGTGTTGGGCAGCTGGACCCTAAAATCTTGTCCACAGCGGCCAAACTCTTCTCTCAAATGGGTAGACAGGACGATCGGCGCACCGCTCTGCTCCAGGCCCTGCGGCCCTTTGTGAAACCGGAGCGGTACGCCAAGCTGGACAAAGCCATCCAAATCGCCAAACTCTCGGTGCTCATCCGCAGCGGACTGGAGCTATTCCGGGCAAAGGAGGATGACCATGTATAGCCACTACTTACACGATGACGATTGGATGGTATTGGACGACCAGCCTGCCCAGGAGCCGCCCCGACGGGAGCGGCCCCACAGCCAGCCAACGCCCCCGGCCAACAACGCCATCTTTCGGGAGGTGTCCGGGGGCCTGACGCAGCTATTAGACGGGCTTGGAAAGCATTTCTCCCTGGAAAACATCGACACGGGCGACATTCTCCTGGTGCTCATCCTGCTGTTTCTCTTTTTAGAGGGGGATAACCTGGAACTGGTCATCACCTTGGGACTCATGCTGCTGTTGGGTCTGGGGGGCGATGAGGAAAAAACATAACCCTTTAGGGGGCCACAAAGCCCACCTTTTTATACACCTTCCGCAGGGTCTTCTGGGCCACGCGGGAGGCTTTTTCTGCGCCGTCACGGTAGACGCTCTCCAAATAGGCCTTGTCCTTCATGATGCGGGTGGCCTCCTCCCGGATGGGACGCAGGCACTCCACCACGGCCTCACCCACAGCGGGCTTAAAGACGCCGTAGCCCTGTCCGTCAAACTCCTGCTCGATCTCCTGGAAGGTCTTACCCGTCACGGAGGAGTAAATGGTCATCAGGTTGGCCACACCGGGCTTGTGCTCGGGGTCATAGCGCACACAGTTCTCCCGATCGCTGTCGGTGATGGCACGCTTAAACTGCTTCATGATGACGGTGGGGTCATCCATCAAGCACACCCGTCCGGTGTCCTCATTCTCCGACTTGGACATTTTGGAGTCGGGGTTGGTCAGGGACATGATGCGGGCGCCCACCTTGGGAATATAGGGCTCGGGCATCTTAAACACATCTCCATAAATGCCGTTGAAGCGCTGGACAATGTTGCGGGTCAGCTCCACGTGCTGCTTCTGGTCCTCTCCCACAGGCACATAGTCGGGCTGATAGAGGAGGATATCCGCGGCCATGAGAGAGGGATAGGTGAAGAGGCCGCCGTTGATATTGTCCGCATTCTTGGCAGACTTATCCTTAAACTGAGTCATGCGGGACAGTTCGCCAAACATGGCATAGCAGTTGAGCACCCAGCCCAGCTCGGCATGCTGGTGGACATGGGACTGGATGAACAGGGTGTTCTTCTCCGGGTCCAGACCACAGGCGATATACTGGGCCAGCTGCTCCAGAGTGCGCCGACGCAGATCAGCGGGCTTCTGACGCACGGTGATGGAGTGCAGGTCTGCCATGAAGTAGTAACAATCATATTCTTCAGCCCGGGCTGCCCAATTCTTAATGGCGCCCAAATAGGAGCCCAGGGTCAAATCCCCGCTGGGCTTAATACCGGAGAGCATGACTTTCTTTTCCGTTTGCTGTTGCATATGCTTCACAACCTTTGCTATTTTTCCCAATCAGCCGCCCGTATTGGGCATAAATGGGCCAAATTTCAGCCCTTTGCTGTTTTCCACACATTATACCACATCCCTGTAAGGGCTGCAACCAGCGGGTGTAATTACTACAATTTGTTTCCACATCCTTAAGAATTCTTAAGAAAAGACCCATGGCAGTATTAAAATTTATCCCCCATACTATGACACATGTAGGGGGCTGTTCCCCCTGACACCTCATAGGAGACAGATACGCTATGACGAATATTTTGGAATACCTGGAACGCAGCGCACAGCTGTACCCTGAAAAACCGGCTCTGGTGGACGAGCGGCAGTCGATTACCTTCGCCCAAGCGCTGGAGAACAGCCGACGGGTGGGTTCCTCTCTGGCCCTCTCCCTGGCCAAAGGACAGCCTGTGGCTGTCTATATGGAAAAGAGCGTGGAAAACCTCTGCGCCTTCTGGGGCATCGTGTATGCCGGCGGTTTTTACGTATCCTTTAATACCCAGCTTCCCACGTCCCGGCTCCAGCAAATGCAGTCGGTGTTGCAGGCGCCCTTTGTCATCACCGACGAGGAGCACCGGGCAGCTCTGGAAGAGGTATTTCCGCCTCACCGCATCCTGCTCTATCAGGACCTGGTGAAAAGCGCTGTGGACCGTGCCCTGCTGGCCCAAATCCGGCAGCGCCACGTGGACACCGCCCCCCTCTACGCCAACTTCACCTCCGGCTCCACCGGGGTACCCAAAGCCGTAGTGGTGGGCCATCGCTCTACCCTGGATTTCATTGACCACTTCTGCCCCATCTTCTCCATTACTCAGAAGGACGTCATTGCCAACCAGGCCCCCTTTGACTTTGACGTATCGGTAAAGGACATCTACTCTGCCCTGGCCACTGGTGCCACCCTGGTGCTGGTGCCCCGCCCCCTGTTCTCCCAGCCTCAGCAGTTGCTGGATTTCCTGTGTGAACACCGGGCCACCACCCTGATCTGGGCGGTATCCGCTCTGTGCTTAATCACCACTGTCCACGGTTTGGACTATCGCACACCAGAGACGGTGAACAAGGTGCTGTTCAGCGGCGAGGTGATGCCCGCCAAGCACCTGAAAATCTGGATGGAGCACTTGCCCCGCGCCCAATTTGTCAATCTGTACGGCCCCACTGAGATCACCTGCAACTGTACATACCATATCATTGACCGGGAGCGGTCCTATCCCGACGGCATTCCCATGGGACAAGCGTTTCCCAACGAGGATGTGTTCCTGCTGGACGGAGACGACCAGCTGGTCACTTCTCCCAACGTAGTGGGCGAGGTGTGTGTGCGAGGCTCGGCCCTGGCCTTGGGCTACTACCGAAACCCGGACCAGACGGCCGCTGCCTTTCCCAACAATCCCCTCAACCCATGCTATCCCGATCGCATCTATCGCACCGGAGACTTGGCCCGATACTCCACCCTGGGAGAGCTGCACTTCTGTGGTCGCAAGGACTTCCAGATCAAGCACATGGGCCACCGTATTGAGTTGGAGGAAATTGAGCGGGCTGTGTCCAATCTCCCCGGTGTGCATCGGTGCTGCTGCGTGTTCCACAGCGAAAAACATCGGCTGTATGCCTTCTATCAAGGAGAGCTCACCTCCAAGGAACTGCGCTTGCAGCTGCTCCCCACCCTTCCCCCGTATATGATTCCCAATGTGTTCCGTCAGGTGGACCAGTTCCCCCTGAACAAGAACGGCAAAATTGACCGCACATTACTGATGAAAGGAGCTGGTAGCCGTGGATGATATCGCTGTGCAATCCCTGCTCACGCAATATGCCACCCCCCTGTACCTGTTTGACGGGGAAACGCTGCAACAGCGGGTTTCCTACCTGCGTTCCAAACTGCCTTCCGGAGTAGGTCTGTGCTACGCCATCAAGGCAAATCCCTTCCTGGCCGGGTACCTCTCTCCTCTGGTGGAGCGGCTGGAGCTGTGCTCCCCCGGTGAGTACCGCATCTGTGCCCAACAGGGCCTGCCCCTGTCCCAGTTTGTGGTATCTGGGGTGTACAAGACCCCAGAGTTCATCCAGGAAATCCTGCCCAACTCTCCGGCCATCTTTACGGTGGAGTCCATGGAGCAGTTTGATCTCATCCACTGCACCGCCCAGGACAGCGGCTCCCCGGTGTCCCTGCTGTTGCGGCTGACCAGTGGAAATCAATTTGGTCTGGAAAAGGACGAGATCATCGAGATTCTCACCCAGCACCAGAATGATCCGCTGCTCCACTTTAAGGGTATCCAGTACTTCTCCGGCACCCAGAAGACCTCGGTGAAGCGTCTGACCCGGGAGCTGTCCACGGTGGACGAGTTTTTGCAGACTCTGGAGCAGCTGCTGGGTCACCCCATGGAAGAGTTGGAGTTTGGCCCCGGCTTCCCGGTGAGCTACTACGCCGAAGATGACTTCCCGGAGGACGAGTACCTGGAGCAATTTGCCCAGCTGCTACAAACTATGACCTTCTCCGGCACCATCACCCTGGAGCTGGGCCGGAGCCTGGCCGCTCACTGTGGCACCTACTTCACCCGGGTAGTGGACGCCAAGTGCAACCACAAGCAGAACTACGCCATTGTAGACGGTGGCATGCACCAGCTGGTGTACTACGGCCAGTCCATGGCCATGAAGCTGCCCCCCATCCGCCACTACACCCACCATTCCCCGGGAAATGTGGAGCCGTGGAACATCTGTGGCTCTCTATGCACCATCAATGACATTCTGGTCAAGCAGCTACCCCTCCCCTCTCTCCACGTGGGAGATGTGCTGGCCTTTGAGCGCACGGGGGCCTACTGCATGACCGAGGGTATTTCCCTATTCCTCAGCCGGGACCTGCCCGCCGTGCTGTACCGCCACCCAGACGGACAGGTGAACGAGCTGCGTTCCCACTTTGAAACCTACCATCTCAATACATCAAATCTACAGAAATGAGGTAATTATCATGGAACAACTGCTGGAAATCTTGGAGGAAATTCGCCCCGACCTGGACTTTGCCAATTGCCAGGACCTCATTGATGGGCACCACCTGAACTCTCTGGACATTATCTCCATCGTGGCCGAGCTGGAGGACGCCTTTGACATCACCGTTCCCACCGTGGAAGTCATTCCCCACAACTTCAACTCCGCCCAAAACCTCTGGGCTATGATTCAACGTCTCCAAGAGGAGGGATAACATGGCCTCCTACTTCTCCCCCCAGTACCTGGCCGTCCTGCTCCCTGCTACGGTGGGGCTCTATGCCATCACACCGCAACGGGCGCGCCGCGTGATTCTGCTGCTGGCCAGCTATGCGTTCTTCTGGGCGGTGAGCGGGTCGCTGATTGTCTACTTACTCTTTTCCACTCTGTCCATTCACCACCTGGGGCTGTGGCTGGAACTGACCGCACGCAACGGAAAGGAAAGGCTGGCACTGGCGGAGTCGGACCAACGGAAAGCCATCCGTGCTGGCATTCAGCGGCAACAGCGGGGCATCATCCTGCTGGCGGTGGTCATTCACATCGGCCTGCTCCTCACCCTCAAGTACAGCCACTTCTTCCTCAGCAACGGAAACGCCCTGCTGCGCTTCCTCCACATGCCCGCCATTCTTCCGGTGCCCTCCTTCTTGCTCCCCATCGGCATCTCCTTCTACACCCTCCAGGCGGTGTCCTACCTGATTGACGTGTACCGGGGCAAGATTCAGGCCGACCACAACCTCTTCCGCCTGGCTCTGTTCCTGGGCTTCTTCCCTCAGATGATGGAGGGCCCCATTTGTCGCTATGAGCAGACCGCCCAGCGGCTGTGGGAGGCGCCCCCCATGTGCTGGAACAACTTCTTGCTGGGTGGTCAGCGCATCCTGTGGGGCATCATCAAGAAGATGGTGGTGGCGGACCGACTGAACATCTTCATTCTCAACGTCTTTTCCGACTACGACCAGTACAACGGCTCCATCATCGCCGTGGCCGCCATCTGCTACACCATTCAGCTGTACATGGACTTCTCCGGCACCATCGACGTGGCTCTGGGCAGCGCCCAGCTCTTCGGGGTCGCCCTGCCGGAAAACTTCCAGCGTCCCTTCTTCTCCCGCACCATCTCGGAGTTCTGGCAGCGGTGGCACATCACCCTGGGCACCTGGTTCAAGGACTACATCTTCTACCCGGTGAGCATGTCCAAGCCCATGAAGAAGCTCACCTCCAAGGCCAGAAAGCGCTTCGGCCCCCGTTACGGCCCCATCCTCACCAGCAGCGTGGCGCTGTTGTGTGTCTGGCTGTGTAACGGCCTATGGCACGGTTCGGCCTGGAACTACATCTTCTTCGGCCTGTACCATTTCGCCCTGATCTTTGCTGGAAATCTGGTGCAACCTCTGGTCCTCACCGTCACCGAGCGGCTCCACATTGACCGCAACCACATCGCTTACCGGCTCATGCAGACCCTTAGAACCTGTGTGCTGGTGTGCATCGGTGAGCTGTTCTTCCGGGCGGAGGGCCTGAAGAACGGCCTGAAAATGGCCTGGCGCATAGTGACCGACTGGTCCTTCTCTCCCATCCTCAAGGGCAACCTCTTTGCCTACGGCATTGACGGCCCCGACACCGTTCTGGTGGCGCTCTTCCTGGTATTTCTGCTGGTTGTGGGCATTATGCAGGAGCGGGGCGTCAAGTTGGGTGAGACCCTGGTGTCCAAGTCCTGGCCGGTGCGCATTGCCGTGTATTATGCGGCCATCTGCTTCCTGGTCATCTTCGGTGCCTACGGCATCGGCTACATCCCTGTTGACCCCATCTATGCAGGCTTTTAATCGGAGGTAATCTCATGGTAAAAATCGCAAAAACCCTCTTGGGCCTTGCCGCCTTTGCCCTGGGGCTTCTGGTAATCCTCTACAGCCTGTCCTTTCTCTTCATTCCCAAGAACAACACCAAGGACGCCGGTATGGAAGAGGTCATCGCCAACGGCATTCAGGGAGAACCCGAAAATTCCATTGACGTGGTAGTGGTGGGAGACAGCGAGTCTTACTTCTCCATCTCCCCCCTGCTCATTTGGAAAGACACCGGATACACCAGCTACGTATGCGGCAGCGGCCGCCAGTATCTCTCCTACAGCAAGACCCTGTTGGAGCGTGCTTTTGAGACCCAGTCCCCCAAGCTGGTGATTCTGGAAACCCTGTGTATCTACCGTCAAATTCCGGCTAAAACCGTGGTGATGGATGAGGTATCCCGGTACCTGCCCATCCTCCGCTACCACGACCGCTGGAAGACCATGACCCGGGAGGATTTCAGCCCCACCGACGGCAACAGCTACACCACCCCCTATAAGGGATACCGCCTGAGCAGTGCAGCCAGCAGTGCAGATGCCACCAACTACATGGCCTACACGGATAAAACTGCATCCATTCCCGTGCTCAACCGGCTGTTGGTGGAGCAGATTCAGGAGCTGTGTGAGGAACACGGCGCCAAGCTGCTGTTGCTGAGTACCCCCAGCACCGTCAACTGGAACTATCAGCGCCACAACGGCATTCAGGAGCTGGCGGACGAGCTGGGCCTGGAATACATCGACCTGAACACCAGGACCCAGGAGGTTCCCATCGACTGGTCCAAAGACACCTTTGACCGGGGCGATCACTTGAATCACACCGGAACGGTCAAAGTCTCTCAATTCCTGGCCAAATACCTGGAAGGGACCCAGATGTTCTCTGATCGTCGGGGAGACAGCAAATACGCCAGCTGGAACACTCTCCTTCAAGATTACGAGGCGGAAGTGGCCAAAGCTTCCTAAACACACAAATGGGCCTGTTGCAAAATAGGCCAGAACAACAAAACGAGAGGCTAACCTTTTTGGGGGTTGGCCTCTCGTTTCATTTGCTGTACAATTTGTTTATGCAGACAAATTATAACA